>JBBTFS010000126.1:0-31217 GCA_038060705.1 Gemmatimonadota bacterium
CCGCGGCGTCGCCGCGGCCGAGCAGGTCAATCCGCGCCGAAGGCGCGGCCGAGAACAACTACTATATAGGCGTGCTTTCCCTGCCCGACCGCCTCCGCGCCATCGTCGGCCCGCGCCGAGTGCTGGAACGCCCCAGTGAGTTGCTGGCATACGGCTCGGACGCGCTGCCGGGATACCAGCGCAATCCCAACCTCGCTGTGTTTCCGGGTTCGCGCGACGAAGTGATCGCGGTGGTGCGCGAACTGGCGAGGGCAAATGCGCCGTTCGTTCCGCGCGGCGCGGGCACGGGGCTCTCGGGTGGCGCGCTCGCCGACGGCATCGTGCTCCTGGGGTTGAATCGACTGCGACGCATTATTTCCGTCGACACGCTGAATCAGCTCGCCGTCGTCGAGCCGGGCGTCGTGAACACCTCTCTGACGCGCGCCGTGGCGCCGCACGGGCTGCATTACGCTCCGGATCCGTCGAGCCAGGCGGCATGCACCATCGGCGGCAACGTCGCCGAGAACGCCGGCGGCCCGCACTGTCTCAAATACGGCGTCACAATGAACCACGTGGTCGCCGTCACGGCTGTTCTGCCCAGCGGCGAGGTGGTCACGCTCGGCAACGCCACGGGGGAACAGACGGGCTACGATCTCGTGGGTGCGTTCGTCGGCTCCGAGGGCTGTTTCGGCGTGGCGCTGGACGTGACGGTGAGGCTGGTACGCAATCCGCAGGCGGTGCGCACGATGCTCGCCGACTTCATGTCCATCGACGCCGCCGCGCACGCCGTGTCGGCCATCGTGGCGCGCGGCATCGTGCCGGCCGCACTCGAGATGATGGATGCCGGCACCATTCGCGCCGTGGAGGCCTCGGTCTATGCGGCCGGGTATCCGGTGGACGCCGCTGCCGTGCTGCTCATCGAGCTCGACGGGTTTGACGAAGGACTGGACGACGACGTGGCCACGGTGTCGTCGCTCGTCATGGCAGCCGGCGCGCGGTCGATCCGGGTGGCCAGCGAAGAAAAGGAGCGCATGAAGCTGTGGCAGGGCCGCAAGAAGGCGTTCGGCGCCATGGGACGCGTGTCGCCGCACCTGGTGGTGCAGGACGCCGTGGTGCCGCGCACCAAACTGCCGGCGATCCTGGCGCAGGTGAGCGAGATCGCCGCGCGCTACCGCGTGACCGTCTGCAACGTGTTTCACGCCGGCGACGGCAACCTGCATCCCAACATTCCATACAACGCGCATGACCACGACGAGGCCGGCCGCGTGCATAAGGCAATGCAGGAGATCATGGAAGCGTGTATCGCCGCCGGCGGCAGCATCACCGGCGAACACGGCGTGGGACTCGACAAGCTGCGCTACATGGACAAGCTCTTTACGCCGCCGACGCTGCGGGCCATGTGCGACCTGCGCGACGTGTTCGATCCGTCGCGCCGCGCCAACCCCGGCAAGACGATTCCCATCCACAGTTGCCGCGAGTGGCACATGGCACCAGGGGCGCGAGCCGCGGGAGCCGGTACATGATCGCCGAGACGCTGCACTGGGCGCACGTGGCGGGCCGCAAGCTGCGCGTCCGCGGCGCGGGCCGCTGGTCGAATGCCGGCCGGCCGGTGCACGCCGACGAAACGCTCTCGCTCGCCGAACACCGCGGCATCGTGGAGTACGTTCCTGGCGACTTGACGATGACGGTGCGCGCCGGCACGACGCTGGCCGAGATCGGGATGGCCACGAGCCGCGAAGGCCAGTGGCTGCCGCTGGATCCGTGGGGCAGTGACGATGGCACGGTCGGCGCGACGCTCAGCACGGCGACCACCGGGCCGTTCTCACACGCGATGGGACTGCCGCGCGACTTGGTGCTCGGCATGGAATTCGTGACCGGCGACGGCCAGACGGTCCGTTCCGGCGGCCGCGTCGTGAAGAACGTCGCGGGCTTCGACCTCACGCGGTTGATGGTGGGAAGCTGGGGCACGCTTGGCGTGATCACCGAAGTGACCGTGCGCCTGCGTTCTCGCCCGGAGCATCGAGAGACAATCGCCGTCGCCTTGACGCCGACGCGCACGGGACTCAACGAACTGGCCGCGCGACTGCGGGCACTCCCGTTCGCGCCGCTGGCATCGGAACTCGTGAATACGCAGCTTGCCGCGCGACTCGGGTTCGGTGACGTCACTGTGCTGCTCGTGGCACTCGGCGGCAATGAGCGCGCCGTGCGCGCCCAACGCGCGGCCATCGGCGGATTCGGCGACTGCGTCTTGGTGGATGAGGCCGTCTGGCCAGCGCTGCGGTCGTCGGAGCGCGAGCCCGTCGGCTCGTGGCGCTGGTCACAACTGCCGTCGCAGTTCGGCGATACGTGGACCGCCGCCGACACTGGCGCGCGAGTGCTCGAATCATTTCACCTGCACGGGAACCCGGCGCGCGGCGTCGTCCGCGTGGTGGCGCACGGCGGAGAAGCTCAGGCGTCGGCGCTGGTCCGCGCAGCGACTGCGTTCAACGGCACCGTGAACGTGGAGTCGTTGCCGATGGATGCCTGGCCGCTGGTGAGTCCCTCGGCGCCGAGCGCGTTGTCGCGCGGCATTCGCGACAAGTTCGATCCAGCGCGGATACTGAACGACGGCATCCTTGGCAGCGACGAATGAACAGCCAGATGTCGGCATCGGACGTCGGGCTCGGACTCGGACTCGGAGTGGCTTCGCCATTGAGCGGCAGCCCGCTGAGCGAGGCACGGGCTGGATTGGATGCCTGTGTGCATTGCGGCTTCTGCATGCAGGCGTGCCCGACGTATCTCGCGCTCGACGACGAGAACGACAGTCCGCGGGGCCGTTTGTTCCTGATGCGGTCCATGCTCGAAGGCGCGCTCTCGCCGGACGACCCGGAAGCACACGCGCATCTGGACAAGTGCCTGGGGTGCCGTGCCTGCGAGACCGTGTGTCCGTCCGGCGTGCCGTACGGACAGCTGCTGGAGGCAACGCGGGCCACTCTCACGAAACGACAGCCGCTTCCGTTCGTGGCGCGGATGATGCTGGCAGTGTTTGCGCGTCCGGTACTCATGCGCGCTGCGATGCGCGCCGGGCGGTTTGTGCGCGCGTCGCGTCTGGGCGCCCTGATCGCCAAGCTCCTTCCCGGTCGCGCGGGCACGGCGTTCGCGATGCTGGAGGCAACGCGGCCGGCACGCCGGTCGCGGGCGTACGTCGCCAAGGGCAGCGGTGAGCGCGGCACGGTTGCGGTGCTCGAAGGCTGCGTGATGGACGGACTGTACGCCGACACGAATGCAGCGACCGCGCGCACGCTGACGGTCAACGGCTACACCTGCGCCGCGGCGGATGGACAGGCATGCTGCGGCGCGCTGCACGCGCATGCCGGCGATCTCGACAGCGCGCGCCGAATGGCCAAGCGCAACATCGCCGCATTCGAGCGTAGTGGCGCTGATCTCGTCGCGTCCAACGCCGCGGGATGCGGGGCGATGCTCAAGGAGTACGGCCGGCTGCTCGCGGATGAACCACAGTGGGTGGAGCGCGCCCAGCGCATCTCGGCCAAGTCGCGCGACGTGAGCGAACTGCTCGCGGCTGCCGGACCGATGCAGGGTGGGCGCCTGGATCTGCGAGTGACGTATGCTGCGCCGTGTCACCTGATTCACGCCCAGCGACTCAGTACGCCGCCGCTCACGGTGCTGGCCGCGATACCTGGTCTGACGCTGGTGCCGCTGACGGACTCGGACCAGTGTTGCGGCGCCGCGGGCATTTACAACCTGCTCGAACCCGGTACATCGGCAGCAGTACTGGAGCCGAAGCTCGCGAACATCGCGAATACCAAGGCCGACCTCGTGGCAACGGGTAATCCCGGATGCCTGATGCAGATCGGCGCGGGATTGAGGCGTGAAGGCAGCGACACGCGCGTCATCCATCCGGTGGATCTGCTCGACGCGTCGTACGCCGCGCGGGGGTGATAGAATAGGGACATGGCCGCCGCAGAAACGAAGATCGAACTCGCGGGACAGTCGGTTGTGCTCACGTACTCGAACGTGGCGGCCGAGTACGAAGCGCTGAGACGGCGGGCGATCGTCGTGAACCGCAGCCACCGCGGCCGAATGCGTTTCGCCGGCGCCAAGGCGGCAGATGTGCTCACTGGGCTGGTGACCAACGACGTCGGCACGATACTTCCCGGCCAGGGACTCTACGCCGCGGCGCTGAGCGCCAAGGGCAAGATCGTCTCGGACCTCCGCATCCTGCGGACAGAAACGGACTTCATCACGGACGCCTCGCCGAGATCGCGCGACGGCTGGAGCGGTATCGTCAGGAAGTACGTCAATCCGCGCCTGGCGAAGTACAGCGACGAGTCGGCCGTGCTCTCATCGCTTGGCGTGTACGGCGTCCAGGCGCGTCACGTAGTGGAGCAGATGACCGGCATCGGTGCCTCGGCGCTGGCGATCATGCCGGCGTACACGCATGTGTCCCTGACACGCGACAGCGCGACGATCATCGTCATGCACTCGCCCGATCTCGAGCTCGAGGGGTTTGACCTGTTCGTCCCGGCAGCGTCATTCGGCGCGCTATGGTCGGCCGCCATGCACGCGCACGCGACGCCGGCGGGCGTGGGCGCGTGGGACATCGCGCGCATCGAGGCGGGCCGTCCCGAGTGGGGCGTGGACATGGACGACTCGACCATGCCGCAGGAAGCGAATCTCGATACGCTCAACGCCATCTCGTACACAAAAGGCTGCTACACGGGACAGGAGGTTGTGGCGCGCGTACACTTTCGCGGCCATGTGAACCGCATGCTGCGTGGCCTGAAATTCACCGGCGCGTTGCCGCCCGTGAAAGCCGCATTGTTCGACTCGAGCAGCAAGCAGGTGGGAGAGATCACGAGCGGTGTCGCGTCGCCGCGGCTGGGCGCCATCGGGCTCGGCATGGTGCGCCGCGAAACCGAGATCGGCGCGACGCTCAAAGCCCGCTGGGCCGCGGGCGCCTCGGGCGACCAGAGTGCCGGCGAGGCGCAGGCCGAAGTCGTCGCCCTGCCCTTCGCCGACAAGTAAGTCGTGTCCGTCGCGCTGATCACCGGCGCCACCGGACTGGTGGGGTCGCACATCGCCGAGCTGCTGCTCGAGCAAGGATGGACGGTGCGCGCGTTGGCGCGTTCCGACGCGAGCGCGCAGGGACTGCTGCCGGGAATCGAGGCGATCATGGGTGACGTACTGGATGAGGCATCGTTCCGGCGCGCGGCGACGGGGTGCCACGTGGTGTTTCACGCCGCGGCGAACATCATCACGCACGGCGGCTGGGACGCGTACCGCGTCACCAACGTCGAAGGCGCACGCAACGCGATCGCTGCCGCGGAAGGCGCCAAGGCGCGACTGCTGCACGTGAGCAGCGTCGCCGTGTACGGTTCGGCCTCGAGATACGACGCGGCCAAACGCGGTGAGAAGACCGACGAGCGCACGCTGCTGGCGCCGCTCTCGGAACGTGCGTACTACGCGCGTTCCAAGCGGGACTCGGAGGCGATGGTGTTGGACGCCCACCGTCAGGGCCGGGTGTGGGCCACCGCCATCCGGCCAGACGTCGTGTATGGCAAGCGGGACCGCCAATTCGTGCCGCGGATGGCAGCGCTCCTGCGCTACATGCCCATCCCTTTGCTCAACGGCGGACGCTCGACGTTGGCGATCGTGCATGCGGCAAACGTGGCGCAGGGCGCGGTGCTGGCGGCGACCAGCGATCGGGCCGGCGGGAATGTCTACAATCTCGCGAACGACTTTGACGTGACGGTACGTCAGTTCTTCGAGCTGGCGGGCCGGGGGTTGGGCCGCCGGCCCTTCTTCGTCCCGATGCCGATGTGGTTGGCGCGCCGCGCGCTCCAGACCGCCAAGTCAGGGTTGCGGTTGTTGACTGGCGGAAGGTTCAACCTGATCAGCAATTCGGCGATCGATTTCATCGCGGAGGACAACCCCTTCTCCTCGGAGCGTGCCAAGCGGGAATTGGGATGGGCGCCCACGGTCGCACCAACTGCCGGCGTGGTGGACGCGTTCCGCTGGTTCGGCGACAGTCAGCGGGTGTGAGAAGAACGAGCCGATGAAAAGAAAGGGCGCGACGTGGTGTCGCGCCCTTCTCAACCTGACGACCGACCGGGACTAGCTCTTGGTCTTCGTCGCTGCCGCTGGAGCCTTGGCCGAGTCCGCCATCTTGGCAGAATCCATCATCTTGCTGGAATCCGTGGCCGGGGCTGCCATCTTGCTGCTATCCATCGCCATCGGTTTTTCCTCGGCCTTGGCGCAGGCCGACACCGCGACGACCGCGGCAATGAGAGCAAAGCGCTTCATGCAGATTCTCCTTGGAGAGTTGGGAACCATCACGAACGCTTGCCCGAATTGCACTCGTTCCGAGGTCCTTGTTGTTGCTGCGAGTAACTTAATTTTGGCGACTGTAGAGTCAAGAAAACCCCTACAAGCATGACCCAGACCACCGTAGTCCGCGGGGCCTGCCCCCATGACTGTCCGGACACCTGCGCCATGCTGGTGACGGTGAAGGACGGGCGCGCGGTGAAGGTGGCCGGCGACCCGGAACATCCGTTCACCAACGGTTTCCTGTGCACCAAGGTGAACCGGTACGTGGAACGGACCTACCATGAGGACCGCCTCCAGTATCCGATGCGGCGCGTGGGGCCCAAGGGAAAGGGTCAGTTCGAGCGCGTCTCATGGGACGCGGCCATTGCGGAGATCGCCGATCGGCTGGGTGCCATCGTGAAGTCGCCGGACGGGCCGCAGGCGATCCTGCCCTACTCCTACGCGGGGACGATGGGCTTGGTCCAGGGCGAGTCCATGGACCGGCGCCTCTTCCACACGCTGGGGGCGTCCAAGCTGGACCGAACCATCTGCTCCACGCCAGGCCTCATCGGCATGCGCATGACGGTGGGTGCCAACGTGGGGGCCGACGCCGAGGGCGTCCCGCACAGCGACCTGATCCTGTTGTGGGGCACCAACACGCTCACGTCCAATCCGCACCTGTGGCCGTTCATCACGCAGGCGCGCGAGAAAGGCGCCAAGGTCATCTGCATCGACCCCATCAAGACGCGCACCGCTGCGCAGTGCGACGAATGGCTCGCCATCCGGCCCGGCACGGACGCGGCACTGGCTCTGGGCATGATGCACGTGATCTTCGCGGGCGGGCTCGAAGACAAGGACTACCTCGCCACGTACACGCTGGGCGAGAAGGAACTGCGCGAGCGCGCCACGGAGTACACGCCGAAGCGCGTCGCGGGGATCACGGGGCTGTCGCGCGATTCAATCGTCGCGCTCGCTGAAGCGTACGGACGCTCCAAAGCCTGCTTCCTGCGCGTGAACTACGGCCTTCAGCGCCACGCCGGCGGCGGCATGGCAGTGCGCACCATCGCGTGTCTTCCCGCTGTGACGGGGCATTGGCGTCGCCCCGGTGGCGGCGTGCAGCTCTCGACCAGCGGCAACTACGCGTTCGAGAAGACCTCCCTGCATCGGCTGGACCTGTCACCGCCCGTACGCACGATCAACATGATCCGCCTTGGCGAGGCGTTGACGCGCCACGATGCCGGCGTCGGCGGGCCACCGGTGAAAGCCTTGGTCGTGTACAACTCCAATCCCGGGGCAGTCGCGCCCGATCGCAACGAAGTCACGCGCGGCCTGGCCCGCGAGGATCTGTTCACGGTCGTGCTGGAACACTTCCAGACCGACACGGCCGACTGGGCCGACATCCTGTTGCCCGCGACGACGCAGCTGGAGCACTGGGACGTGCACCTGTCGTACGGCCACCACTACGTCACACTCAACCGACCGTCGATCGCTCCCGTGGGCGAAGCAAAGCCCAACACCGAGATTTTCAGGCTCATTGCGGCGAAGATGGGACTCACGGACCCGATCTTCCGCGACGACGACGTCGCGATCATCAAGCAAGCGCTCAACTCCACGTCGCCGAAGTTCGAGGGCGTCACGTTCGACGCGCTGATGGAACGCGGCTGGGTGCGTATGCACCTGCCCAAACCCTACCTGCCCTACGAGCACGGCGGGTTCCCGACGCCGAGCGGCAAGTGCGAGTTCTACTCGGGGCGCCTGAAGGAGATGGGGCTGGACCCGATCCCGACATATACGCCGCCGTACGAGTCGCCCGAGCGCGACGCGCCGCTGATGAAGCGGTTCCCGTTGACGCTCATTTCATCACCGGCGCACCAATTTCTGAATTCGACATTCGTGAACATCGGCGCGCTCAAGCGCGCGGCGCGCGAACCGGAGTGTCTGCTGCATCCCGCGGACGCCGAGCGGCGCGGCATCGCCCCCGGCATGCGGGTTGCGGTGCACAACGATCGCGGCGTGTTCACCGCCGTCGCGCGGGTGGAGGCCACGATCAAGGAAGGCGTGGCGTGGGCGCCGTCAGTCTGGTGGGGCAAGCTGGCGAAGGACGGAGCCAACGCGAACCAGACGACGTCGCAGCGCGAGACGGACATGGGGCACGGGCCAGTCTTCTACGACAATCAGGTTGAAGTCTCCCTGGCTGATTGAGTGCTGAACAACACCAGCCTACGGCTTTGGGTAACTCCCGCCTCTACCCTCACCACCCGAGTCTGGGGTAGCATTGGGTAATGCAGCCAAAGACGCTTGGTGAGTTGAGGCGCTCGCCGTTCGGAGTGGAAGGACGGGCAAGGCGATCGGTGAAGGACGAGTTGCGGCAGAACCTTCTGGCGCGCCTCTGCGTCGACGCCCCCCTGTTTCCTGGCGTCCTCGGTTACGAGGACAGCGTGATGCCGCAGATCGTCAACGCGCTGCTCTCAAAGCACAACTTCATCCTGCTCGGCCTTCGCGGTCAGGCCAAGTCGCGCATTCTGCGCTCGCTCGTCTCGCTACTCGACGAGACCATGCCGATCATCGCTGGAAGCGAGATCAACGACAATCCGTTCACGCCGATCTCAAAGTACGGTCGCACCAAGATCGAGGAACTGGGCGACGACACACCGGTCGCGTGGGTGCACCGCGACCAGCGTTACGTCGAGAAGCTCGCCACGCCGGACGTCACCATCGCCGACATGATCGGCGATCTGGACCCGATCAAGGCCGCGCGCGGCGGGCACCTGCTCTCGGATGAGCTGACCATCCATTACGGCATGCTGCCGCGCGCCAATCGCGGCATCTTCGCGCTCAATGAGCTGCCGGACCTCGCGGGCAAGGTGCAGGTGGGCCTGTTCAACGTGATGCAGGAAGGCGACGTCCAGATCAAGGGCTATCCGGTGCGTCTCCCACTCGACGTGCTCCTCGTCTTCACGGCCAACCCCGAGGACTACACCGCGCGCGGCAAGATCATCACGCCACTCAAGGACCGCATCGGCAGCGAGATCCTCACGCATTACCCGGCGTCCGTCGACCTCGGCATGGAGATCACGAAGCAGGAGGCCTGGGCCGACCGCGACCATCGCCCGGTGCGCGTGCCGGATTTCATCTCGGAACTGATCGAGCGCATCGCGTTCGAAGCGCGCGTGGATCGTCGCATCGATCGCCGTTCCGGAGTGTCGCAGCGCTTGCCGATCACGGTCATGGAGAACGTCATCTCGAACGCCGAACGCCGCACGGTGACGGCGGGCGATGAGGAAGTCGTGCCGCGCGTGTCCGACGTGTACGCGGCGCTGCCGGCGATTACCGGCAAGATCGAACTGGAATACGAAGGCGAACTCGTTGGCGGCGCTACGATCGCCAAGGAACTGATCCGGCGGGCGGCGGACGGCACCTTTCAGGATCGTGCCGGCGGCGTGAATACCGACGACATCATCATGTGGTTCGACGAAGGCGGCGCGCTGCTCGTGGACGACGACGCCAAGTCGAAGCTCGTGTACAAGGGGTTCGAGATCGTGCCGGGCCTGCTAGACATCGTCCACTCGACCGGCCTGGCGCCGGACAGCGATCCCGCGCTGGCGGTGGCCGCCTGCGAGTTGGTGCTCGAAGCGCTCGTGGCGCGCAAGCGCATCTCGCGCAACGACGCCGGCGAGTACGGCCGTGCAGCGCCGGAACCGCGCCGTCGGCCCAGTGATCCGTTCGGCGGGAACCTCTCGTAACGGCTGAGAGCGTCGCGGTCATGATCATCACCGTTTCGCGCATGTTCGGGTCCGGCGGACGCGATGTGGCCGCGATCGTCGCGAGACAACTGGGGTGGTCGCTGCTCGACAACGCCGTGGTGGACGAAGTCGCCGCCCGGTTGGGCGTTTCGGTCTCTGAGATTTCGTCGCGCGACGAGAAGGTGCCGTCACTCTCCGAGCGAATCGCGTCGTCCATGACGCTGTCGGCGCCGGAACTGGCGATGCCGCTCGCCGACACGAGCCTGGTGGAACTCCCCGAAGAACGCCTCGTCGCGGTGACGCAGCGCGTGATCGAGGAAGCCGTGCAACAGGGCGACGCGGTACTGGTCGGCCGCGGGGCGCAGTGCATGCTGGCCGAACGGTCCGACGCGCTGCACGTGTTCTGCCACGCGCCGCTGGCGGCGATGGTCGACTACGCCATCAAGCACCGCGGCCTGAATCCCGCGACGGCCGAAGCCGAGGTTGTGAAGACCAACAAGCAGCGCGAGAAGTACGTACGGCGCCACTGGGGCCGCGACTGGCTGGCGCTGGAGAACTACCACCTCTGCATCGATACGGCGAATCTTGGGATTCCGGCGGCGGCCGACGTGGTAGTGGCGGCGGCGCGCGCGCGGTTCAACCTCGCTTCTTGAGTTCCTCCAGCTTCGCGTCGGTGCCTTCAGGCAGGAACATGTCGTCGGCGATGTTCGCCACCTCCTCAGCCTGACGCCACGCTGCTTGCAGCAGCGCGAGTTCGCCCTCGAGGGCGCGTCGCTCCTGTTCCTCGTGTGAGGACATTTCGAGTGCGAGCCTGACGTAGAGCGGCAGCTTGAAGATGGCGGCGCTCGACGGAAACTTGGCCTCGGTCGGGTAGCGGCGCGGCGCCGACTTGGCTTGGCTCTTGAAGAGACGGTCGGTATCCGGATACTGACTCACGAGTTGCACCGCGTCCTGCACCTCCTTCTTGCTTCCGCCTGAGGAGTTGATCTTCGGGAGCAGCTGACCGGCGATGCGCAGTGCGTCCGGTCCGGTCACGTCGATCGACTTGTACGAGTCCTTTGTGAGGCCTGTGTCCGGCGGGAGATAGGAGAGGCGCAGCCGCCAATCCGTCTCCATGCGGGTCAGCTCCGAGTGATTGATGTGGTACTTGCGAAGGGTCACAAGCTCGCCCGTTTCGGGCAGCGTCAGGCGAAGTCGGGTACGACGCTGATCGATGATGTCGTACAACCCCTTCACGCCCTGGTACATGCCCCATCCGCCGCCGGCGATCAGTCCGCTGGTCATGCCACCGATCATAACGCCGCCGACGAGCACGATGCCCGCTGACGTATAGATGATGTTTCTCGTGCGACGCTTGCCGAACTGATCGCCGTAGCGCCACGCGGCGAACTCGGGACGGAGTGCCGTTCCCACGCGCACCAGCTCCAGACCTTCGCGCAGGCGCGCCAAGCCGATGTTGTCGGTGGCCACGCGCAATCGCGCTGATTCGAAGAGGCGCTCGCAATCCTCGATCGCTTCCCACCGCTCTTCGATCGGGGTGAGGTTCCAGCGCTCGCACTTGCGGCACACGACCCACAACCGGCCTTTGGTGCTGTCGAACGCCAGCCGCCGGCCTACCGGAAACCGCTCGATCACCTCGTTGGCGCCGAGTTCGCTGTGGCAGAAGAGGCAGGTGGAGTACACGGCGCTATGCTGCCGGCGCAGCGGCACGGAAGGGTGGACGGCGGAAGGCGTAGACGCCGTAGGCCAGCATGACGATGGCGCCCATGGCGATCGCCCATTGGACGCCGAAGGCGCGCGCCACAACGCCGGCGCCAAACGATCCCACGGTCTGCGCCAGGCCGACCACGACGAACGAGTACGCCGCCATCAACCGGCCGCGCAGATGATCCGGGACGCTGTGCTGCAGCACGGCGTTGGACACTGCGCCGTTGACAATCATGGCTGCCCCCGCGGCAAAGAGCAGCAAGTATGCCACATGCACCTCGCGTGTGGCAGAGAGGGCGATGAGGAGAACCGGAAACGCATAGGATGCGATGATGAGCGACTTGACGCCGGGCTGGCGCCCCGAGCTCGCGGCGATCACGATTGCGCCCACGAAGCCGCCAACGCCAACGCACGCCAGCAACAAACCGTACCCGCCGGCTCCGAGGCCAAGCCGGTCGCGCGCGAACACAGGCATGAGCGTCAAGTACGGGACGCCGAGGATCGAATAGACCGTCACGACCTTCATCAGAGCGGCTACGAGAGGCGTATCACGCATGTACCGCACGCTCTCGCGAATACCCTCCAGCGGACGCACCAATACGGGCGCCGGTTGCCGCGGCGGCAAGCTGACCATGAACAAGCTGGCGAGCACCGTGAAGAAGCTGAGGGCGTTGAACGCGAATGCCCACGCGAGCCCGAAGCGCGAAATCACCAGTGCCGCCAACGCGGGTCCGGCGATGCGCGCCAGGTTGAATCCGCTGGAATTGAGCGCGATCGCCTGCGGCAAGTCGTCGCGCCCCACGAGTTCAATCACCATGGACTGACGCGCCGGGATCTCCAGAGAGCTGATGGTACCGGCGATCAGCGCCAGCACCAGCAGCCAGTCAATGTTGATGCGGCCCGTCCAAGTGAACCAGAAGAGCAGCGACGCTTCCAGCAGCAGCAGCGTCTGGCAGATCTTGAGGAGCCGCAGGCGATTGTGGCGGTCCGCGAGCACGCCGGCGTAGGGCGAGAACAACACGATGGGCAGCGAGCCGGCCGACGCCACGAGGCCCACCAGGAATGCATTGTCGGTGAGTTCCAGCGCCAGCCATCCTTGCGCCATGCTCTGCATCCACGTTCCGATCAGCGACAGCGTTTGGCCGAACCAGAACAGGCGGAAGTTGCGGTGGCGCAAGACGCCAAACGGATTCGACGCGATCAACCGCGGACCCTCGGCGATCGCCCGGCCTCCAGCCCTTCGAGCAACTCCAGAAGTCCCAGGGCTTCCCATGCCTGACCGCGGCGCGACTTGGACGCCGGCGCCAGCACGCCGGCGTCCACCAGCTGCTTGATCGCCTGATAGACGGCGGCGCGCGCCCGGCCGGTGGCAGCGATGGCGACCGGGCCGGTGATCATGGGATGCGCCGGCAGCACGTCAATCACGGCCCACGCGGCCGCGCCTTCGCGCGGGGCCGCTCGGCGGGACAGCCGCCCACGCCAGCGCTCGCCCAGCGCCTGCACGGCGTCGAGATACTCCTGCGCCAGTCGAGCACCGGTGTACGCTGCGCCCGCGAATCGGCGGATCCACGCCGCAATGTCGTCGCCGCGAAAGTCGGTCAGTCCCGCGATGTAGCCGGAACGCGTGGCGGCCAGGACGACGCTGGTCGGCGGCACATAAGACGGTGCAAGGCCGCGGCGCTTGAGGACCACATGAATCAGCGCGCGACCGATTCGTCCGTTGCCGTCGTGGAACGGGTGGATGGTCTCGAACTGGGCGTGCACGAGCGCGGCCTGAACGACTGGCGGCAGCCTCGCATCGTTGACGGCGCGACACAGGTCGCCGAGCAGGCGGCCGACGTGTTCGGGCGGCGGCGGCACGAAATCGGCGCCGCACGGATTGTGGTCATTGCCGCCGATCCAGTTCTGCACAGCGCGCAGCTTGCCGGCCAGCCGTGGCGTGGCGGACGCCACCATGAGGCGCTTGTGAATGGCGATGATGTCGGCCGGCCTGAAGGCCGCCGTCGCCGCCGCCTGCTCGATGGCGAGTTCCATGGCGTCGATGTTGGCCAGGATCTCCAGGGCGGTGGGTCCCACTTTGCGCCCGGCATCAGCGCGCGCTTCGGCGCGCGCCAGCTCGCGCACCCCGAGCTGGAGCCCCTCCACTTTGGAGGACGCAACGGATTCCGTGCGCAACAGCAGGCGCGCCAGCGGCGCCAGAGCCGGCCACGCCCGGCCGTTGAGCGCCGCAATGGCGGTCTCCGCCTCGGACGCCGCGCCGGCCGTTTCGGCATCCAGGGTGACGGCGATGTCGGCAAGCTTGACCGGCACGAACGCCCGGTACCGGCATGCGCGCCGATACCGGGGCGGCGCATGGATGGTGGGATCGTGTCGCCACACAAGGTCGAGAAAGGTGCCGGGCAGCCTGAAACTCCGCTGTTTTCGTTAGTTCAGTTTAGCACGTATCCCGAACTAAAGCAAATTGTTGGTTCAGGATAGCTGGCGTGCCGATGACTACCCGACGGCCCTGCGGGCGATGGGCACTACCGCCCGATGCCCGGCGGCGCGTATCCTGAACGGGTGCGCCGCCACACCTACGCCAAGTTCAGCCCCGAAGCCGCCGATGCGATCGACCTTCAGGCGTTGCTGGACAACCTCGCCGATTTCCTGCTCCAGTCGGGGTTCGCCGGCGGCGGCGAGCAATCGCACTTCGGATTCGAGGACGGCGAAGATGGCGGCGATCGCACCATGGATGCGCTCCGCCAGGCCATCATCGAAGCGCTCATGGCCTCCAGCCAGTTCACACCGGAAATGCTCAAGGCGCTGCGCGGCGAAGGCACGCCGGAATCGCAGGCGCAACTCGCCAAGCTGCTCGACGACCTGATCCAGCGGCTGGTTCAAGAGGGCTACCTCAACGCGACGCAGCCGCCGCAGATGCCGGCCGGCCATCAGCAGATGCAGGGACCCGGTAGCGTGGCACGCGCCGCCGCACGAGACGTGCAGTTCTCGCTCACCGAAAAAGGCGTCGACTTCCTCGGCTACAAGACCCTGCGCAACCTGCTGGGCTCGTTCGGCAAATCCAGCTTCGGCAGCCACGACACGCCGTACCTCGCCACCGGCATCGAGACCGACGGCTGGAGCAAGCCGTACGAGTTCGGCGACACTCTCAACCTGGACGTCAACGAGACGCTCAAGCGTGCGATGGCGCGCAACGGGAAACTCGAAGTGCCGATCGACCTCGACTACGGCGACCTCATGGTGCACCAAGCCGAGTACCGGTCATCGTGTGCCACGGTATTGATGCTCGACTGCTCGCACTCGATGATCCTGTACGGTGAGGATCGCTTCACGCCTGCCAAGAAAGTCGCGCTGGCGCTGACGCACCTGATCAAGACGCAGTTCCCCGGCGACTCACTCAAGGTTGTGCTCTTCCATGATTCGGCGGAGGAAATCCCGCTCCCAGCGCTCGCTGGCGCACAGGTGGGCCCGTACCATACGAACACGGCCGAGGGGCTCAAGCTGGCGCGTCGCCTGTTGCTCGCGCAGAAGAAGGACATGCGCCAGATCATCATGATCACCGACGGCAAGCCCAGCGCGCTGACCATGCCCAACGGGCAGGTCTACAAGAATTCGTTCGGCTTGGACACGACGGTGATCGCGCAGACGCTGCGGGAAGTGGCGTTGTGCCGCCGCAGCGGCGTGATGATCAACACGTTCATGCTCGCGCGCGACCGCGCGCTGGTCGAGTTTGTGAAAAAGGTCTCCGAGATTTGCCGGGGAAAGGCGTACTTCACGACCACCATGACTTTGGGACAGTTCATCCTCATGGATTTTCTCAAACGGAAGACGAGGAAGGTTTCGTAACTGCGACGGCGGGAAAGGGGAAAGGGGAAAGGGGAAAGGGGCAACTACAACGGCGGGAAAGGGAAAGGGAAAGGGAATGGTCACCCGACGCGCCCCTTGCCGCGAAGGCTGCGAACCAGACCGGCGAGGAGCCTGACGGTCTGCAATGCCAACTCCAGAGCCCGCTTGAGCGCATCGGTTTCTCCGAAAACACGGCGGATGAAGTACAGGTGACTCTCCGTTTCCCGAAGGGAAGCATTCGCTATTGACAGGTGCCGCAAATAGTCGGCGCGGGAGAACCTTCCGTTTCCTTCGGCGATGTTCGCGGAAACGGACAGAGACGACCTCCGGATCTGGTTGGCAACGTGCGCCGCGGAAGGAGGCAGAAGGCGCGCGACGCTCTCGCACTCGACTGCGAAGTCAACAGCCGCTCGCCAAACCAGCAGGTCGCGATAGTCGCGAATGACGCCCAAACTCACGCGTCAAGGATGCAGCGACCGGCCTGAATCGCGTCACCAAATCCGTGCCAGTTGGTTCGTTCCCTTTCCCTTTCCCCTTCCCCTTCCCACCGTTGTAGTTGCCCTATTCCCGATTCCCACTTCCCTGAGGCGCGGACAGCGTAGCGGAGATCCCGCAGCAGGTTGTCGAACATGTCAGTCTGACAACTTGAGGGCGCTGATGGTTCGACCTTCTATCGCGGAGCGATCAGCAGTGTCCGTTGTGGTTCGGGACTGACTCAGAGCTCTCCCGCCAGAATCCGGCGAAGGACCGCAGTATCGAGATTCGCGCCGGAGAAGATGACCCCCACTCGCTTGCCCTTCAGATGGTCGCGGAGCTTGATCGCGCCGGCAACCCCAAGCGCGCCCGCGCCTTCCACCAGGTTGTGACTGAGCTTGAGGATCAACCGAATCGCCTCGGCCACCTCGGCGTCGGTCACCGTCACGAACCCGGACAAGCCGGCCGTCAGTGTCGCGAAGGTCATACCATATGGTTGACGCGTCGCCACTCCCTCGGCGAAAGTGTCGGCCTTGTCGGTGCGCAATGTCGCCTTTGCGTGCCACGAATCGTGGATCGCCGGCGCGCCGGCAGTCTGCACGCCATACACGGGAAGTCCGGGGGCCAATTCTCGCGCGACGGTGAGCGCGCCTACGCTCTGTGACCCGCCGCCGACCGCGATCACGACGGCGTCGAGGCCGCCAGACTGTTCCATCATCTCCAGCGACATGGTCGCGGCGCCGGCCAGCACGCGCGCATCGTTCGTGGAGTGCGCCACAACGCGCCCTTCGTCGCGCGCGATGCGCAGCATGGCGTCCACCGAGTCGTCGTACGACGTGCCGGCCTCGACGACAGTCGCGCCCCAGCTCTTCATCGCGATGCTCTTTTCCGGGTTGTTTCCAACCGGCACGCAAATCGTGGCGCGGACACCGAGCAGGTGCGCCGCGTAGGCGATGCCCTGGCCGTGGTTTCCGGTGGATGCCGCCACCACGCCGCGCTTGCGCTCCTCGGCAGACAGCGCCGTCACGAACGACAGTCCGTTGCGGACCTTGAACGAGCACGTGGGCTGATGATTCTCATGCTTGATGAGCAGTGACGTGCCGCCGCCGACGTGGGTATCGAGCAGCGGGTAGTGCCGCAGCGGCGTGGGCGTCAGGAACGGCGACAGGCGCTCCTTCGCAGCCAGGATTTCCGCAAACGAAATCGGCCACGCTGGCGCGGCTGCGTCCATCATGAATGGCTTGGCGATCACTGCGGTCATGGCGCGTGGAGTTCGGTCGGCACGGGCGTGGCGACGAGATCGGTCGTGACCCACAGCACCAGTGCGGCAAGCACCACTTCCGTCAGTGCGGTGCGGCGCAGGCTTGCTGTCGCGTGCGGCGTTCCGAGTCGGCGCCTGGAGCGCATGGAGTTCCACGCGCCAAACGACACCACCAGCAGGACTGCCACCAGCTTGATGATCAACACCTCGCCATAGCGCGACGACGTGAGCACAGAGATCGATCCGAGCCGCAGAGCGCTCGACCCGACTCCGGCGAACACAGCGAGCGGCGCGCCCAGCAGCGCGATCGGATGGAACGAATTCACCAGGGCGCTCACGGCTGCGTCGGCGTTCCTGTCTTTCACGCGCGCCATGGCCGGAATGCCGATGATCACCAGGACGGCAAGCGTGCCGAGCCACGCGCCGATGGACGCGACATGCAACGCATCGAGCGTCACGCTCGGGATGAACCACTTGGCCGCGGCAGCGTGTCCCGACAGCGCGGGTGACAGCGTCATCGCCAGTGCGCCGGTGAGCGCGGTCGGCGATCCCGCCGCGAGCTTGTGCATCCGCAGCCAGAAACCGACGATGACGAGGAGCGCACCGATCGCGCCGATCAACCAACTTTGTCCCCAACTCGTTCGCGCGACGATTTCAGCGATTCCGCGGAGGGGCGCAGCCTCAGCCACCCGGATTGTCCCAGCTTGGAGCGCGAGGCGGAATGCGGCCGCCAGCAAGTAGAACGCCGCCGCAATCTGACCCAAGCCGCGCGCCGCCTGTGCTGCGTCCGCCGTCTGCACGCCGCGCGACGCGAGCGGCGGCAACACTCCATGAACGAATACGATCACGCCGAGCACCACGAGCAGGCCGACGTACTCCCACAGGCGAACGAACCGGGCGCCGGCCGAGGGCGACGGCGAGATCGTTGTCGGGGCCAGGGTTTGCGGCTGCGCAACTTGAACCAGTGTCGGCGCTGACGCGACGGTGTACGAGTACTCGCCTTTGGAGAGGTGGCTATCGGCAGGTTCACCGGCCCTGGGCGCCGGATGCGGGATCACCCCGATCGTGAAGGGCAGCAGCGCAAGCGCGCCGGCCAACGAGCGCGCACGAATGGAGCTGGCAGTCATGGGCGTGGAAGATGACGCGCCGCTAACTTCACGCCAACCCCGCCATGATTTCGCCGCTCCCCGCGCTCGCGTTCGGCTTCGTCCTGGGCATGCGCCACGCCACGGACGCTGATCATATCGCCGCCATCGGCACGCTCGTTGCCGGTGGACCGTCGGCGCGCCGAGCGGCGATCGTGGGCGGGTGGTGGGGCGCGGGGCACTCCTTGAGCGTTCTGCTCGTCGGCGGCGCGCTGGTGCTGTTCAAGCTCCCGATGCCCGTGCGGCTGGCGCTGACCCTTGAGTTTCTCGTGGCGCTGATGCTGATCGGACTGGGCGTGCGGTCGATGCGGCTGCGCGGTGCGCAGGCCGTGGTGCCCACTTCCCGGCCTTTCACCATCGGCGTCATGCATGGCCTTGCGGGATCCGCCGTGCTGGCGCTGCTCGTGCTCGGCGCCACGGACTCGGCGCTCTCAGCGTTTGTGTACCTGCTGTGTTTCTGTGTCGGCACCGTGGGCGGAATGGCGAGCATCACGTTGCTCTTCGCCGTCCCGGCCGTGATTGCGCCGGCGCGCGCGGTACGGTTCGAGCGCGGGTTCCGCGTGCTGGCTGGCGTGACAAGCATCGCGATCGGCCTGGCTCTGGCCCACCGCGTTGGCGTCACGGACGGACTGTTCGCCGCGACGCCGGCCTGGACTCCGGAGTGAAGCAGCGGCGCCGCGCGGATGTGGACATCACGCGCGCGTCCCGATTCAGCCGCGCGGTGCGCGCATGGTTCCGGAAACACGGACGCTCGCTGCCATGGCGCGAAACGCGCGATCCATACCACGTGCTGGTGTCGGAGGCGATGCTGCAGCAAACGCAGGTGTCGCGGGTGTTGACCTTCTATGAGGCGTTCATCGAGCGATTCCCGACGATAGAGGCGCTGGCCGCCGCGCGACCGCGACAGGTGCGCGAATCGTGGGAAGGGCTTGGCTACTACGCCCGCGCGCGGAATCTCCACGCACCGTCGCGTCGCGTGAGCGGAACCCTGCCGTCCGAGCCGTCCGAGCTGCGCCGGCTGCCCGGCGTGGGGGCTTACACCGCCGGCGCGGTGGCCTCGTTCGCGTTCGAGAAGCGCGCGGCACTCGTTGACACGAACGTCGCGCGTGTATTGCGACGGGCGTTTGCGCCGCGAGCGGATTTCAGGACGACTCGCGGAGCCAAGCGGCTCTGGGCGATTGCGGAGTCAATACTGCCGCGCACCGGCCGGGAAACGTGGGCGCACAATCAGGCGCTGATGGAACTCGGGGCACGGGTGTGCACGGCGCGAGTTGCCCGGTGCGAAGAATGCCCCTGTTCACGAAACTGCAAGACGGGAATGGGGAGGAGGGAAACGGGACAACCAAGACGGCGGGATTAGGGAAAATTCTTCCCGGCCGTCTTATTTCCGCGTCTTGGGAAACTTGTTAACGACGGCAGACTTGTATGGGCGCTCCGGCTTGCCGACGTATATCTGCCGCGGCCGCGCGATCTTCTGCTCCTTGTCGTTCAGCATTTCTTCCCACTGCGCCAGCCAGCCAGCCGTGCGCGCCACCGCGAACAGCACGGTGAAGAATTCGGTCGGGAATGCCATCGACCGATAGATCAATCCCGTATAGAAGTCGACATTGGGGTACAGCTTGCGCGACACGAAGTAGTCGTCGTTGAGCGCCGCCTCCTCGAGCTTGAGCGCGATCTCGAGGTCCTTGTCCATGCCCACGACTTTGAAGATCTCGTCCGCCAGCTTCTTCACGATCTTGGCGCGCGGGTCGTAGCTCTTGTACACGCGGTGGCCAAAGCCCATCAGCCGGCTGCCCTTTCCGCTCTTCACCTCATCGATGAACGCGGGGACGTTCTTCGGGTGCCCGATCTCACTGATCATGCGCAGCACCGCCTCGTTGGCGCCGCCGTGCAGCGGGCCGTACAGCGCCGCGATGCCGGCCGCGACCGCCGAGAACGGGTCCACGTGGCTGGAGCCCACGGCGCGGACGGCGTTGGTCGAGCAGTTCTGCTCGTGATCGGCGTGCAGGATGAACAACACCTCCAGCGCCTTCACGAAGACCGGGTTGCCCTCGTACTTCTGCTCCGACATGCGGGCCACCATCGAGAGAAAGTTCTCGACATAGCTGAGATCGTTGTCGGGGTAGATGAACGGAAGGCCCTTGGAATGGCGATAGCAAAACGCCGCCAGGGTCGGGAGTTTTGCCAGGAGCCTGACGATCGAGATCTCGCGCTGCTGCACGTCTTCGATGTGCTTGGCTTCCGGATAGAACGATGAGAGCGCGGCGACGACGCTGCAGAGCATTGACATCGGATGCGCGTCGTAGCGGAATCCGGTGAGGAAGCCCTTGATGTTCTCATGCACGTACGTGTGGTACGTGATGTCGTGCACCCATTTGTCGTACTCCGGCTGCGTCGGCAACTCGCCTTCGCGCAGCAGCCACGCCACCTCAAGGAACGTGGCCTGTTCGGCCAGTTGCTCGATGGGATAGCCGCGGTAGCGCAGGATGCCCTTGTCGCCGTCGATGAACGTGATGGCGCTCTTGCACGACGCCGTGTTCATGAACGCCGGGTCGTAGGTCATCAAGCCGAACTCGTCGTCCTTGACCTTCACCTGGCGCAAATCCATGGCGCGGATAGCGGTGTCGCCTTCCGTGCCGGGCTCGAGAATCGGAACCGAATAGGACTTGCCGGACCGGCCGTCCTTGATGTCGACCGCGGCGGACGTCGCTGCTTTGGCGTCGTCCTTGCCGCCCGTCTTTGCCTGCGTGGCACTCATGCTACGTTCTCCGTAGAGTATCGCGCGCATAGCGGGAATTCGCGCGTGCAGGAATCTACTGGCCCCCTTTCGTCGGCAACATTGCCACCTCTCGAACTCGCGCTGGTCGTGGTTGCCGCGATGGTTGCGGGCATCATGAACTCGGTGGCCGGCGCGGGCACGCTGGTCACGTTCCCGGTCTTGGTGGCTGCCGGGATCCCGCCGGTGGATGCCAACGCCACGAGCACAGTCGCGTTGGTGCCAGGCGCGATGGGCAGCATGTGGGGCTACCGCCGCCACATCGAGGGGTCCCGCCCTTGGGCCTTGGGTTTCGCGTTCCCGAGTATCGCCGGCGGCGCGGTGGGCGCATGGCTGCTGTTGGTCACCCCCGCCGACCGGTTCAAGGCCCTGGTGCCTTGGCTCGTATTGGGCGCCACGTTCCTGTTCCTCATCCAGCGTCCGGCCATGCGTTGGCTGCGCCGCCACCAAGCCGCAGGACAAGCCAGCGACTGGTACGACGGCGACCCAACGCGTGACATCGCGCTCACCAGTACCCGGCCTCCGGTTTCGGTGCTTGGCTACCAGTTTGCCGTCTCCGTCTACGGCGGCTACTTCGGCGCGGGCGTCGGCATCCTGATGCTGGCCGCCCTGGGCTTCATGGGGCTGGGCAACATCCACCGCATGAACGGCCTCAAGAACTGGGGCGGCTTGTGCATGAATTTCGTGGCGGCGGCCATGTTCGCCTTCACGAAGCTCGTCCATTGGCCGGTAGCGCTGGCGATGGCCGGCGGGGCGGTCGTGGGCGGATACATCGGTTCGCGCACAGCGCAGCGCTTGCCACAGGGGCTGGTGCGCGGCGTGATCATCGCCATCGGTCTGGTGAGCGGCGTGCTGCTGCTCTTTTCGCGGTAGATTGCGGGCATGGAGCTCTACGTCGCCCTCGTTGGCGTCGTCAGGCAGGCGCTGTTCTGGGTGGGCGCCGCAGCTGCGGTCATCGCCCTGGTGGATTGGCTGGTGCGCACGCGACGCATCAACCCGTTTGGTCCGGTCGCCCAGTTCTTCCGAAAGTTCGTGGATCCCCTCATGAGGCCGGTGGAGGCACGAATCGTGCGCGCCGGTGGCCAGCCGAGCAGCGCACCGTGGTGGACGCTGGTGTTCGTCGTCGTTGGCGGTCTCATCGCCGTTTCGCTGCTGCAATTCGTGGCCGGACTCGCGCGCCAGGCCTCGTATGCGATGGACAGTCCCGGCGGTGCGTGGCGCGTGGCGGTGGCGTGGACGTTTGGTCTGCTGCGGCTGGCGCTCCTCATCCGCGTGGTGTCGTCGTGGTTCGGGATCTCGCCGTACTCGAAGTACGTGCGCTGGACGTTCGGTCTCACCGAGTGGATGCTGGCGCCGCTGCGCCGGATGCTGCCCGCCTTCGGTCCCGTGGACATCTCGCCGTTGTTGGCATTCCTGCTGCTGGGCCTGCTGCAGAGCGTCCTGACCTGACGCATGCTGCGCGTGACGCCAGTGACCGGTGGCGTGCAGTTCCCGGTGCGCCTCCAGCCGCGAGCTTCCGCCAGCGGCGTCGTGGGAATCCACGGAGATGCGCTCAAGGTCCGGGTGACCGCGCCTCCGGTGGACAACGCGGCCAACGAAATGCTGGTGAAAGTGCTGGCCGGCACTTTCGGTGTTCCGGCCAAGGCGATAACCATTATCTCCGGTGCGACATCGCGCACCAAGGTCGTCCGCCTCGATGGCGTGACCGAAGCAAATGTCAGGCGAATCGTCGCAGCCTTAACGGAGTGACTTGATGAACGTGATCCTGGTGGGCACGGACGCGGCGCTCCTCGAAGGATTGGCGCAGTCGTACGCGTCGAACGGATTCTCGCCGCACGTGGTGCCGACGTTGCTCGAAGCCTGCGAAGTTGCCTCGGAGTCGGCCCCAATTGTCGCAGTGGTCGCCCGCGACCTGGCGATCGCGTCGGCGGGCGACGCCGCGGCCATCCAGCTCGCGCCCGGCGGATCATTGGTTCTCTATCACGGCGGCGACCCAGTCGCCGCGATCCCGGCGATGCTTCAGCGTTCGGTGGTGGCGGAATTGGTCTTGCCGCTGGAGAGGTCGCGCTTGGTTGCGCTCACTCGGAGCTTGGCAGGTCGTGCCGACGTAGTCGGCCGCACGAAAGATCGGGAAATCGAGAATCGGAAATCGGAAACGGAACGACCGGACATCGGCTTGCTGTGACTTGAGTCGGCCACTATCGTCCTTAGTAGTACAACAGAGCTCGTGGCGATTTAACGGCAACTTGCGGCCACGTTAAACAAACTGCTAAAGCGTCCGCCTCCGGCGCCTACGCGTTTGGGGCATTTTTCTTTTGGCGACACCGTATGAAGGCACTTCCACTGAAGTCGGCATATCTCGACGCGATCCGCGATCGAGTGCTGGTCTACGATGGCGCGATGGGCACCAACATCCAGCGCTACCACCTCACGCCGGACGATTTTGGCGGCAAGTCCCTCGAGGGCTGCAACGACCATCTCGTCCTGACGCGCCCGGACGTCATCCAGGCGATCCACGAGTCCTTCCTCGCGGTCGGCTGTGATGTCGTCGAGACGTGCACGTTCCAATCGACGCCGCACCGCCTGCGCGAGTGGGGCATCGAAGAAAAAACGCACGAGCTGAACGTGAAGGCCGCGCAGCTCGGACGCGCCGCGTGTGACAAGTTCGCCACGAAGGACCGGCCGCGCTTCGTCGCCGGCTCGATCGGGCCCACCGGCATGCTCCCCTCCAGCAGCGATCCGGTGCTCTCGAAGATCACGTTCAGGGCCCTCGAGGACACGTGCTACGCGCAGGCCAAGGCACTGGTCGAGGGCGGCGTGGACGTGCTGCTCGTCGAGACGTCGCAGGACATTCTCGAAGTGAAGGCCGCGGTCACGGGCTTCGAGCGCCTGTTCACGGATTTGGGCTTCCGCGTGCCGATCCAGACGCAGGTCACGCTCGACACCAGCGGCCGGATGCTGCTGGGCACCGACGTCGCGAGCGCGCTGGTGACGCTCGAATCACTGAACGTCGACGTGATCGGCCTGAATTGCTCGACGGGCCCCGAGCACATGCGCGAGCCGATTCGCTACCTGACCACGCACGGCATGCTGCCGATCTCGTGCATCCCGAACGCGGGCTTGCCGCTCAACACTGGCACGGGCGACGCAGTGTATCCGCTCGAGCCGGCTCCGATGGCCGACATGCTCGGCGACTTCGTGTCCTCGTACGGTGTCAGCATCGTTGGCGGTTGTTGCGGCACGACGCCTGAGCATCTCAGGGAGATCGTCGCTCGCGTGCGCGCCGTCGAAGCGGCACGCAAGAAGCCGGGCGCGGAGCCGCATCCGCCGTCGGTCAGCTCGGCAATGCGCGCGACGACGCTGCGTCAGGAACCCGCCCCGCTCTTGATCGGTGAACGAGTCAACAGTCAGGGCTCGCGCAAGGTGAAGCGTCTGCTGCTCGCCGACGACTACGACGGTATTCTCGACGTCGCCAAGGAGCAGGTGGACGGCGGCGCGCACGTGCTGGACGTCTGTGTCGCGCTCACCGAGCGCGCTGACGAAGCCGAGCAGATGTCGAAGGTGGTAAAGCTGCTGTCGATGAGCGTCGAGGCGCCGATCATGATCGACTCCACCGAGGCGAGCGTGATCGAAGCAGCGCTCGAGCACATTCCTGGCCGCGCGATCATCAACTCGATCAACATGGAGAACGGCCGCGAGCGCATCGACAAAGTCGTGCCGCTCGCCAAGAAACACGGCGCCGCGCTTGTTGCGCTCACGATCGACCCCATCGGCATGGCCAAGACGCGCGAACGCAAGCTCGAAGTGGCGAAGACGATCTACGACATCGTTGTCGGCGAGTATGGACTGAAGCCCGAGGACCTCATCTACGACGACCTCACGTTCACGCTCGCCACCGGCGACGCCGAGTGGATCAACTCAGCCGTCGAGACGATCGAGGGCATCAAGCTCATCAAGCGGGAACTGCCGGGCGTGTACACGTCACTCGGCGTTTCCAACGTCAGCTTCGGCCTCGCGCCCTCCGCGCGCGGCGTGCTCAACTCGGTGATGCTGCACCACTGCGTCGAGGCCGGCCTGGACATGGCGATCGTGAATCCGGTGCATATCACGCCGTACTCCGAGATTCCCGACACGGAGCGCGCGCTCGCCGACGACTTGATCTTCAATCGGCGGTCAGACGCATTGCAGCGGTTTATTGAGCACTACGACGTGCAGGGAGCAGGGAGGAGGGAGGAGGGAGGAAAAGAAAAAGAGGATCCGACGGCGGGCATGTCAGCCGACCAGAAAGTGCACTGGATGGTGGTGCACCGGAAAAAGGAAGGCATCGAGGCCGCGCTCGACGCGGCAGGTGTCCGCGAACAGCCGGTGAAAGTGCTCAACGAAACGCTCCTGCCCGCGATGAAAGAGGTCGGCGACAAGTTCGGCGCTGGCGAACTGATCCTGCCGTTCGTGCTGCAGAGCGCCGAAGTGATGAAGAAGGCCGTGAAGCACCTGGAGCAGTTCCTGGAGCGCGCCGAAGGATTCACAAAGGGCAAGGTCGTGCTTGCCACCGTGTACGGCGACGTGCACGACATCGGCAAGTCGCTGGTGAACACGATTCTGTCCAACAACGGCTATACCGTATATGACTTGGGCAAACAGGTGCCCGTGAACACGATCATCGACAAGGCGGTGGAGGTCGGTGCGGACGCCATCGGTCTTTCGGCTCTGCTCGTATCCACGTCAAAGCAAATGCCGCTCTGCGTCCAGGAGCTGGACAAGCGCAAGCTGGACTTCCCGGTGCTCATTGGCGGCGCGGCGATCAACCGTCGCTTTGGCCGTCGCGCGATGTTCGTGGAAGCCGAGCGACCGTATGACTCCGGCGTGTTCTACTGCAAAGATGCGTTCGAGGGACTGGAGACGATGGACCGCCTTCAGGACGCGGGCCAACGGAAACTGTTCGTCGCAAAGAACCTCGCGGACGCGAGGAGCGACGTGTTCCTGCGCAGTACTGTTGGTAAAGACATCGCGGTCGGCGACAGCGCCGGCGCGCGCAGCGCCGTGTCCACCGATCACGCCGTGCCCGTCGCTCCGTTCTTCGGCGCCAAGGTCCTTCGGGACATCCCGCTCGAAGAAGTGTTCCAGGTGCTGGATCTCGACGAGTTGTACCGACTGCAATGGGGTGGACGCGGTTCGGGCCCGGAATACGAGAAGATGGTGCACGAAGTCTTCGAGCCAACGCTCGCGCGGCTCAAAGCGGCCGCGCTCAAGGAAGGGTGGCTCAAGCCGCAGGCGGTGTACGGCTACTTCCCCGCTCAGTCACGCGGCAACGATTTGCTCGTGTACGAGCCGGCTGCATTCGCCAAAGACGGCACGCTCAAGCCGCTCACCACGTTCCACTTTCCGCGCCAGGAAGGCCGGGAGCGCCTTTGCATCGCCGACTATTTCCGCGCGCAGGACGCCAGCGACGTGGACGTGGTCGCGTTCCAAGTTGTGACGATCGGCGACGAAGCCACGCGCCGCTTCGACGCGATGCAGAAGGCCGGCGAATACAGCGAGGGATACTTCGCGCACGGGCTGGCCGTCGAGACCGCCGAAGCAACGGCGGAGTGGCTGCACCGCAAGCTGCGACACGATCTCGGCATTCCGCCGGGCCGCGGCAAGCGCTACTCGTGGGGCTACGGCGCGTGTCCCGACCTCGATGACCACGCCAAGCTCTTCAAGCTCCTGCCCGTCGAGAAAGAACTTGGCATGGAACTGACGTCGGCGTTTCAGCTGATCCCGGAGCAGAGCACGGCAGCCATCATCGTGCATCACCCCGAAGCGAAGTACTACGCCGTG
The DNA here is from genome assembly GCA_038060705.1 of Gemmatimonadota bacterium. Taxonomy (GTDB): domain Bacteria; phylum Gemmatimonadota; class Gemmatimonadetes; order Gemmatimonadales; family Gemmatimonadaceae; genus DASPMP01. The sequence goes on from JBBTFS010000126.1 coordinate 27,055, forward strand.
CGCGCCCAGGCGTCGGGCACGTTGGAAGGTGCGGCGTGAGCAAAAGCGCCATTGACCGCCTGCTCGACCCCGAGCGCATCATCGTCTTCGACGGTGCGATGGGCACGATGCTGTACTCCAAGGGCGTGTTCATCAATCAGTGCTACGATGAACTGAATGTCCGCGCGCCCGACATGATCACGGAGCTGCATCGCGCGTATGTGAAAGCGGGCGCCGAAGTGATCGAGACCAACACGTTCGGCGCCAGCCGGCTCAAGCTCACGCCATACGGCCTGGAATCACAGACCGCGGAGCTGAACAAGGCCGGCGCACGCCTAGCCCGCGCCGTGGCGGACGAAGCGCCCAAGCCCGTGCTCGTCGCGGGATCGGTCGGGCCACTCGGCGTGCGCATTGAGCCGTTCGGCCCCACGAGCCGCGAAGAGGCGCGCGAGTACTTCCGCGAGCAGATGCAGGCGCTGAAGGACGGCGGCGCGGACGTCTTCCTGCTGGAAACGTTCGGCGACCTGCACGAGATCGAACAGGGGATCCTGGCCGCGCGCGATGTGTCGAAAGACATGCCGATCATCGCGCAGATGACCGTTGGCGCGGATGGACTCTCGCCGTTCGGCGCCACGCCAGAAGACATCGCGCGCTCACTCGACGCCTGGGGCGCGGACGTGATCGGACTCAACTGCTCTGTGGGGCCACAGATCATCCTCGAGGCCATCGAGAAGATGGCACCGCTCACGCGCAAGAAGCTCAGCGCTCAGCCGAACGCCGGCATGCCGCGCGAGATCAGCGGCCGCAGCATGTATATGGCCAGCCCGGAATACATGGCCACATACGCGCGCCATCTGGTTCAGGCCGGGGCCCGCGTGGTGGGCGGATGCTGCGGGACGACGCCGGAGCACATACACGCGATGGCTGAAGGGGTACGCCCTCTCGCACCACGACTCGCTGTAACGGCACGCGAACGGCAGACCCAAGACCCAAGGCCCAAGGCCCAAGAACCAAGTCAGGGTTTGAGCGTGCCGAGGGTTGAGGTCGTGCCGCTCGTCGCGCGATCCAAGTGGGGAGCGAAGATCGCGAAGAAGCAGTTCGTCACCTCAGTCGAGATCGTACCGCCGCGCGGCGTGGATGCAACGCGCATGCTGGCGGACGTCCGCAAGCTCAACGACGCCGGCGTGGACGCGGTGAACGTGCCAGACGGCCCGCGCGCCCAGAGCCGCATGGGCGCGCTGCTCACCAGCGTCATCATCGAGCAACAGGTCGGCATCGAGACCGTGACGCACTACGCGTGCCGCGACCGCAACCTGCTCGGCATGCTCTCCGACTTGCTGGGCGCTGCGGCCGTCGGACTGCACAACATGCTGCTGGTCACCGGCGACCCGCCGAAGATGGGGCCGTATCCGGACGCGACGGCGGTGTTCGACATCGACGCCATCGGGCTCACCAACCTCGTCGCCAATCTCAATCGCGGGCTGGATCCGGGCGGCAACGCCATCGGCAAGCCCACGAGCTTTGTCATCGGCGTCGGCGTGAATCCTGCGGCGCTGGACGTGCCGCACGAGATCAAGCGCTTCGAGTGGAAGGTGGAAGCGGGCGCGGAGTTCGCCATCACGCAACCGGTGTTTGATCCGGCGCAACTCGAGTCTTTCCTCAAGAAGATCGCACACGTCAGGATTCCGATTGTGGCCGGCATCTGGCCACTGGTATCCGTGCGCAATGCGGAGTTCCTGGCGAACGAGGTTCCCGGCGTCACAGTGCCCGAGTCGATCATCACGCGCATGCGGCAGGCGAACGAGAAATCCAAGGAGCACGCCGTCGCCGAGGGGATCGCGATTGCGCGCGAGATGTTCGAGCGGGTGAAGCCGGTCGTGCAGGGCGTCCAGGTCTCGGCGCCGTTCGGAAAGGTCGACCTCGCGCTTCAGGTCTTTCAGCAGTGACGTCGCAGGACAAGGACGACGATTTCGCGGGGATGCTGCAGCGCGTGCGCGCTGCGTCCGACGCGGGAGCGCCGGCTCCGAAGGGATCGCGCGAACCGCCGCCGGAAAAAAAACAGTCGCGGGACTCGTCGTTCGTCTCGTGGTCCGGGCTGATCGCAATCGCCGTCGTCGTAATTCTGGGGGTCGTCGGCCTCGCATCGTTGAGCACCTGGATTGCGCGGCGCATGGTCGCGCAGGGGGCCTCGGCCGACAACCCGGCGCTGCGCCGGCGGCAGCTGCAGCAACAACGCATCCAGCGCTACGTCGTCCCAATCGACACAACGATCTCTCCGGTGGAGGCCGGCCGCCTTCTGCACGCCATCGGCAGCGCGGGATTCGACGGTCCACTGCGTCCGTGGGAGCAAGAACCGGAGCCGAAGTTCGGGGCGCCATGTTGCCCGCAGTGGACGCGCGCAGCTTCGCGGTTGTTTGCATCGAATCGCGATTGGATCGCGGCAGTGTTCCCGGCAGCCCGGCGCGGCCTCACCACCGAACAGCGCGCACTCCTGCGCAGCGTTGCGCGAGACCCGTCACTCGCTGCATTTCGACGCGTCGCGCACGCCCGCGCAACAGACCTTGGCGCGCTGTGGTCGGTTCCGGCGGACACCCAGGTGTCGTGGGGCGAGCTGCCCACGGTTCGAGCGGCGGGGCTACGGCAAGCCGCTGTCGCCAGTGCTGCCGCGGCGGCGCTCGACCTCGCCGACGGACGGACGGCGAGCGCGGAACTCCGGCTCCGCGAGGTGATCTCAGTCGGCTTTCTCATGCAAAGAAACGCGCGCTCCCCGTTCGAGGAGTCCGTTGCCGGCTGGATCGTGAACAGCGGCCGCGTGGGGCTCGAAGCGCTCTACCTCGCGATCGGCCGGGTCGACGACGCGACCTTCGCGTCCGCGAGATCCGACGCGCCGATCCCGGTCTCGAACGCCAACCGCCGCGTGAATGCCGGAGATCTCGAAGCGACGCTGCTGCGCCGCATCCGCGACACGACGGAGCTCACCGGCATTCGCTGGCAGCTGTTGCTCGGACCATTCTCGTACCTGCCGTGCACGAGCGTCCGCCGGGCACTCTTTGGGCCAAGCGCTCCGTATCGAGCGGCACTCGCGGAGTTCCGCGACGCGCTGGTGGAGTACCCGTCCGATGAGCGCCGGCTGACCATGGTCGTTCGCGGTGTGCCGCAGATGATCGATCCGTGGATGGGGTTTCGACAACGCAACACTGAACGGCCGGTGTGGGCAGAGTTGGCATTCACCGTGACGCGCAGCAGGCAGCTCGAGCGCTGCGCGTCTTTGTTCCGGCGCTAGCGGGAACCGGACAACAACTGCTTGTCGCGGATTGCGCAGATGGACGCGGCCTCCGCGATAGTCAGTTGTGGTTCCTATATTCACTTGAGATGCGTCCCCCACTGACCCAGCTGTCCGAAGAGGAAGTCATGTTCCGCGACGCGGTGGCCGCGTTCGCGAACAACGAAGTCCGGCCTCGCGTGAAACTCATGGAGACCGCCGGCAAGCTCGACAAAGCGCTGGTCGAAGGCGCGTTCGGGCTCGGCCTCATGGGCATCGCAGTGCCGGAATCGCTCGGCGGATCCGGCGGCTCGCTTTTCATGGTGGCGCTCGCCGTCGAGGAGATCAGCAAGGTGGATGCGTCGTCCGCGATCCTCGTGGATGTGCAGAACACGCTCGTGAACTATCCGATCAACCGCTCCGGATCGAACGAGCTCAAGGCGAAGTACCTGCCGCGTCTCACCAGCAAGACCGTCGGAGCATACGCGCTGTCGGAGCCCGGTTCGGGCTCGGATGCCTTTGGCCTCACAACGCACGCACAGCAGAAGGGCGACGCCTGGGTGCTGAACGGTCGCAAGATGTGGATCACGAACGGCGCCGAAGCCGAGATCTTCGTCGTGTTTGCCAATGCGAATCCGGACGCGGGCTACAAGGGCATCACGGCGTTCATCGTCGAGCGCGGCTTCCCCGGCTTCGCCGTCGGCAAGAAGGAAGACAAACTCGGCATTCGCGCATCGAGCACCACCGAGCTGATGCTCGACAACGTCACCGTGCCCGCGGCCAACGTGCTGGGCCAGGTGGGTCAGGGCTACAAGATTGCGATCGAGACGCTCAACGAAGGACGCGTCGGCATCGGTGCGCAGATGATCGGCGTGGCGCAGGGCGCACTGGCCGCGACCGTCGAGTACGTGAAGGAGCGTCA
>JBBTFS010000127.1:0-4432 GCA_038060705.1 Gemmatimonadota bacterium
CGGTGCGCCTGCTTTCTCGGGTCAAGGCTGTACTGCGTCGCGCGTCGTAATCGGCGACGACTTGACGTCGCCTTTCAGCTCGTCACGTTAGTCGCATGCTACGCCGCGACTTCCTCCTCGATGCTGCGCGACTCGCCGCGCTCACCGCCGTCATTCCCAACGACTGGCGCGTGACGCTGCGCCCGCGCTTTGCCGACGACCCCTTCACGCTCGGCGTCGCGTCCGGCGACCCCACGCCCAACTCCGCGATCGTCTGGACACGGCTCGCGCCGAGGCCGCTTGAGCCGGACGGCGGCATGTCGGGCGCACGCGTCGCCGTGACCTGGGAAGTGGCCGACGACGAGCAGTTCTCCAGGATCGTGAAACAGGGGCGTGCCACCGCGGCGCCCGAACTCGGATTCAGCCTGCACATCGATGTCACCGGACTCGAGCCGGACCGCTGGTACTTCTACCGATTCACCGCGGCGGACGCGAAGAGCCCGGTTGGCCGCCTGCGCACCACGCCGACCGCGGGCGTCAGCAAGCCCATCACCTTCGCTGTGGCGTCGTGCCAGCACTGGGAGCAGGGCTACTACACCGCGCACGCCCACCTCGCCAAGGAAGACATCGACCTCGTGCTGTTTCTGGGCGACTACATCTATGAATACGGGCCCACGCCCGGTCGGACGCGCATCCACGCCACCACCGAGGCGCGCGATCTGGACCTGTACCGCGCGCGGTATGGGCAATACAAGTCGGACCCGCTGCTCCAGGCGGCGCACGCGCGCTGCCCTTGGGAGGTGGTGTGGGACGACCACGAAGTGGACAACAACTACGCGGGGTCAGTCGGCGAGAACGAATTCGAGAGCGAGGAGCAGATGCGTGCGCGCCGAGCCGCGGCGTATCAGGGTTGGTGGGAGCACCAGCCCGTGCGCGTTCCGCGCGTCACGAGTTGGGCAGACCTCAAGGTGACGCGCACGATGGAGTGGGGCGCGCTGATGCGTTTCTGGATGCTGGACACGCGCCAGTACCGGTCGAACCAAGCGTGCGACGACGGTTCCAGGAAAGTCCCGTGCGGCGACTGGGATGATCCCAAGCGCCAGTTCATGGGCGCCGATCAGGAACGTTGGCTGGAGCAGGGGCTCAAGGGCACGAGCGAGCAGTGGCAGGTCATCGGCAACCAGTCCATGGCTGCCTCGATCGACACCGCCGTGGGCCCGGATCGTTCCGTGTCGATGGACAGCTGGTCCGGCTATCCCGCGGCGCAGACACGCTTCATCGACATGCTGGGCAAGCACGCGGCCAACCGCAGCGTCGTGCTCACTGGCGACAACCACGCCAACTGGGTGAATGAGCTGGGTACCGAGGCCGGCAAGACGGTCGCCACGGAATTCCTCGGCACCAGCATCTCCTCCGGCGGCGACGGCAGTGAACGGTCCGCGTTCTTCAATGAGCAGCGGGCCGCCGAGAATCCGCACGTGAAATGGCAGAACAACCGGCGCGGGTATTTCGTGGCTCGCGTGGATGGCGACCGGTGGAAGACGTCGTTCCGGACTGTTCCGTACGTGAGCCGGCCGGATGCACCCATCGAGACGGCGAGCGAGTGGATGCTCAGCCGGGGGCGGGCGGGGGTAGAGAAGGCATAACAGAGAAGGCTTAACAAAGACGGCGGGAACCGGGAACAGGGACAACTGAAACGGCGGGAACGGGGAACTGGGAACAGTCGCGATTCCCGTACGCTGTTTCCCTGTCCCGCCGTTGTCGTTGTCCCCGTTCCCGGTTCCCGGTTCCCGCCGTTTCAGGTGCTGTTTGCAGTTACTAGGCGAAGGCCTAGCTTTTCACGGGCATGTTTCGAGTCGCTTCCTGCCTCATCCTTGCCCTGACCGTAGCCGCCTGCGCCGGAGCCCGGCCCGCGAGCGCCCCGACGCCCTCTTCCGGGGGTTCGGCCGGCGACGACAAGTACATCCTCCAGGCCCGCGCCGACAGCACCCGCCTTCCGTATACAGCTGCCGACATCCACTTCATGTCGGGGATGATCAGCCACCACGCGCAGGCGATCGTGATGGCCAAGTGGGCCCCGACGCACGGCGCCAGCGCGGCCGTGATCCGGCTGTCCGAACGCATCATCAACGCGCAGACGGACGAAATCGCGCTGATGCAGACGTGGCTCCGCGACCGGCGTCAGCCGGTGCCGCAGCCGAACCCCAAGGGGATGACCATGACCATGGGCGGCATGACGCATACCATGCTCATGCCGGGCATGCTCACCGAAACGCAGATGAAGCAGTTGGACGCCGCCCGCGACGTCGAGTTCGACCGCCTGTTCCTCACCTTCATGATTCAGCACCACAAGGGCGCCGTCTCCATGGTGCAGGAACTTTTCGCCTCGGTCGGTGCCGGCCAGGACGAAGTCGTCTTCAAGTTCGCCTCCGACGTGAACGTGGATCAATCCACGGAGATCGTTCGGATGGCTGAGATGTTGTTGTCGCTGGGCGCGCCGTAACTCGGCCACCCCTCCGAGCGTAGTTCCCACCATTGCAGTTTCAGGAATCCCTTCGAGGAATCATCTCATGCTGAATCGCTCGATCTCTCACGCCCTGGCGCTAGTCGCCGCATTCGCCGCCACCACTGCCTGCGCCACCGCGCGCACGCCGGACCCACGCGTTGGACTCACGGCCGGCCTGCACAACGCCGCCGAGGCGACGTCGGGACTCAAGGTCACCGCCAAGGTGACGCCGCCGGCGCCGTACAACACGCAGACCAACGCGGACTTGGCGTTCACCGGCAACTACGCCATCCAGGGCAACTACGCCGGCCTTCTCGTGTGGGACGTGTCGAACGCGACCAACCCGACGCTCGTCGCGTCGTACCCGTGTCCGGCGTCGCAGAACGACGTGTCGGTGTTCCGGAACCTTGTGTTCATGTCGTCCGAGGGGAACTCCAGCAAGCTTGACTGCGCGCCCGGCGGCATTCGCGACACGGTGAGCACCGTCCGTATGCGTGGCGTCCGCATCTTTGACATCTCGGACGTCAAGGCGCCCAAGCTCGTGGCCAGCGTCCAGACGTGCCGCGGCTCACACACACACACCGTCGTGGAGGATCCGAGGGACAATCAGAACATCTACATCTACGTCTCCGGCTCGGCCCCACTCCGGTCGCCCACCGAGCTTCCGGGCTGCACACGCGACAAGCCCGAGGTGGAAACGTCGGCGCTGTGGCGCATCGAAATCATCAAGGTGCCGCTCGCCAATCCCTCCGCGGCCGCGATCGTCAACCGTGCGAACATCTTCACGGACCTCAAGGCGGCTCCGACGCATGGTGAAGCGCCCGAAGACATCGCCAAGGCCAAGGTCGCTGCCGACTCCGCCCGCAAAGTGGGTGGCTACGTCGTCAATCTCTTCGGCTCGGAGTTCCCGTTGAACAACAATTTCATCCGGCCGATGCTGGACAGTGTCATGCGCGCGCGCGGCGGTAGTGGTACGCCAACAGGCGCCGACAGCGCCACGCTGCGTTCCGGACTCCAGGCAGCAGTTGATCGCATGGTTGGCGCCGAAGGGCCGACCGCCATCCCCGGCGTTACGCCAATCTCGGTGAACCGGCAGTGCCACGACATTACCGTCTATCCAGCAATCGGGATGGCCGGCGGCGCGTGCGAAGGCCACGGCTTGCTGCTGGACATTCGCGACCCGGTCAACCCCAAGCGCGTTGATGCTGTCGCCGATTCCAACTTTGCCTATTGGCATTCGGCCACGTTCAATAACGACGGTACCAAGATCCTGTTTTCCGACGAGTGGGGTGGCGGTGGCGGGCCCAAGTGCCGCGCCTCCGACAGGAAGGAGTGGGGCTCCGACGCGATTTTCGAGATCGTGAACGGCAAGATGCAATTCCGCAGTTACTACAAGATGTCGGCGCCACAGACGGACAAGGAGAACTGCGTGGCGCACAACGGTTCACTCATCCCGATTCCGGGCCGCGACGTGATGGTGCAGTCGTGGTACCAGGGCGGCGTCTCGGTCTTTGACTGGACCGACGCACGGAATCCGAAGGAGATCGCGTACTTCGACCGCGGCCCGGTGGACTCCATGCGCATGGGCAACGCCGGCACGTGGTCCGTGTACTGGTACAACGGCGCGATTGTCAGCTCCGAGATCGGCCGCGGCCTCGACGTCATGCAAATGGTTCCCACCGAGTACGTCTCGCAGAACGAGATCGATGCCGCCAACACTGTGAAGCTCACGCATTTCAACGCGCAGGGTCAACCGAAGTTCGCCTGGCCGGCCAGTTTCCCGCTGGCCAAGGCGTTCGTGGATCAGTTGGAACGCAGCAAGTGTCTGTCCAAAGGCCGCGTCGCGGGCGTGCGGGCGTCCATCAGCACCGCGGAAGCCGTCGCCGGCGCTGCCCGACAAAGCGCGTTGACGACGTTGGCGACCGAGCTGGCCAACGATGCCAGGAA
>JBBTFS010000127.1:4532-6584 GCA_038060705.1 Gemmatimonadota bacterium
CCTCTCTCCTCTCTCCTCTCTCCTCTCTCCCAGCTCCTCTCCCCTCTCTCCTCTCTATAAGGCAATGAAGCCACATTTCATCTTTGTTCTCGCCGCGCTCACCGCGTGCGCGACAGCAAGAAGGCCGGATCCTCGCGAAGGCCTCAAGCCGGGTCTCACAGATGCCGGCCAGGCGGTCTCGAACCTCAAGATCACGGCCACCGTCGCGTCCCCCAAGGACTATCTCAGTGGTGGACCGATCGACTTCACGCGCGTGAACTCCGACCTCGCGTTCACCGGCCAGTACGCCATCCAGGGCAACTTCAACGGTTTGCAGATTTGGGACATGTCGAATCCGTCCAAGCCGACGGTCATCTCGACGTTCATGTGCCCGGCTTCGCAGAACGACGTGTCCGTGTATCGCAACCTGCTCTTCATGTCGTCCGAAGGCACGGCCAGCCGGCTCGACTGCGGCTCCGGTGGCATCCAGGACACGGTGAGCAAGGATCGGGTGCGCGGCATCCGCATCTTCGACATCTCCGACATCAAGGCGCCCAGGCTCGTCACCAGCGTGCAGACGTGCCGCGGGTCGCACACGCACACGGTGGTCGAGGATCCCAGGGACAAGGAGAACGTCTACATCTACGTCTCCGGCTCAGCGGGCCTGCGCTCACCAAACGAACTGCCGGGTTGCGTTGCGGGCCGCCCGGATGACGCGAACTCGGCCCTGTGGCGCATCGAAGTCATCAAGGTGCCGGTGGCGAATCCGGTGGCCGCGGCCGTCGTCAGCCGCGCCAACATCTTCGCCGACCTCAAGGCCATGCCTTCGCACGGCCCGGCCGAGGCGGACCTCGCGATCTCCAATCGTATTGCTGACTCCGTCAAGAAAGCGGGCGGCTACGTCGCCACAAACCTCCTCGGCAACGCGGTCGCAATCAGCCCGTTCTACATCCGCGCCAAGCTGGACAGCATCGTGAAGGGGCGCGGCGGAAAGGACTACACGGTGGCCACAGCCGCCGACTCGGCGGCCGTCCGCGCGAATCTGCAGACGATGTTCACCAACGCGCTTCGCGCCAATGCGGTCGTGCCGGGCGTGACACCGATTCCGGCGTTCCGCCAGTGCCACGACATCACGGTGTATCCGTCGGTGGGCCTCGCTGGCGGTGCATGCGAAGGACATGGCATCCTGCTCGACATCAGCGATGTGGCCAACCCCAAGCGCCTCGGCGCCGTCGCGGATTCCAACTTCGCGTACTGGCACTCGGCCACGTTCAATAACGATGGCACCAAGGTGCTGTTCTCGGACGAGTGGGGCGGTGGTACATCGCCCAAGTGCCGCGCCACCGACAAGAAGGAATGGGGCGCCAACGCCATCTTCGATATCGTCAACGGCAAGATGGAGTTCCGCAGCTACTACAAGATCGCCGCGGCGCAGACGGACAAGGAGAACTGTGTCGCGCATAACGGCTCGCTGATTCCGATCCCGGGCCGCGACGTGATGGTGCAGGCGTGGTACCAGGGCGGCGTGTCCGTGTTCGACTTCACCGACACGCGCAACCCGAAGGAGATCGCGTACTTCGATCGCGGCCCGATCGACTCCACCCGGCTCACGCTGGGCGGCTCGTGGTCGGCGTACTGGTACAACGGCACGCTGGTGAGCAGCGAGATCGCGCGTGGCTTGGACGCGATGGAATTGATTCCCAGCGAGTTCCTGACGCAGAACGAGATTGACGCGTCCAACACCGTGAAGCTCCCGTATCTCAACGCGCAGGGTCAGCCGAAGTTCAACTGGCCGCCGAGCTTCCCGCTGGCCAAGGCGTATGTGGACCAGCTCGAACGCAACAAGTGCCTGTCCAAGGGCCGCATCGCCGCGGTGCGGGGCGAGATCAGCAAGGCCGAAGCAGTCACGGGCAACGCGCGCCAGAGCACGCTTCAGTCGCTGGCCACGTCGTTGGGTGACGACGCCAAGAGTTCCTGCGATGGGCCGAAAGTCCTGAAGTTGCAGCAGGCGGTCACGGACCTTTCGCACCCGTTCGTTCCGTAGACCACAATCAGGACTGTAGAGAGCGGGGA
>JBBTFS010000127.1:6684-11881 GCA_038060705.1 Gemmatimonadota bacterium
GGCCGAGGTGCCAGCCCGAGATCAATGCGCTCGACGGCTTAATCCAATCCTCATCCCCCACCCGATGCGAAAACGGTAGACGTTCAGCAGCTTTCCGGTGTCTAACGGGCGTCGCGCTCGACACACAGCGTCCTACAGGATAACTGCATGCTGAGAATGGCTCTACGAGCTGCAATGCTCATTGCGGCCCTCGCGTTTGCCTCACCAGCGGCAGCCCAGAACGACGTCATTCGCGGAAAAGTGACCGATCAGGAGGGGCTACCGCTGCCCTCTGTCCGGGTCACCGCCACGTCCATCCCCGGCAACGTCACCCGCGAAGTGCGCACCAATGGCAGGGGCGACTTCCAGATCGTGTTCCCCGGTGGGACCGGCGACTACATGATGGGCTACGCGCTCATCGGCTACGTCTACAAGCTGCAGGAAATCAAGCGCCTGGCGGATGAAGAGGTCCTCATCGCCAACGCTTCGCTCAACGTCGTCCAGCTCGACACGATCTCCGTCGTCACCTCTGTTCAGCAACGCATCAACCGCAATCAGGGTACGCCGGACGTTGGCGGCACCGAGCGTCAGGTCACCACCACCAACCTGGCCGCCGACCGGCAGGGTGATCTCGCCGCGATGGCCGCATCGCTCCCCGGAGTGCTGCTCGTGCCCGGCATTGACGGTGCGGCGGACGGATTCTCCGTCCTCGGTGCGGGTGCCGACCAGAACACCAGTACCCTCAACGGCCTTCCGCTGGGCCAGAACAACCTGCCGCGGGACGCGCAAATCAGCTCCAGCCTCACCACGTCGCCGTATGACGTCACGCGCGGCGGGTTCAGCGGCGGCAACTTCAACATCTCGGCGTCCAACGGCTCCAACTTCCGCACGCGCGGCATGAGCTGGGTCATCAACACCCCGTCGCTCGAGTGGACCGACAAGGCCGCGCAGGCCGTGGGCTCTGAATACACCAACATCTCCGCCGGCGGCACGGTGTCCGGTCCGCTCATCCTCAACAAGACCTTCTACAACATCTCCTATCAGCTGGGCCGCCAGTCGCGCGACAACCAGACTCTCCGCGGCACCAGCGCCCTCGGATTCCAGACCGCCGGCGTGTCCGAGGACTCGGTGGCTCGCTTCCTCAACATTCTCACGACCAACAACGTGCCGGGAGTGGGCGGTCCGCTGCATCCAGATCGCTTGAGCGACAACGGCTCGTTCCTGGGCCGCATCAACATCCAGCCGCCCAGTTCCACCAGCGGCCAATCGCTTGGCTTCACGTTCAACGGCGGATGGAACCGGCAGAGCCCGGCTTTCGGCGGCGTCACCCAGCTGCCCAGCGCCAGCGGCGACCGCAGCGGCTACAACGGCGGCCTCCAGGCGCAGCACAGCGGCTACTTCAAGATGGTGTTGAGCGAGACCAACGCCGGCATCACCGTGTCGAACAACTCCGGCGACCCGTATCTCAGCATGCCAGCCGGGCGCGTGCGCGTGACGTCGGACCTCGCGTCGGGCAGCGGCGTCCAGAACCTGACGTTCGGCGGCAACCAGATTCTCAGCTCCTCGTCGCGCTCGCTCGGCGGCTCCTTCCAGAACACGCTGTCGTGGTTCGACGACGCCAACAAGCATCGCGTCAAGCTCGGCACCGAACTCCAATACAGCACGGCGACGTCGAATCCGGCCAACAACCTGCTGGGCACGGTTTCGTACAACTCGCTGGCCGATCTCGAGAACGCCATCCCCGCGTCGTTCAGCCGTACGCTCAGTGTCAACGAGCGCACGACAGGGCAGATGAACGCTGCGATCTCGCTGGGCGATTCGTACCGCAAGACGCCGGACTTCCAGCTTCAGTACGGCATCCGCGCGGACGCGATCCACTACACTGTGACGCCGACGTTCAACTCCGCGGTGGAGGCCACCTTCAACCGCCGCAACGACCGCATCCCCACGCCAGTGTCGTTCAGCCCGCGCGTCGGCTTCTCGTGGACGCTGGGCGAGTCCAACGATATCCAGATGTTCTTCGGCCAGTTCCGGGCGCCCCGCGCTGTGATGCGCGGCGGCATCGCGGTGCTCACCAACGCCGGCGGCGGGGACATCGGCTCCGCCATCGACAACACCGGCCTGGCCAGCGGTGCGCAGCAGTTGCTGTGCATCGGGTCGGCCGTACCGGCGGTGAACTGGAGCACCTGGGGCGCGAATCCCGCGGCGGTGCCCGGCGCGTGCGCCGGCGGCGCGCCGTCGTCGTTCACGAGCACCGTGCCGAACGTGACGCTGTATGCTTCCGACTTCCGCCCGTCGCGGTCGGTGCGCGGCAACCTGTCGTGGACCGGCGCCATCCTCGGCGCGCGTTACAATCTGAACGCCGAGGGCACGGTGTCGCTCAGCATGAACCAGTCGCGTCAGGTGGACCTCAATTTCGACAACGTGTCGCGCTTCACGCTGGCCACCGAAGGGCGCCCGGTGTATGTGGACACCGGGAGTATCGTGAAGACGACGGGCCAGATCGCCGCCCGCGACGCGCGTGTCACCCAGGCGTTCGCACGCGTATCGGAAATCCGCTCGGACGTGCAGTCGCGGACGGCCCAGATGAGCCTGCGTCTCAACCCCATCTACCGCGTGCCCGTGACCTTCCGCTGGAACGTGGCCTACACGCTCACCGCCACGCGCGAACAGGTGTCCGGCTTCAACAGCACCGCGGGCAGCCCGCTGGGCCTCACGTGGTTCAAGTCGTCGCAGGGTCCGCACCAGATCTCGTACGGGCTCAACTATCTGCTCCTCAAGGCCATCAACATCAGCTGGAACGGACAGTTCCGTTCGGGAGCGTATTTCACGCCACTCGTGGCCGGCGACATCAACGGCGACGGCTACAACAACGATCGTGCGTTCATCTACCCGACCGCCGGCGCCGCCGATTGGGCGACCTCCGCGATCGTCGGGGACATGACGTCGCTCATGGCGAACGCTTCGTCGGCCGTGAAGTCGTGCCTCAACAAGTCGTTCGGCAAGATCGCTTCGCGCAATAGCTGCAAGGGCCCGTGGAGTTCCGGCGCGTCGCTCAACATTTCGCTCGATCGTGCCAAGTTCCACATGCCGCAGCGCGCGTTGATTTCGTTCTCGCTCTCGAATCCGCTGGGCGCCGCGGACCTCATCGTCAACGGCTCCAACCATCTCAAGGGCTGGGGTCAGACGCCCACGCCGGACGCGTCCCTTCTCTATGTGCGTGGCTTTGACCCGGTGACGCGGCAGTACAGGTACGAAGTGAACCAGCGCTTCGGCGCCACGCGCCCGCAGTTCCTGACGCTGCGTCAACCGGTGGTGCTCACGACGTCGGTGCGTATTGATCTCGGGTCCACCCGGGAAAAGCAGAATGTTGAGCAATGGGTTGGCGCGGGACGCGACCGGCCGGGCTCCAAGCTGCCGGAGTCGTTCTTCCGCCAGTCCGGACCCAACAACATCATCAACCCATTGTCGGTGATCCTGCGATCGCAGGACACGCTCAAGCTCTCCGCGGTGCAGGCCGACAGCATCGCGGGGCTCAACCGCCGCTACACCTACCGCGCCGACTCCATCTGGGCGCCGGTGGGCAAGCACCTGAGTGCGCTGGCCACCTCGTACGACATCAACGATGCTTACGACCGGTACATCAAGGCGCGCCGGGTGCAGATCGACCTCCTTATTGGGATTGTGAATGACGTGAACGGCGTCCTGACGCCAGCGCAGCGCCGAAAGCTGCCGCCTCAGGTGGTGGTCTGGATGGACCCGCGTTTTCTCGCCTCGGTGCGCAACGGCACGAACACGTTCGTGGGAGGCACGCCGATGGGCGGCTTCGGCGTTCCGATGATCATCTTCGGCGGCGGCGACGTCTTCGTCTCGAGACAATGAGAACCCAATTCGCAGTGACCGTCATCGCGCTCGTCGTTTCGGCACAGGTTGCCAGCGCACAGAGCGACACCACCATGCGGGTGATGGCCGCGCCACAGTTGCCGACGTTCGCGCAGGGCCCGCCGGTCCGTCGCATCACCACCGCGGCGGCCGTGTCCAAGGAGCCGATCGGCGCGGTCTCGGCGGTGCGCGAGCTGCCGGACGGTCGCGTCCTCCTCAACGACGGCACGAGCCGCAGGCTCCTGTTGCTGGACACGAACATGGTCACCGAGCGTGTCATCCTGGACTCGGCCTCAGAAAAAGAGAACACCTACGGCGTGCGGCAAGGGACGCTCATCGCGCACCGCGGCGACTCCAGTCTCTTCATCGACCCTGCATCTCTGGCGCTGCTGGTGATCGACCCGCAAGGCAACGTCACGCGCGTCCGCTCCGTGCCGCGCGCCCAGGAAGCGTTCGCGTTCACGGGCGGATTCGGCGCCACGCAAGTCACGTCGGATTCGAGAGGGCGGCTCGTCTACAGCATGTACCCGCGGCCGACGCCGCCAAAGGTGGCGCCGCCGCGCGGTGTGCCGTGGTTCCCGTCGCCGCCGGACTCGAACCTCATCATCGCTCTCGATCTCGATACGCGCGTGCTGGACACGCTCGGCGCCGTGCGCACGCCCAAGATTGACTACATCGTCAAGGTGAGCGCGACTGGAGGCTACAACATCCAGGCCCGCATCAACCCCACGCCGACCATCGACGAGTGGGCCGTGATGCCGGACGGTTCCGTCGCCTTCGTGCGCGGCATCGACTATCGCGTCGAGTATCGCAATCCCGAGGGGAAGTGGAATTCAACGCCGAAGGTGCCGTACGACTGGCAGCCGTTCCCGGACAGCCTCAAGAAGCGCTTTGTCGATTCCATCGAGACTACCGAACGCCGCAACATCAGAAACGCGTACGTCACCAGCATGGTACGCTGGGTGAACATGTACAAGCGGAAGTACCCGCCCAATTTCACCGCGCCAGAGGGCTATCGTCCGCCCAACGGGTTCGGCAAGGACTGGGTGATGCCGGGCAACGTGAAGTTTCCGGACAAGTACATCCATGCCTGCCGGCCGGACGAAGAGCCCAGCATGATTCTGCCGGACGGCACGGTTGCGGCGAAGGTGGCAAGCGAACAGGACAGGCGTGTGGCGTCGATGGAAGTGGCGATCGCGACCGCGGGCATTTCGCTGCCGCCGGGTTTCCAGATGCCGCAGGGCGGGCCCGGTACGCCGTCGTGCATTCCGATGCCGATCGCGAACCTGAACCGGATCCCGAATCCGCCGACGCTGCGCGAAGTGAACGTCATCGC
>JBBTFS010000128.1:0-23597 GCA_038060705.1 Gemmatimonadota bacterium
CGTGTGGCAGCCCGGCGGCTTCAACCACGAGTTTGCGCTGTCGACGAACGGCTGGCTGGAATATCAGCCGGGCACGGGATACACCAATGAATCGTTTCGCGTATCGAGCGGTGCTGGCGGCGCCATTCTGCCGCTTCCCGGCCGTCGAAGCGACAACCTTGAGGACCCCGCGATCTCACCCGACGGCCGATTCCTCGCCATGCGCTTGTTGTCTCCCGGTAGCGCTGGGCAGGCCGATCTCTGGATTCTCGACCGCAGGCAGGGAACGCTGGCCCGGTTCTCGGTCGGCGGCGGACGCGCACCCGTCTGGAGCCGCGACGGCCGGCGGCTGGCATACGCCGTGTCGACCGGCGACAGTGGTGTCGTCCCTGGGATCTATGTGCGCGCTTCGAACCTGTCCGGGTCACCCCAACTCCTGTTGGCAGGAGATGCCCTGTATCCCGCCTCGTGGCTCGTGGGTGACCGGGGCCTGATCTTCATCAGTTGGCCCGAAGCGAAGGCCGATATCGGCGTCATTGCGCTGGGCGATTCCGTGCCGCGCTGGATCCTCAACTCCGAGTTCAACGAGTATGCGGCGCAGCTTTCACCGGACGGCAAGCGCCTCGCGTTCTCGTCGGATCGAACGGGAAGGACCGAGTTGTACGTGCTGCCAATGACGCCCGGCACGGCGCCGACGCAGATCTCGACCGAAGGTGGCCATTCGCCCAGGTGGAGCGCTGATGGGAAAACGCTGTTCTACGTTCAGCGGGGCGCGCTGCTCGCCGCTGGCATTGCGCCTGGTGAGGGCATGGCCGTCACGAGTCGGCGGGTGGTGATGGAGAGCGGTCTGGACGACACCCAAATGGCGAACGTGAACTGGGACATCTTCCCCGACGGAAAACAGTTCCTCTATATCGACCAGGTGGGCCAGAGCCTGCCGCGCATCGCGTTGATCCAGAATTGGGTGGAGATGGTGCGCGCCATGGGCGCGCCGCGCTGATCTCAGGATGACAAAACCACGTTCGCCCTGGCATCGTGAACGGCGCGTCAGGTGGGCGTAGTCGTTCGCGGCGTGCGGTCGAGCAGGGCCCGAATGGTCTTGTCAAGTTCCGGCCCGGTAAATGGCTTTCGCAGGAAGGCGTGATTCGCGTCCACCAGCCCACCCTGCCGGACCCGCTCCTCCGTATAGCCCGACATGAAGACGACGCGTAACTCGGGCTTGGTTGCATGCAACCGATCGGCAAACTCGCGGCCGTTCATCCCGGGCATCATCAGGTCGGTCACCACGATGTCGATGCTACCGTCGTGGCTCTTGGAGACCGCCAGGCCAGCCTCGCCGCTGCCGGCGTCGAGCACTGAGTAGCCGAGCCGTTCCAGGGTGCGACGCAGCACGTGCCGGACCGGTTCCTCGTCCTCCACCAGCAGCACCGTTTCGCGGCCGCCGTCGGTTGGGCCGGCGATCGCGGACGATGCAGCCTCGGCGGCAGGCTGTACGCCAGTGAGCGGCAGGTAGACGTTGAACGTGGCGCCGTTGCCTTTCGAACTCACTACGTCAACGCATCCTCCGAGCTGTGTGGATACGGTGTACACCGTCGCCAGCCCCAAGCCCGTTCCTTTGCCCACCTCCTTGGTGGTGAAGAAGGGATCGAAGATGTTCTGAATCGTCTCTGCGTCTATACCAACGCCGGTGTCGCGGACCGACAGCAGGACGTAGTTGCCTGGGGTCATGCCGCGGTAGCGCTGTGTGAACGCCTCGTCAAGGCGAACGTTCCGCGTCTCAATGGTGAGCGCCCCGCCCTGTGGCATCGCGTCCGACGCGTTGACGACGAGGTTCAGTAGCAGCCGCTCCAATTGGCGACGGTCGGCCGTCACGACCCCAACCTCGCGTCCCAGTGACGTCGTGACCCGAATATTCTCACGCAGCAGCCGACGCAGCATCCGGTCCATGCTGTGGACCACGTTGCTGAGATTCACGGGTTCGAGTTGCACCACTTCCTGCCGACTGAACGTGAGCAACTGGTTCGTCAGCGCGGCGGCGCGCTGGGCCGCCACGACGATTTGTTCGATGTCTTCGCGTTGCTCGGTCGTTACGCTGGTGTCGCGAAGGAGCGCGGCACACGCGGTGATAACCGTCAGGATGTTGTTGAAGTCGTGCGCGATTCCGCCGGCGAGCCGTCCAACCGCTTCCATCTTATGGGCCTGGCGGAGCTGCTCTTCCAGCGACTTGCGCTCGGTGAGATCGGTCACGAACGCGAGGTAGCCTGTTGTGCGGCCAAGGGCATCGCTCAGCTTGCCGGCGGAGACAAGAACGTGGACGGGGCTTCCGTCCTTGCGCCGCCGCGCCGCATCCAGCGCTGGCAGCGTCCCGGTTGAGATCAGACGCGCCTGGTTCTTGCTGAACTCGGGCAAATGCTCTTCGGTGATGTACGGGATGCGGTGCCCGATGGCCTCTTCGGCCGTCCAGCCAAAGAGCTTCGTCGCGCTACGATTCCAGCGCGTGACGTGCCACGCCAGGTCCACTTCGACGATCGCCGTGGGTGCCAGCTCGATGAGCGACTCCAGCTCGGCGGTTCGCGCTTGCACGCGCGCCTCGAGCTCCGCGTTGATGCGCGCCAGCTCGGACTGTGCGCCGGCCAAGCTGTCCACCATGGAGTTGACGGCGTTGACGAGCTGCGAGACATCAGCATCGGAGGTGGCCGGAGCGCGGAGACTCAGGTCGCCGGCCGCGATGCGCCGCACGGTATCGACCACGTCGAGCAGCGGCCGGGTCACGAGCGTGCTCACGGTGTAAACGAGCGCGAGGCCGATGATGAGGATCAGCGCGCCGACGATCAGTCCGAGTTGGCGCCCGGCTCGGACATCCTTGCGCAGTGCGGCGAGTGAAAGGCCGAGGTGGAGCGTACCGACCTGGGTGGTGCCGTGCAGGACGAGCGTTGACGTGATGTAAGTCGCACCGTCGGGCGCGACATAGCCGCCGCCAACGATCGTGTCATGTGCCATCGCGCCCGCGTCGCGTCGGATGGTGGTCAGCCGGCCGGCGAGATCGCGGACCTCGAGCAGGGTGACGTCGGCGTCGCGGGCCGCGCCATCCAGCACTTCCCGGATGGCTGAGGAATCACCGAAGTACAAACCGGCACTCAGGCTATACGCTGTCATGTCGCGCACCGCCTCGGCGCGCGCAATAAGGGCGCTGCGTGCCTGTTGTTCCAGCCGATTGGGGAAAAACACGACCATGAACACGGCGAACGCCGACACGAGCAGCGAAAAGCTGATCGCCAGCTTGCGGCGGATGCCGCCGAGCCAGGGCGTCATCGGATCACCTGAGCAAGCTTGAGCAGCTCGGCGCGAAAGTCCGCACCCTCGGCTCGCGCGGCGGGGAGATTAACCAACAGTTTTAACCGCTCACCCTGAAGCCGGACGCCCACGGCCAGCCCGAGCGTCACGAAGCGAGGGACGCCGGTGAACGTCGTGGTCTGGGCGGCTCGCGTCGCGACGCAGATATTGCCGATGGCGACGGCCCGCAGGGGAGTCACATACACCGCCGTGGGGTGCTCCCGGGCGAGCGCATCGGACAGGGACTCCTGGTCCAGGTCGATCGGTATGGGTCGGACGGGCTGAGCTTCGAGGTCGGCGGCGGAATTCAACGCGCGCAGTGCTTCGTTTTTCGCGATCACCGACGCCCGATTGCCACTCTGGAACAGCACGCCGAAGATCACCGGCTGACCGCCGTTGCCGTAGCGTCGATCGAAGGTCATGACCTTGAGAAAGAGCGGAATCTGAACGGAGACTGGGACGTCCATCTCCTGCGCCAGAATGGCCCGCGTTTCAGCCAGGAACATGAGCGCCATGCACGCGCCTCGGGCACGGCAAGCGACTCGGCGACCCACCCATCCGAGGGGCAGTGCGGCTCGTGTCATCGCCGCCAGGACGAGCGGTGGCTGAAGCTCAGGGAGAACTGGCGCCCCCGCTGAGGGATCGAGTTCTGGAGGTGCTCGAGGCCGCCGGGCACAGCGTACGTCGCGTCGAAGAGGTTCGTCACACGAAGCAGGACCTCGCCGCCGCGTATCCAACGGATTGGGCCCGACGACGCCGACGCGTAACCCAGGGACAGGTCTGACCGTGTGAACGCCCGGGTCATGCCGCCGCCGAGCGTTCGCCGACCGGACTCGTACCGAATACCCACCGCGGCGCGAAGTCCGTTTGTGGCTTGGCCCAGGACCGTGACATGGGCAATTTGCTCTGGCGAATTGCTGAGTCGCTGTCCGGTGGAGCGGTCGTCCACGGCTTGCAGCGCATACGTGGCGCGAGCGGAGAGTGCGCCGAGCGGTACGATGTCGATCTGCAACTCCGTGCCGCGCGCGTCGACCGCGGCAGTATTGCTGAAGTTGAGCGTACCAATGGTATCGATCGCCACCTGTTCGATGAGATCGCGCATTTGGTAGCGATAGGCAGTCAGGCCCACCAGGAGGGGCGACGCGACGCGGCGCTGGATTTCGAGTTCAGTGGAACGGATGCGCTCAGGTCTGAGCCCGGGGTTCCGGATGTAGAACGTGGTGGTAATCGTCGCTTCAGCGGGGCTTGGTGAACGGAACGCTTCGCCGAAGAGCAGCTTCACACTCGTGCGCTCATCTGGATTGGCGATCAGGGCGAATCGCGGAACGGTGGTGGCGGGCAGAGTTCGTGTCGCCTCGCGGCGCACACCGGCAACGAGCGCGAGGCGGGATAGCAGTTGGGACTCGATCTGCGCAAAGAAGGACGTGACATCAAACGGCTGGTCGTCGCTCGTTCGGGTCCCGTCCAGTTGACGTTCCCAGTAGTCCGCGCGCGACACATGGCGAAACTCAGACCCAAAGGAGAGGCGATGTCGGGACGTCGCGTCCCACAGGAGCAGCGCTTCGGCGCCGGCATCCGCGCTTCCGCCGCCGTCGCCGTACGGCGCACCGGCGGAGAGCGGGTACGTACCCTCGTAGTCATAGCGGTCACCGTACACGAGCCCAGAGAGCAGCAACCCGGCACGCACTTCCCGGCGTGCCGCGACGCTTCCCCAGATCGTCTGATCCCACGTTTGCGCCCGGGCGTCGCCGAACACCATGCTGTAAGCCCCGGTAGGGATTCCCTTTGACCGTGACCGGTAGCCAGCGGAGGTCGAGATGTCCTTCCAGCTGAGCGACGCGAGCGCGCTTCCACCGCGCTCCCAGTCCAGGCCGCGCGCCACGCCGCCGTTCTGCGCCGGGGTGTCGTACTCCGGAAAGTAGAGGTCGCCGCCGTCCGAACGGCCCGCAAGCACCGAAAGCGCCGCTGATCCATTTGCGCCGAGCGCGCGTCCCGTGGTCAAGGCGACCTCGCCCAAGCCGTCAGACCCGGCACGTCCACGAATGATCGTTCCGTCCAGTTGGGTGCCGGTCTTGGTCACGACATTGATGACGCCGAACATCGCGCCAGTGCCGTACAGCGCCGAGCCAGGCCCGCGCACGATCTCGACGCGCTCAATGGCGTCCACGTTGAAAGGCAGTTCACCGCCGATAGGTGCGCCGGCCCACGTCCGATCGTTGACGGTCTGACCGTCAATCAGCAGCAGAATCCGGTTGTTGTAGTCCGTTGGTCGGCCGAATCCGCGCACGCCCATGTACGTGTAATTGCGGTCGTTGCTGATGTAAAAACCGCGGACGCTCTCGAGGACGTCCGCGATGGTCCGGTAGTCATGCCGCCGGATCTCGTCCGCGGTGACAATCGTGACCGACGCCGGAGCCTCCGCGGCCTTCTGCTCGTACTTGGAGGCGGCGTTGATCGGCGCGTCGAGGAGGGAATCCAGCGCCTGGGACGCCGCTGGCTGGGGCGTGATGACAGCGATGGCCCCGAGCAGGGTGACGTGGAAACACAACGTGAGTTGGCGCATGTCAGTCAAGTCCAGCGTGAGAGTACTGCCAAGGTCACGCTTCGACCGATGACGACGAACCACCAAAACGCGGCATGTCTCCGTCGTCGGAGAAGCGGCCCACCGCTTTAGAGTATCGGTACTACCAGGGCTTGCCTAGACCACCTTCTCGTACCCCGTGGATGTCGAGCGAAACCCTCCGGCCCTTGCTCCACAGCGACCCACCCATCGCGCCAACGACCGGCAGTACCAGCAAGCTCCACAGTCCGGCGAATCCGCGGCCGGTCTCTTCCGGCGTCCACGCTTCCGGCGGAATCATGCCCAGTAGCACGGCCAGCACGCCGGCCACGCAGTGTCCGATGAATGCCCCCATGAAGGCGCTGCGGACTCGCGGCGCGCGTCGCCGCAGGCGATGGCCTACCGCGAGCAACGCAATGGGCACTCCGAACAAGCCCAGCAGAAAGGCAATGATGTTTGCACTCATGTGACTTGGTCCGATTCCGGGGCGGGGCCCCACCGCAGCTTGGGCGCCAACCAGAGCCAATAGCCGGTGATCAACGTGAGCACGAGCACAACGGCGGTGACGTCGGAGAGGAGGACGTACGCCTGCCCGCCGAACGCCTCACCGGAATGCAGCTTCTCGATGAACACATCTCCGCGGCGACCGGTGTGGAGCACTTGGCCGCTCGCGATATCAACGGTCATCTCCATGGACGCCTTGTCGCGCAGACGCACCTTCACGATGCCATCGCGCGGGCGCACGTCCATGCGATCGATGAGCGCGATGTCCACCGGGTCGCCCGACTTCCATGCTCCCTTCGACGACGGCGGCGCGGCCTCGAGCGCCGCCAACGCCAGTCGTTCCAGCGAAATCGCCTGGCCGAACGGGGCGGTGGGCTGGTGCGGAACGTCGGGCATCAGGCCCACGCCGCGCTTGTGGTTGAGCATCACGCCGGTGACTGCAATGGCGACGAGCGCGACCGTCACGACCACGCCGAGCCACAAGTGGATGTAGAATGCCGCGCGGGTCCAACGGCGACGCGGTGTAGGTATCGCCAACCCTTGTGATCCTGGAAGCATGCCCGCCAGTATGAGTTCTTGTCCGCGGAACAGGTACCGGGGAAACCTAGCCGCGTGCCTCGGCGACATAGTCGCGCGTGATGCCTTTGGTCGTGATCGTGCCGGCCTGTCGCATCACGATCTCGAACTCCTTGCGCAGTAAGGCCAGCACGGTCTCCACGCCTTCCTGCCCGAACGAAGCCAGTCCCCAGATGTACGGCCGGCCAATACCGGTCGCTGTGGCGCCGAGTGCCAGTGCCTTGAAGATGTCCGTGCCGCGACGGATGCCACCGTCGAGTATCACCGGCGCTCGGCCTGCCACTCCCGCCACCACGTCCGGCAGGGCAGTGACCGTGGCGCGCAGGCTGTTCTCGGCGCGGCCGCCGTGATTCGATACGAAGAGCCCGTCCACGCCATGCTGCATCGCCAGCTCGGCGTCTTCGCGCGTGACGATGCCTTTGAGGAAGACCTTCATGGTGGTGATGTCCTTGAGGCGCTTGATGTAGTCCCACGTCGGCGTGCCGGGATCCGGATTCTGCGCCGGGCCAAATCCCGCGATCATCGGTTTGCGGCGATTGTCCCGGAAATCGATCTGGAGCATCCCGGGTTGCGGGCGTCCGCCGGTGTGGCACTTGGTGCAGTCGCGCGTGTCGGTGAGCGCCTCGCGCACCTGGGTCTCACGGTTGCTGCCGCCGAGGAGGTCCACGGTGAAGACGAGCACCGGGCAACCGGCGCGCTCCACGCGTTTCACCAGCTCGCGCGTCTGGCTCCAGTCCTGGCGATGGTAGAGCTGATACCATACCGGCATCCCGCGTGCGGCGCTCACGTCTTCGACAGATGTCGTGGCAACGGTGGAGAGCACCTGGAGGTGGTTCCTGGCTTTGGCGGCGCGTGCCACCGCCAACTCGCCTTCCGTGTGAAACGCCTTCTGGCTGCCGACGGGATTGATCACGATCGGCGTGGGCCATGACACACCGAGGATCTCCACGCCGGGGTCGATGCGGCTCACGTCCACCAGGCGTCGCATCTTCATTTCCCAGCGGGCGTAGCCCTCGCGGTTGGCACGGATGGTCGCGTCGTCGTCCGTGCCCGTAGCGAGATAGCCCCAATGCGCTGGCGGCAGTTTGGCCTTGGCGACTGACTCGAAGTCGAAAACGTTGATGGCTTGTTGTGCCGCGTGGATCAGCGCTGGGTCCTGAGGCGCGGCGTCACCGTCGGTCAGCGCGCCTTGCTCCAGCATGCGTGCCACGACCGCCAACTCACCGCCGGCGAGCGCGAACAGCGGGCTACCGGCGAGGAAACGGAGGAACTTCCGTCGAGACTGCTCGCGTAAGGCTGGCATGAGTGCTGACGGGTGGGAGGTGCGGACGTGCCGAATATATGGAAGGCACTCCGGAGCGCGAAGCGCCGCGTTGCGCTTGCCCGGCCCGATTCCGTCACACGGCGCGATCGGCGCTGATGCCGAGCAGAGACGGTCCGTCGCCGCGCTCGAAGACAGCCAGCGCGATTCGCTGACGCCGGCGGACCACCTCGAGGGCGTCTGCGAAGGCCATGCGCTGCCGCACCGGAGCGAGTGCGGGCGCTGTCTCCATCGTTCGCACGGGGGTGAACCCGCGCTGGACGGCCTTGATCACGGATTCCAGCCCGCGATCGTGCGCCTGGAGCGCGGCAGCAACCATCCCGTACAGGAAGACGGCCTCCGGATCGTTGGACGCCCCGACGGTCAGCGCTTCGTCCAGCGCGGTCAGCGTTCCCTGTGCATCGCTCAAGGGCTTCTCGAGTGCCCGGATAATGCCCTGATAACCATGGGGAAGGTGCCGCAGGTCTGTCTGCGCTAGCAGCTGCCGCATCTCATCGTGTCGCCCGTGGAACAGCAGCATGTAGGCGTAGGCGCCCTTGGCAGAGTCGCTTGCGGCGCGTAATGCCAAGTCCTTCAGCCGTGGCTGGTCGTCCAGTGCCAGGTAGGTGAACTCCACGCTCGTCGGAACCGCCGGGTCCAGCCGCCTGGCCTCTTCGTGGGCGGCGACGGACGCCCCCAGCAGGCCGGCGTAGCGGGTGGCGTGCACCAGGGCCGCGAACAACTGCGCGTCATTCCGGTTGGCCTTGGTGTGCTGCAACAGCCGCGCGACCGCCGCGTCCGCCCGCCCGTGCTCGGACTCGTAGTGGGTGTAGAACCGGTGCGCGATGGGGAGGTCCGGCGACAGCGCCAGCGCGCGCCGGAAGGCGTCGTCGGCGCGCCGGTCGTTGGCCTCGAAGTCCTCGATGTACTTGCCGATCACGCGGTGACACCGGCCCAGCCACGCCCATGCCGGCGCGAACGCGGGGTCGTGCTCCAGTGCCTGCTGGAAGTACACGCGCGCCTCGGGCAGTTGATTCATCTGTCGCGCCAGCTCGAGGCCCCGCAGGAACAGCTCGAACGCCCGCGCGTTGGCCGGCACGTCACGGTGCACGTCCTGACTCTTGCCTGTATCGGCGCGCAATGGTGTGAGCAGGGCGATCACCGCCTTGGTGATCTGGTCCTCGAATTCGAAGATCTCGGACAGTTGGCCGCGCACGGACGTTGCGCCGACGACCGTCCCGGACGCGGCTTCGATGACCTGGAGCGTCGCCCGTAGCTGATCGCCCATCCGTGCCAGCGATCCGCTGACGACCACGTCCACATCTGCGTCGCGGGCCAACCTGCGCGGGTCGGCGTCACCGCCGGTCCACGCGGACGCCAGTGACGGCGACCGTACCACCAGGTCGCGCAGGCCGGCGAGCGAGGCGGACACGGCCTCCGCCAGTCCGAACGACAGGAACGCGGCATCCTTGTCCTCACCCGGGAGTCGCAGCGGCGGCACGACCACGCGCAGGAGTGCGCGCACCGCGATGACGGACGTTGCGGTGTCGCCGGCGACCGGGACCTGCCGCAACTCGGCGGCCATCGCGTCCGCGGACGGAAAGCGCCCCATCGGATCCTTGGCCAGCGCGCGCCGGATCACGCGGTCCATGGCAACCACCGACGCCGGTCCTTGCAGCGCTGGCGGATGGTCATTGAGAATTGCCGCGGCCAAGTCAAAGATGTTGTCCCCGGCGAACGGTGGCCGGCCCGTGAGCATCTCGAACAGCACCGCGCCGACGGCGTAGAGGTCGGTGCGATGATCCACGCTGCGCCCGGTGACCTGTTCCGGCGCCATGTACCGCGGGGTGCCCACCAGCGTGCCAGGACGCGTGATCTGATCGCTCACCGGAACGTCCATACGAACCGTGACGTCGGAGATCGGACGGGCGAGGCCGAAATCCAGCAGCTTCACGCCATGGGGCGTGAGGAACACATTCGACGGCTTGACGTCGCGGTGCACGAGTCCCTGTGCATGCAGCGCGCCGAGCGCGGCGAGCATCTGCGCCGCGATCTGGACGGCATCGCGCGGGGCGCAGACGGCGCGCTGCAATCGGACGTCCAGAGCCTCGCCGGCGAGGAGCTCCATTGCGAGATAGACGCCGTCCGGCGACTCGCTGACTTCGAAGATCTGGCAGACGTTGGGATGGCTCACGCTCGCGGCAGCGCGCGCCTCGCGCCAGAAACGTTTCAGCGCCTCCTCATCAGACAGGCCGGAGATCATCTTGAGCGCGACCTCGCGTCCCAATCGCTCGTCGCGCGCGCGGTAGACCACGCCCATGCCCCCCTCGCCAAGGCGCTGCGTCAGCGTGTAATGCGCGATGGAGTGGGGGAGCGTGAAGGACATGGTGCGCCAACATTACGCACCATGCCTAACCCGAGACAGGTCCTTGCGAGCGAGCCGCGTCGCAACCGCCGGCGAACTTCCCGGGCGGGCCTTGACCCGCTGGCCGTCACCGCGTTCAGTAAGCGCTATGGCCGCATGCCATCCGTCGCCGTGCGTTGGCGGCGCTGATCGTCCACCATCCGGGCCACGTCCGACATCAACTGCCGGGCGTCGTAGACGATGCCGTCCTTGATGGTCCAG
The DNA here is from genome assembly GCA_038060705.1 of Gemmatimonadota bacterium. Taxonomy (GTDB): domain Bacteria; phylum Gemmatimonadota; class Gemmatimonadetes; order Gemmatimonadales; family Gemmatimonadaceae; genus DASPMP01. The sequence goes on from JBBTFS010000128.1 coordinate 10,879, forward strand.
CGCACGCTACCCACCTGCTCCGGCTTGCCGGTCTTGTCGTTGAGCTTGAGCGCGCCCGTCGCGTAGAGAACCTTGAGGTTCTCGAGCGGGTTCTGGTCCACGATGGCCAGGTCTGCCAACATCCCGGGTCCCACGTACCCGACCTCGATGCCTTTGCCCGACGGCTTGGCAAGCGTCTCAGCGGCGTGGTACGTGGCGCTGCGAATCACTTCGAGCGGATGGAACCCTGCTTCCTGCAGCAGTTCCATCTCCTGAATCGTGGAGAAGCCGGGCGTGTTGTAGATGAAACCGGCGTCCGAACTCGCCGTCACGCGCCCGCCCATGTTCTTGTAATCGTTGAGGAACATCATCCACACGCGGAAGAAGTTCCGCCACTCGATCTCGTCCTGCGTGGTCCAGTAGTACCAGTACGAGCCGTGGTTGACGCGGCTGGGCGCGTAGTAGTCCCACAACGTGGGCAGCGTGTATTTCTGGTGCCACGGCGCGTACATGTGGTGGAACAGGTCGCGGCCCGTGAGGTAGGCGACCATTGTCGGATCCAGGGTGACGTCACGTTCCTTGAACTTGGCGAGCAGTGCGTTCCATTTCTCGCCGCGCGGCGTGACAAGCCGCCATTGCCGCGCCACCTGGCCAAAGCGCAACTGCTCGTCGTTGTAATTCATGTCCGCGGGCCACGGCTGGATCGAGTGGTTGTCGTACATCGCCTCGAACAGTCCGTAGAAATGCGTCACGGTGCCGAGTCCCAGCCGCGTGGCTTCGTCCGCGTTCATCTGCGCGACGCCCGTCTGCTGCAGGTGCGCGGTGGTGCCGAGTCCCTGTTTCTTCGCTTCATCGATCAACGCGGCCATGATGTTGGGTCGCTCGGCGCCGATCTTGAGCCCGTCGCCCCCGGCCTGCTTGAGCCATCGCACCCACTCGCGCGCCTTCTCGGGCGAGGAAATGGAGCCCTGACCCCAGCCGCTGCCGGGCCGCATGTACACGACGTACCGCGGCGCCGTGATCTCGTTCTTGGCGCTGCGCTCCCGCTCCTTGATCGAGTAATCGAAGCTCGCGAACCCAACGCCGCGAACCGTCGTGATGCCGTGCCCGAGCCAGAGCTTGTTGTAGTACTCGGACTCGGCCGCCTTCTGTTGCGTGCCTTGGTGGACGTGGACGTCCACGAATCCGGGCATCACGTACATCCCGGTCGCGTCGATCTCGCGCGCCGCGCCGCTGGGGCGCCGCGCGGAATCGATTGGCACGCCGGGGGTGCCCACGCCGGCGATGCTCGTGATCCGGTTGCCCTCCACGACGATGTCCACCGGCCCCCGCGGCGGGCTTCCCGATCCGTCGATGAGCGTCGCGCCGCGGATGATGAGCCGGTTGAACGGGCCTTCGCCTTCATGCCGGGCAGGTGCCGCGCGTGGATCGTCGCGACGATCCGCCGGAACTGCCTGCGCGGCTTGGCCGGGTCGCTGTTGGGCGTGAGCCGCAACGGAAAAACCGGAGGCGGAAATCGAGAGGGCGAGGGTCGCCGATGCGCGTAGAATGGACGATTTCATGTTGGGCGGGCGCGTGGAGGTTGCTGTTACTTCACGGTGAAGCGTATCCAGTCGGAACGTACCGGGGCGGGAAGTTCGTTGGCGGTCACGAGCATCGAGGCGTCGAACGTGCCAGTGCTCAGCAGGTAGCCGGGCTGCTGCAGATCAGTCGCTTTGGTCTTGTCGTAGCCGCGCAGGACGATGCCGTAGGCGACTTTCTCGCCCGGGGCCAGGACGAGCACCGTCTGGGCCGTGGGGCAGAGGAGCTCGAGCAGGTTCGGAATCTTGGGTCCATCGACCTGGTCCAGCTCCGGCCTGATCTGGCAGCCGTCATTGGTCGTGAGCGTCAGCGAGTCCGCGCTGATGTTCTTGAGGCTGTAGCCGAACGTGGCGGTGTCGCCGACGCCCAGCTGCGCCTTGGATACCGTGGTGATGACTTCGACGACGGTACTCTTGGCGGACGGAGGCTTTGGTCCGACACTGTCCTTGCACGCCATGAGGATGATGGCGAGCGCGGAGGTTCGGAGAATTCTCTTCATGTCGGGAACGTTGCCTGGCCGGGCGAGGGTGTGCAATGGCCGCACGAAAGCGACGATGTCAGGGATCGACGCCGATGCTGGCGTAGTGAGCCGCCACGCGGTCGCGCGAGCCTTTGCGCGTGTAGACATCGGGCGCGCGCGACTGGATGACGCCGGCAATGACCGCCGCCACTTCGCGCGCCTCCTGTCCGTCCTGCAACAGTCGGCTGTCCGGGCCGCCGTGCACGGAGTTGCTGCCGAATTCGGTGACAACGACGCTGGGTGACACCAGTGAGAACACGATGTCGGGATGCGTCTGGCGCACCTCGTCGCGCATCATCGCGGTGAGCGCGTTGAGATAGAACTTGGAGGCGCTGTACGCCGACCGGATGACCGCATGGGGAATGCGCGCCAGCATGGACGAGATGTTAATGAAGTGTCCTTCGCCCCGGCTCTTGAAGTGGGGAAGCACTTCCTGCATGCCATACAGCGCCGATTTCACGTTGATGCGCATCATCGCATCCACGTCGTCATCGGTCAGCTGCGACGGAGGCCGGCTGATGCCGCGGCCGGCGTTGTTCACCCAAACGTCGATGCGGTTGAGCTGCCGCAGTACGTAATCCGAAACGGTCCGTACTTCGTTGCGTTTCTCCACGTCCGCGACAACGACCGCCGCCTTGCCGTCACAGCGAGCGGCCACGGCGTCGAGGGCGTCCTTTCGCCGGGCTACGAGCACCAGCTGGTAGTCGGTCGTCCGGGCCAGATGTTCGGCGAGTGCGGCGCCAATCCCGCTGCTCGCACCCGTAATGACGACGACCTTGACGCTCACTTCGGCGGCTTCCGCGCGGACGCGCGTCGGCTTGGTGACTCGTCGGCGCCCGGGGCGGTTGGCGCTGGCAACGCGCGAGCGGCCACTTCCGCCGGCAGCGCGGGCGTGGGTTCGGCGGTCTTCCGCGGGCCCACCACGTCCGCCGCGCGCTCGAGGAACGGGCGGATCAGGTCCATCGGCAGCGGGAAGATCGTGGTCGAGTTGTTCTCGGCGGCGATCTCGGTGAGGGTCTGCAGATAGCGCAGCTGCAGCGACGCGGGATTGAGCGACATCACGCGCGCCGCCTCGGACAGCGTCTCCGATGCCTGCAACTCGCCTTGCGCACTGATGATCTTGGCGCGGCGTTCGCGCTCCGCCTCTGCCTGGCGCGCGATGGCGCGGCGCATCGTGTCTGGGAGCTGCACATCCTTGATCTCCACCGCGGAGATCTCGACGCCCCAGTACTCCGTGCGCTCGTCGATGATCTGCTTGAGCAAGTCATTCACTTTCTTGCGGTCGGCGAGCAGCTCGTCGAGCTCCACCTGGCCCAGGACCGAAAGGAGGGTGGTCTGCGCCAGCTGTCCGGTGGCGAACATGTAGTCCTGGATTTCCATCACGGCGAGCGCCGGGTCGCTGACCCGGAAGTACAGCACCGCGTTGACTTTGACCGTGATGTTGTCGCGTGTGATGACGTCCTGCCACGGCACGTCCTGTGCGACGATGCGCAGGGACACGCGCTTCATGCGTGTCAGCAATAGAGGGAGGAACAATAGTCCGGGCCCGCTGGTGCCGTTGTACTTGCCGAGCAAGAAGATCACCCCGCGCTCGTACTGTGAAAGCACGCGAAGGCTGCCGAGGATATACGCGGCGACGATGCCGATTCCAACAATGAGAGCTTCCATTGTCACCTCAGTCGCTTCAGCTCGATTTCGGACAAGATGAAGCCGAAGCCGGGCCAACCGCCCGCGGCGATCGAGCCCTCGAACGCGGCGCGAGCCTTGGTGGTCTCGCCCTGGATGAGATACCAGTTGCCGAGTCCGAAGCTCAGCGTCGACGCCTGCACGTCTGCGGTGTCTGCCGGCGTGACAAGCTGAGCCGGCGGAGTGAGCCCGCGGTACATCGCGATGCGCTGTGAGTAAGCGTTCTTCACCGATGTCGTGTCCGGCTTGCGATCGAGCAAAGCTTTCGCCTCCGCCGCTCTGCCGGCGCGGGACAGCGACATCCACAGCCAATCCACTGAGCCGTTGAGCTCGCCCCCATTGGGCGCAATCGGAAGTGCCTTGACGAAGGCCTGCGCCGCGCCGTTGAAGTCGCCGCGCGCGAAACGCACGATGCCCCAGTGGTACCAGATGCCGTAGATCGTGCTGTCCAGTTTGGCGGCGCGCTCCAAGTCTGCCGCCGCAAGGTCGAACTGCCGGGTAGACAGGTACCGATGACCGCGCCACCGCAGCAGCATTGCGTTGTCGGGGTCGCGCGCGAGACCCCTGGTGAACGTCTCGATGGCTTCGCGGAACTGGCGTATGCCCGACTGCGCCACGCCGAGCGCGATGTAGCGCTGGATGGCTTGCGGGTCTGCGTTGAGTGCCGCCTGGGCGCGTGCCACGGAACCTGTGTCCTGTTGTGATCGGTACTCGACGCCGGCGGTGGACCTGTACTGCACCGTCGTCTGTGCTTGTGCCGTCACGGCAACAGCCATCATTACGGCGATCGTCATTCTCATGACCGGCTCTCCGAAGCAGGGAGTGCAAAGAATCCGGCGCGAAGCGCCGGCCGAGAACGTTAATCCACGCGGCGCAGCGGCGGGGCCGAGAACGACTCTATATCTACGGCTTGGCCATGTGCTGTGCGTGGTCAGCCACGCGATGGTCCATTCGCTGGAACGCGAGGAACTTGTGGATGGCAGTGACAGCAGCTGTGTCTTTCGTGACGATGCGGACCTGGCCGCCTCGCGGCAACGTGTCCGGTGTGTACGCGATGAAAGTGTTGCGGGCCGACATCACGGCGGTGCCCGGCACCGTCTGCGCGTGCACGAAGCCCGGAATCGAGAAGTCGCCGGCGGCGAACCGCTTGGTGATGTCCTGCATGTGCTCGCGGATCTGCGCAGTGCCTGCGACGTCGGCGGTGTCGCGCTGGAGCACGATACGGCCGCCGTCGGGCAGCGGCTCGAAGACGTGCGACGACGTGTACTGGTCTACGCCCATGGCGGAGGCGCCGCGCGTCTGGAGTGCAGCGAATGCGCTGTCGGCCGGCTTCGCCGGTCTTTGCGTGCATGCGGTCAGCAGGAACGTCGCGGCCGCGATCCCCAATGTGAGTCTCGTCATGGGGTCAAAGATAGAGCCCGACCTCATCGTATCTTCAAGTCATGAACAGAACCCTCGCCGGACTCCTGCTGGCCGCCGCGCAGACGGCATCGGCACAGTCGCGCACGCCGGAGGCGCTGTGGTACCTGCGCGGCGAGGAGAGCATCCAGGCCTTCCTCGCTCACGCGGACCAGATCTCCATCGTCTCTCCGCAGGTGTTCTCGATGGACTCGGCCGGATTGATTCGCGGCAGCGTGGATCCACGCGTGGTGGCCACGGCAAAGGCCAAGGGCGTCAAGCTCATTCCGCTCGTGATGAATCCCGGCTTCGATCAGCCGTCCATCCATCGCGTGCTCAACGAACCGTCCGCGCGCACCCAGGCCATCCGTTCGCTCGCGGCGCTGTGTCGCGACCACAAGTTCGACGGCATCCAGTTCGACTTCGAGAACTTCCACGTGAGCGACAGGGATGCGTTCACGTCGTTCACCCGCGAGGCGGTGGACTCGGTGCATCGTGCGGGGTGCAGCCTGTCGGCCGCGGTGGTGCCGCGCATGAGCGACGATCCCGGCAGCGGCAGCTACGACACGTGGATCCACGACAACTGGCGCGCGGCATTCGATTACGGGGCGCTGGCCGATACGCTCGACTTCATCTCGTACATGACCTACGCACAGCACACCGGCGGTTCGCCGCCGGGCCCGGTCGCCGGCTATCCGTGGATGCTGGCGTGTCTCCAGTACGTCCTGGCACAGGGCGTGCCGCCGTCAAAGATCTCGATCGGGCTGGCCGGCTACTCCGACTGGTGGTTTCCGGCGTACGATGACAAGAATGGCTCGCGGCTGCGCGGCAGCGACATCTCGTACGCGCGCGGCATGGAGATCCTCGGGCGCGCGGGCGTGACACCCAAATGGGATGACGTCCAGAAAGCGCCGTTCGCCATGTGGGAGGAGCACGGCGTGTTCCGGCACATGTGGCTGGAGGACGCGCGAGCCTTCATGGCCAAACGGGAACTCATCGCCACGTACGGATTGCGCGGCTATTCGGTGTGGCTGCTTGGCTCTGAGGATCCAGCGCTTTGGTCCGAACTGGCACGCGTGAACCAGCGCACACGCCGATAGCGGGGCGCCGTCACCCCCGCGAACGACCTGGCTGGCCACGTCAACAACGTTGCGTTACGGGAGGCCGAGTTCGTTCTTGCGGGACTTCACGGCTTCGATGAGCCGCATCGCGTCCGCTTCGGAGAAGAGCGCCTTCTCCTTGTTGCCGCCGCTCTTGCTATCGCCGGACAACCCGTGTGTGCTGCCGTCCTTGGTTACCACCGTCAACCTGCCGGCGTCGAAGCGGATTTCTCGGATGTCCGAAAGTGCATAGGTGATGTGCATCCCGATGGCGCTGGACACGCCCGACTTCACGGCGCCGGCAATGACCGCGCCCAGTCCGGTCTGCTGCTTGTCAGTCTCCTTGGCTATCTCGTCCCGCACCTTTGCCACGGTCGCTTCTGACAATCCGGCGAGGATCTTGTCGCCCGACAGGGTGACGTCGAACGTGCCGTCCGTGGTCAGGATCTGGACGTCGCCGGGGAGGAGTGTCTTCGCGGTCGGAGCCTGTGTCTGCACGCCCACGTCCCTGAACTTGTCCTGCACCTGGTTGGATACTCGCCCCACGATCCACGAGAACACGAAGACGATCGTCGCTGCGATCAATCCGATGCGGACGAACAGGATCACCCGCTTCCTGTTCCGTAGATCCATGGTCATGGTCGGTCCGGGATCTCGATGAGCTTCTCGGCGCTCACGCCTTCGGCTTCCGCCTGGAAGTTGATGACAATACGGTGGGCAAGCACCGGAAGTGCCATCGCGTTGACGTCCTCGAGGTCCGGGATGCCCCGGCCGTCCATGGCCGCCCGGGCCTTGGCCCCCAGGACCAGGTATTGCGAAGCGCGCGGGCCCGCACCCCAACTGACGTACTTCTTCACCTTGTCGGACGCCTCGGGGGCGTCGGGCCGTGTGGCCCGGGCCAGCTTCACCGCGTAGTTCACGACGGTCGGCGGCGCGGGCAGGCGGCGCACGAGGTGCTGCAGATCGATCATCTGTTGCGCACCCAGCACCGGTTTTACCTCCACCTCATGGTCGCCCGTGGTGGCCATGACGATTCGCTCTTCTTCGTCGCGCGTGGGGTAGCCGATCTTGAGCATGAGCATGAAGCGGTCCAGCTGCGCTTCCGGCAGCGGGTATGTGCCTTCCTGTTCGATGGGGTTCTGCGTCGCCAACACGAAGAACGGCTCGGTGAGCTTGTGCGTCTGGCCGGCTGCCGTGACGGCATGCTCCTGCATGGCTTGGAGCAGGGCCGCCTGCGTCTTCGGTGGGGCGCGGTTGATCTCGTCCGCCAGAACCACGTTGGCGAAGACGGGGCCTTTGTTGAATTTGAAGAAGCGCCGGCCGGTGGCGTGCTCCTCTTCGAGGAGCTCCGTGCCCGTGATGTCGCTGGGCATCAGGTCCGGCGTGAACTGCACCCGGTTGAACGTGAGGTCCAGGGCTTGGGCGACGGTTTGCACCAGGAGTGTCTTGGCCAAGCCGGGTACCCCAACGAGCAGCGCGTGTCCGCCGGCGAGGAGGGCGGCGACGAGATTGTCGACGACCTGATGCTGGCCTACGATGCGGCGACCAATCTGGTCGACCAACGCCCTGCGTGCGGCCGACAGCTGATCGAGCAGCTCCACGTCGCGGTCGTCGTCCTGTCTTCGTGCGGGAGAAGCCATGACGAAATAGAACTGGGAACAGGGAACGGGGAAATGGGAACAGGGCAACCAAGAGTGCGGGAAGGGGAAAGGGAATGGGAAGGGGACTAGTTGGGGAACTGTTCCCTAACCAGTCCCTATCACTTTCCTTTTCCCGTTCCCGCACTCTTGGTTGCTCCGTTCCCAATTCCCCATTCCCGGTTCCCCGTTGTGAGTCACTTCGAAGCCTTGAAGCGCATGTACGTGAGCGCGCCAATTAACCAGTTCTTCCGCCCGACCATACATATAGAAGAGGGCACCGCGGTCGTGCGGATGGTGGTGCGGCCCGACATGCATCATGCGGCTGGCGCGGCGCACGGCGCCGTCTATTTCAAGCTGCTGGACGACGCGGCCTTCTTCGCGGTCCAGTCGCTGGTCACGGACGTCTTCGCGCTGACGTCTACGTTCCAGGTGCACTTACTGGCGCCGATGGTCGAGGGAGAGGCGACGGCGACCGGCACGGTCGTGCATCAGTCCAAGCGCCTGTTCATCGCCGATTCAGTGCTGGAAATGGGCGGCAACATCGTGGCCCGCGGCAACGGGACCTTCATGCGCAGCGCGATCAAGCTGGAGGGAGTGGCCGGGTACAAATAGTAACTCTGGCTGCGCCCTGCCTCCGCACCCTGATCAGTTCTGCGGCTCTTCCCTCGCCGCAACCGTGGTCGCGGCGCTGACGGTGAACTCCGTCTGCTGCGTCAACGGGAAATTGTCGCTCTTGAGTGTGGCGCGTGCCATGTACCGGCCAGGCGCGAGCGCATCCGTCTGCCACGTTTCCGCGACGTCAAGTCCCTCGCCGCCGTCGAGCAACTTGTTCCGCAGCGTCTGGGTAAACATCCGACCCGAGCCCCAACGCCACACTTCGCGTCCGATCGAATCGAGAATCACGAAGTCGTAGGTCTGGCCCGTGGGGAAGTTCACTTCCACGCGACGGCTGCCCGCGTTCACGACATGCAGTGCGAGTCGCACGGCGGACGGATCCGCGTTTACCGTGAGGCGCGCGACGAGGCTCGGCTTCTCTTGGCCATTCTTGCGCGACACACTGCGCGCGAGAACGGGCTTGGTCGTGGATTGCGCGACAGCGGTGCCGGCCTTTCTCGATCCTGATGCGTCACTGCGAGTGCGAGGTCCGCACGCGTACGCGACCGCGCCAACGCAGAGCACCGGAATGAGAAAACGCGAACTCATGAATGGAGACCGAGACCAACGAGACGTGCGACACCGGCGGGGCACTTGTGAGCGGCGCCGCTCACAAACGTGGGGAAGGCAAGGTTATCAACTTTTATTGCTAGAGTCAACATAATCCTTTGCCCGCAAGTGACTCCTGCATCGTAACTTCGGTCACGGGTTGGTAGCGGTCGACGTCCGGTGCGATGTGCCGCTGATTCCGCCCTCTCGTGTACGTCCACACAACCCCGGACCTGCGCTTGAGAAAAATTTCACAAGCGGTAGGTTTCCTCCCGATGGCGGGGCGGCAGAGGCCGGAGGCCAGTTGAGCGACCCAAACACCCACCGACCGAGCGAAGCCGAGTTGGATCGCTTGCTGCATCGGCGCAAAGGCATATCTGGCAGCGAGTTCGCCGGCGTCGGCATGCAGTTCTCGGCCACGATCGTTGTCTTTGCACTGGCGGGTGTCTGGCTCGACAAACGGCTGGGTACCTCGCCATGGCTCGTGATCCTGATGGTGTTCGGCGGGGCCGGCCTGGGCTTCTGGTCGATGTACCGCAAGATGGTCCGGCCTGGTGGAAGGCCCCGGTGAAGGCATATGGGCAGTACTTCCTGGCCCTGGTGGCCGGGGTGGGACTGGCTGGTGCGTTGGCATGGGCCTTCACGGACGCGGCCAGCCGGCAAGTGGTCCTGGTGAGCGCCGGGGTTGCCGTCGTGGTCCAGATGGCGGCGTTTGCGGTGGCCAGGTCGCTGCGCGACAAGCAGCTGTTGCTGGGGTGGGGGCTGGGCAGCTTGTTGCGGCTGATTTCGCTCGTGCTGTATGCGGTAATTGTCGCCAGATTATGGCGGGCGCCGATCACACCGGCCCTGCTGAGTTTCGTGGGAATGCTGTTCGTGACGACGGTGGTCGAACCGATCTTCCTGAAACGATGACGAGAGCACGACTCGCGTTTGCATTGTTGACCTTGATGGCGCTCGGCGCGCGTCCGGCGCTGGCGCAGGAATTCGCCGAGCACGCCGCCTCTGCCGGATTCAGCATCGGCTGCCCGCCGCATTCCGAGACCAAGCCCGGTCCGGCTGACATCATCATGCCGCACCTGGTGGACTCCAAGCACCTGGAAGTGCCGTGGCCGTGTAGCATGGAGCATTGGGGCGCGGAGCTGACGCTGCCCACGTGGAACGTGCACATCGGCGGCATGACGATCGACGTCGCTCCCACGAAGCACGTCGTATTCCTGCTGATCGCCGCGACGCTCACCGCCCTGATGCTGGTGCTGGTGGCGCGTGCGCACGAGCGCAGCACCAAGGCCATCGGACACCCCAAGGGATTCGCGGCGGCGATTGAAGGCGTGATCCTCTATCTCCGCAACGAGATCTACATGCCGGTCATCGGGCACGGCGGCGAGAAGTACGTGCCGTTTTGCCTGACGCTCTTCTTCTTCATCTACTTCTGCAACGTGCTGGGCCTGCTGCCATACGGTTCCACCGCCACGGGCAACATCGCGGTGACCGCCGGCCTCGCGCTCATCACTTTCTTCGTGGTCGAAATCGCCGGCATTCGCACGTTGGGCAAGGCATACATCGGCACCATCATCTACTGGCCGCACGACATGCCGCTGGCGCTCAAGGCGCCGCTGACGCTCGTGATGACGCCGGTGGAGTTGATCGGCAAGTTCACCAAACCGTTCGCGCTCACGATCCGCTTGTTCGCGAACATGGTGGCCGGCCACGTCGTCATCCTGGTGCTGATTGGCCTGATCTTCCTGTTTGGCTTCGGCGCGGCCATCGGGTCAGTTCCGATGGCGCTTTTCATCATGATTCTGGAGTTGCTGGTCACACTGATTCAGGCGTTCATTTTCTCGCTTTTGGCGGCCGTGTTTATCGGGCAGATTCGGACGTCGCACCACTAACTGAAGTAACTGGTGACTGGTGACTCGGCACTGGTCCAGTCACCAGTCACCAGTCACCAGTCACCAGTCACCAGTCACCGTTGCAAGCATTGCAGTACGTCGGCCGGATGTCGCTCACCTGGCCAGCGAGTAGCCGGTCGATTGGCTGGCGAAGTCCGTTGAGCCCCGGGGCTCGGTGACGGACAGCGCGCAGTACGGTGCGAGCGCAAAGCAGTGAACCGTTTTCGGAGCAAAACAGATGACGATTCTTCCTCTCCTGCAGGCCGCCTCTGAAGCTGGCTACAACGCCAACTACATGGGTGCGTGGGCGATGATGGGTGCCGGTATCGGCGCCGGTCTCGCCGTGGTGGGAGCCGGCATCGGAATCGGCCGCATCGGCGGCTCGGCCACGGAAGGCATGGCCCGGCAGCCGGAAATTGCTGGCACGATTCAGACGGGCGCGCTGATTCTTTCGGCGCTCGTTGAAGGCGCGGCCCTCTTCGCCATCGTGTTGGCCCTGCTGATCTCGCTCAAGTTCTAGTGGGAACGGGTGGGAAGCGCTCCCGGGAGAGGCTTCCCACCCTATACCCTGGACCCTAACCCTAGACCCTACACCATGGGCCTGTCCTATATGCTCGGTCTTTCCATGCTCGCAGTCGCACCCGTCCCCGCCGAGGGAGGGGGAGGCCTGATGAGTCTCCAGATCAATGTCATGTTCTGGGTGCTGCTCATCTTCGGCATCCTGTACTGGATCCTGCAGAAGTACGCGTTCCCGGCGATCCTCAACTCCGTCGAGGCGCGCGAGAAAGCCCTCGCCGACGCCATCGAAGGCGCCAAGGCCGATCGCGATGCGGCTGCCAAGCTGCTGGCCGATCACGCGGCCAGGATCGAAGGCGCTCGCAACGAAGCGCAGAAGCTCATCGCCGACGCCCGTGCCGTGGCCGAGAAGATGCGCGCCGACCTGATCGAGAAGACGCACGCCGAACAGCAGGAGATGCTCGATCGCGCCCGCCGCGACATTGGCATCGAGCGCGACAAGGCCATCACCGAACTGCGCCGCGAGGCGGTGGATCTCGCCATCGCCGGCGCGTCCAAGGTCATCGAGGAAAACCTCGACGGCGACAAGAACCGCAAGCTGGTCGAATCGTTCTTCAACACCCTGACGTCAGGCGTCCGACGTCAGACGTCCGGCAGTTAAGATGCGCGCGTCGACGATCGCCGCGAACTACGCCGAGGCGCTGCTGGTCTTGGCGGGCCGCGAGAAGGACCTGCGCGGCTGGGGTTCGACCCTCCAGGGGATCGCGGACGCCATGCAGGGTGACTCCAAGTTGCGCGCGTTTCTCGAAACGCCGCGTGTGGATACGGCGCGGAAGAACGCGATTCTTTCCAAGGCCCTGGCCGGGAAGGCGCCGGCCAAGTTCGTCCGGTTCATTGAGTCCGTGGTTCGGCATCGCCGCCAGATGCTCATCCCGGGCATCGCCATCGCCTACGTGGATCTCGTGGACAAGGCGGAGAACCGCATGCACGCGCACGTCACCGTGGCGCGCGACGCGGACGAAAACACGCGCAAGCTCATCGCCGAGCGCCTGTCCAGGATCTTCGAGAAGACCGTAACGCCGCACGTGACGGTGGACGAGCGCATTCTCGGTGGCATCGTCGTCCGCGTCGGCGACACGGTCATGGACGGCTCGGCGCGGCACAAGCTCGCGGTCCTTCGCCGGGGCATGCTCGCGCGTTAGCAGGT
>JBBTFS010000129.1:0-39521 GCA_038060705.1 Gemmatimonadota bacterium
CCGGCCGGAGGCACGGCGGGAGCGGAAGCCAGGGAGCGCCGCAGCGGGGTTCTGCGGTGCGAGCGTGGTCCGCGCGCGGGACAACGCCGGGAGCGCGCAGCGCGCGGGACAACGCCGGGAGCGCGCAGCGCACGGGACAACGCCGGGAGCGCGCAGCGCGCGGGACATCGTCGGGACAACGCCGAGAGCGCGCAGCGCAACGATTGACACAGGCCGACCGGCCGACGAGCGTGAAGGTCCGACCAACCCGACCAAACCATGCAGAGCCGTCTCAGTCACGTGTTCGCCGCGGCACTTGTCGCGATCACCGCGCCCACTGCGCGCGCGCAGGGCGCCACGATCGTCTACCGGCTCGGCAAGGACACCGCCGCCATCGAGCACTTCTCGCGCACCGCCACGAAGCTCACCGGCGAAATGGTGCAGCGCACCGGCGGCGTTGTTTTCCGCCTGCAGTATGACTTCACACTCGACAAAGGCCGGCCGACCGCGGCCGTGATCCGGCGGCGCCAGGCGGACGGTACAGCGTTCCCGAACCAGCCCACCGAATGGCGGCTTGCCTTCCGCGCGGACAGCGCCGTGCGTGAGGTCGTTTGGGCCGACAGCACGCAGCGACGCGCGTTTGCCGCGCCCAATGCGTTTCCGGCGCCGGTCACGTACGTGTACGGGCCCATGGAGTTGCTGGCCGCAATGGGGAAGGGAAAGCGTGATTCCGTGCCGGCTATTGGCGTGGCCGGCAACAACGTTGGCTACGTCGGACTGGAGACCCTCGACGCCGCGCTCCGCATCCGCTCCGGCAGCGGCGCGTACCCGATGCTGCTGACGCTCGATAAGGACGGCCGAGTTCAGACCGTGGACGGCTCGTTCACCACGAACAAATTGCTTGGCACACGCGTGGCCGGCAAAGCGGACATCGCCGCGATCGCCAAGACCATGAAGCCCACTGGCGCGCTGTCACCGCGGCAGACCGCCTACGCGGCGTTCCAGCAGGGCCCGATCTTCATCAGCTACGCCAGCCCGGCGGCGCGCGGACGCTCAGTGTGGGGCGGGACGCTCATTCCGTTCGACACGATCTGGCGTACCGGAGCGAACGAAGCGACGCACCTCGCCACTTCCAAGACGATTCAGCTGGGTGACATGACGCTGGCGCCGGGATTGTACACGCTGTGGACGCAGCACACGCGGACCGGGACGTTCCTCATCGTGAACAAGCAGGTGGGACAGTGGGGCACCAACTACAGCGCCAGCAGCGACGTTGGCCGGGTGGCGATGGAAGTCGCCAACACGCCCGAGCACATCGAGGAGTTCACCATCACGATCCGCCCGCTGCCGCAGGGCCGCGGCGCCATCGAGATGGCCTGGGGCGACAAGGTGGCGACCGCGACATTCACGCTGCGGCAGTAAACCGGACCACGATCTACGGCAGCGGGTACGCTACCAAGCGGCCCGAGAACTTGAACTCGCCGACCCAGACGTTGCGGCCGTCGTACGCGATGGTGCCCGGCCAGAAGAGTTGGCTCTGGCCGATGCGTGGCGTGACGTCGCTCGTGTTCGGTTTCCCAAGGATCACGTCCGGCGCCGCGCCGCCAGTGGCGCTCGCCACGCTATTCCAGACCTGGATCCGGTTGAATCCGCCGTCCACCATGAACACACGACCGCCCGCGATCAGAACGTCCGACGGCAGGTTGGGTACGAGCGCTGCGCCGAACGTCGACGGCGCAGTGCATCCGGCCAAGTTGGCGACGAGGCAGTATTTCGCGCGATGGGACACTCCGTTGGACCACATGATGGTGGTTCCGTCGGAAGAGATGCGACCGACGCCCGCACCAACGTTGCCTTGGAAGATCGGCGTGGATGACGCGGTGGGGACGCCGGCCCAGACGTACAACATGCTGGTGCCGTCCGTGACGTAGGTGTTGACCCCGTCGTACGTGATGCCTTTGATGTCCGTGAGGGCCACGCCGCCGATGTTGTCCCGCAGCATGGTGGTGGGCGCTTCACCATTGAGGGGCAGTGAGGTCCAGATCGCAATCGTCTTTTCACCCGCGGCCATGAGCACGTTGCCGAAGAGTGTATTGTCTGCCGGTTGAAAGTCGTACGTGTTGCCGCTGCTCTGGAACCAGAACACGGCGTCCGGCGCTGTGCCCGAGGAAGCCGGAATCGAGCGCCAAACGTAGAGGCGACGCTCAAAGCCAGACGTCACGAACAGGCGGCGCCCGTCAGACGCGGGGATCGGGCTGGTGATCAGGTAGTTGCTCTGCGCCGTGTTGGTGGACACTGTCGGCGCACCCAGGGCAAAGCTCGGCTCCGCATCGGCAGTGGGTACGCTGTTGTAGACGTTGACGCGATTGCCGTTGGACATCGAGACGTACATCCGGCCGCCGGCGAACTTGAGGTCCGAACCATCGCCGCCTTCGAGTCGCGCGGTGTTGCTGCGAATGGTGAAGTCCGGGGTGCTGATGCCGTCAGCGCCGGTCGCCGCCGTAGGGACCGTGTTGTATCCCCAGATGTATCGGCCGAACAAGTACAGCTTGCCGTCGCCGGTGAAGTCGCCCTGCATCCACGCGTATTGCGGATCTTCGGGGGCGGACGAGAAGTACGACGGCGCCACATTGCTGGTGGGGAACGCGTTCCATACGTGGATGCCCTGCACCGCGTAGCCCGGCGGGTTGTGGTCCGCCGCGGCGAACATCGTGCCGTTGGACGTGATGGAGCGAGGCGTCGGGCTGCCGCCGCTGCCGAATGTAGCGCTGCCCTTCAGCACCACGTTCGCCGCAGTTGTCCCTGTCGTGGGGATTGTGTTCCAGATCAGGATCTTGCCTTCGATCGTGTTCGTGGCCGCGAGCTTGGTGCCGTTCGTCCACACGCCCCACGGCCACTTCACCAGGTCGCCACTGCCGGTGAGCGCGAAGTCCGCCGCCGTCCCGCTCAAGGTCGGAATCGTGTTCCACACCAGGATGCGGTCGTTGTAGCCGTCCGCGACGAACAGCTTTCCACTTCCCACCGCGATCGCAGTCGGCCAGTTCATCTGGTTCAGCCCGCTGCCCGGATCGTTGGTCAAAAAGCCCGGCTGACCCAGCACGAAGTCCGGCGCCACGTTCGACGTGGGCAGTGTGTTCCACACAAGAACGCGATTGTTGTTGCGGTCCGCGAGGAAGAACCGCGTGCCGTCAGTCGCCATGCCGGCGTTATGGTGATAGACCCCGCTGCCGCCCGAGTTGTTGAAGCCGAACGCGGAAAGCACGAGGTTGGCGTTCATGCCGGTGGCGAGGTTGTTGCCCGCGTACAGCGCGATGGTCACGGTGTCCGACGCAGTGCCGCCCTGGCCGTCCGACGCGGTGATGCGGAGCAACTTGTTGCCGCTGCCGCTCGGGTACGTTACCGCCGCCAGCGTGCTGGCGGCGCAGTTGGTGAACGTCGTGTCCGCGGTGCCGTCGTTGTCGCGATCGATCGTGCAGGTCAACGACTCGCCATCAGGATCACTCACCGACCAGATGAGCGTCGTCGCGCGCCCCACCTCGGCTGCGTACCGACTGGCGCGCAGCGAGGCGAACACAGGGTCGCGGCTATTCACGCGCACGGCCGTCGTGTCCGCCTTGGTGCCGGACGTCGCGATCACCGACGTGTTGCCAACGCCGACGCCGGTCACGAGACCGCTGGCGCTCACGCTGGCCACGCCGCCGGCCAGCGTCGACCATGTGATGCTCGAACCCGACATGACGATGCCGCGAATGCTCGTGACGGTCGCCGCCAGCTGACGCGTCTGCGCGATACGCACCGTGTCGTTCGCGCTTCCCAGCGCCAGCGATGCCGCGGTGAGTGTCCCTGTTGTAGCGGACGTTCCGGATTTCGTGTTCAACGTCGCGGTGATCGTGGCGGAGCCAGCGCCGGCACCGATCACACGTCCCGACGTGTTGACCGTCGCGACACTCGACGCCGATGTGGACCACGTGAGGCCCGCCGTGGGCACCGTGATGTTGTTGGCGTTCACCGCGCTGGCGGTGAGTTGCGTGGTGTCGCCGGCTTCGATGCTGAACGCCGCCGGCGTGACTGTCACCGTGTTTGCTGTCAGCGTGCCCGTGACTGTGGACGCGCCGTTCTTGCCGCCGCCGCTCGCCGTCACCGTGGCGCTGCCGTTCGAGACGCCGGTCAACAGTCCCGACGTGTTCACCGTTGCCACGCCGGTTGCGGACGAACCCCAGGTCACGGTGACTCCGGGCACCGCGATTGCGTTCTTGTTCCTGGGCGATGCGGTGAGGCGCGTGGTGTCACCGGCCTCGAGGCTCACGGCCGAGGGGGACACGGTGATCGCGTCCAGTGTGAGCGTGCCAGTGACTGCGGACGTTCCTGACTTGGTGCCGAGCGTTGCGGTGGCGGTCGTGCTTCCGCCGCTGACGCCGGTGAGCAGGCCGGTCGCGCTGACCGTCGCGACACCAGTGGCCGAGGACGACCACGTGACGCCGGTCGTGGGCACCGTGAGCCCGTTCTTGTTCGCGGCAGACACGGAGAGGCGCGTGGTGTCACCCGCCTCGAGGCTCACCGTGGCCGGTGTCACGGTGACGGAGTTGACCGTCAGCGTTCCGGTGACATTTGATGTGCCGCTCTTGGCGTTGCTCGTGGCGGTGACGACCGAAGGTCCGTCGGCGGCGCCGGTGACGAGGCCCGAGGTGTTCACGGTGGCCACGCCGCTAGCCGACGATGTCCACGTGAATGTGGCGCCGGGCACCGCAATACCGTTCTTGTTCGTGCCTGACGCCGTGAGACGCGTGGTGTCGCCGGCTTCAACCGTCACCGAGGGCGGGGCAACGCTCACCGCGTTCACCGTCAACGTGCCGGTGGCAGTACTGGTGCCGGACTTGCCGCCGGATGAGCCGGTGATCGAGGCGCTGCCGGCGCCGGCGCCGGTCACGAGTCCACTGGAGCTCACCGTCGCCACGCCCGTGGCCGAACTCGCCCAGGTGACGGTGATGTTCGGCACGGCGATGTTGTTCTTGTTGCGGCCGGAGGCGGTAAGGCGCGTGGTGTCGCCGGCCTCAAGGGTGAGCGTGCCAGGCGCCACCGTCACGGTCTCGAGCGTCAGCGTCCCCGTGAGCTGCACGGTGCCGTTCGCGCTGCCCGACGTCGCGGTGATGGTCGCCGTTCCTGCACCCACGCCGGTCGCCACTCCCGAGTTTGAGACGCTGATGACGCCCGAGGCCGAGGACGACCAGGTGATGGGCGCATCGGGGATCGGCGCTCCGCCAGCCTCAGATGCGACGGCCGTCAGCGTCGTGTTGTCGCCGGCTTCAAGTGACGTCGTGGACGCGGTGACCGTGACCGTGGCTACGACAGGCGCCTTCGGTTCGGTGCCGCCAAAACAGGAAATGCAGCCGGCGGCGACGATCGCGGCGGCCCTCGTGCCGCGTCGCAGAGGATTCACGTGTTTCATAAGAGTGAGGATGTTGGCGCGCCGTCACCGTACCGTCACCGTGTTGTGAGACGGCGCGCCGAAAGGATCTAGGGCACGATTCTCGGCCGTTCCTCGGCCTTGGCGTCCACCATCGGACGGCGATCCTTGAGATGCGCTTCCATCTTGAGCCGCGGCATGCCGTCCTGCAGCCACTGCGGCGGCGACTGGTCGCGCAGGAACGTGTCGAACCACTCCGTCATGCGCAGCGCGTAGTCCTTCTGGTTCGCTGGACGCGCCAGGCCGTGGTTCTCACCGACGTACTCCAGCAGCACCACTTCCTTGCCCAGCTGGCGCAGATGGTTGTAGTACGTGATGCCTTGGTTGAAATCCACGGCGCCGTCACGATCGTTGTGGAGGAGCATGAACGGGATCGAGAGATTCTGTGCAAACGTCTGCGGCGAATTCCGCTCGTACGCTTCTGGCACTTCGTTGGGTCCGCCGGTGAAGCGTCCCTGGCTGGCGATGAAGATCGAGCCGTCCGTGTTCCCCGAGTTCCAGTAGATCGAACCGAACATCGACGTCATGTCCGTGAGCGCGGCCCCCGCCACGGCGGTCCTGAAGATCTTGGTCTGCGTCGTGATGAAGGTCGTCTGGTATCCGCCCCAGCTGTGGCCCTGCAATCCCACACGTGCGGAATCCACGACGCCCGTCGCAATCGCGGCCTTCACGGCCGGCACCACGCACCACACCGCGCTGCGTCCCGGATCGTTGACGTGATAGACGATGTCAGGCATGAGATACGCGTAGCCGCGGGACGTGAAGACACTCGGATTGGCATACCGCGTCGCATTGGGCTGCGCGTACCCGTGAAAGCCCTGGGTCAGCCGTTCATAGATGTACGTCAGCATCGGATACTGCTTGCCTTGCTCGTATCCCGCGGGCAGCCACAACATCGCCTGGCGCTTGGCGCCCTTTCCGCCCGGCGCCCCGCGCGCGTCTGCCGGACTGTCGCACGAGTACTCGATGAGCCGCGCGCCCGGTGTCCAGGCGACTTCTTTCTGCTGCGGGTTGGCGTCGGTGAGCTGACGCTCGTTTTTGAGGCCGCCGTCCGCGACATACCAGTTGGGGTAGCGCACCACGGTCTGGCGCGTGTACGCCCAGACGTTGGCATCGCGCGCGCGGCGATAGTCCACCTTGTTGTCTTCCTGTGTGACGACCTTCACTCCCCCTTTCAGGCCATCGACGGTGACGAGCCCTTCCTTCTTGGTGAACTCACCGTATGTCTCGACGTACATCGGCTGCGAGAGATCGATGCCATAACGATTCAGACGTGCGTCGGAGACGAGCCGGGCCTGATAGCGGACCTGATCCTTCTGGCCGTTGCCGGTGATGTTGATCGCGCCCGTGCCGCTCACTGGAAGACGCCACATGTCCCAGTTGTCGCGCACGAGAAGGTGCGCGCCGTCCTTGCTCCAGCCCACGAGGCCACCGCCAATCGCCGGCTTCACCTGGTTGTGATCGTCCTCCACGTTCCAGAACTTGCCGGCCACGCCTGCAGTCACGGACTTGGTCGCTCCGCTGGCGAAGTCGAAGACTTTCCAGTCGCCCGTGTCGTAGTACGCGTACCTGGCGTTGTCGGGCGAGAATGCGAGTGCGGGGCCGCCGCCGAAGCCGCCACCACCACCGCCCGGCACTTTGCGCTGAATCACTTTGCGCTCTCCGGTGGCGACGTTAACCGCCCACATGTCGCGGTACGCGAAGCCCTTGATGCCGGCGTCGCGCTCGTATTCCGAGTTGTCGGTGCCTACGGCCCAGGTGCTCTGTGGGCCAACTTGTACGCTGCGCAGCTTCTCGTCCGTCAGGCGCACGACCTTGGCGGCCGCCACATGGTACGCCGCGGCGTACGAGAACGATCGGTCCTGGTTCTCCTGCACCTGCTGCGTGGCCTGCGTGCGTGGATCCTTCCAGTGCCACAGGATCAGTGAGGGAACGTCGGCATCCGACTGTGGTGCCGCCGCGACCTGACCAGTATTCCCGGCGCCTGGCGCCGAACCCTGCCTCGTCGTGCCGTTGAACGTGCCGGCGCGCGTGCGCGCTGGACGCGGCTCACGCAGGCCGATGAACAGCACCTTATCGTCGTCGCCCCAGTTGATGGCGTAGTCGGCGGACAACACCAGTCCGCTCGGTACGCCGACGGACGTGGCGGTGATCTCCGCCGTCTTCGCCGTCGGGGACGACGCGTTCTGCCACAGCAGAGCGGTCACGTTCTCCTCGTTGGCCGCGTTGGCAGACGTGTCCGTCACGACGCGGATGGCCGCGAGCGCGTCGGATGAATCCCCCCACGTGAGGCGCCGATACGTCGCCTTCCGCGCGTCCAGCGAGCGCGAGATGCCGGTGGACAATTGACGTAGCTGGACGCTGTTGCCTACCTGGTCGGCGATGCTCACGGTGTAGGCGATCCAGTCGGCGCCGTCATCGAACGCGAACTCGGACACGTTCGCGATCGTGACGGACGGCATGGAGGCGCCGCCCGCGAGGTGCACCAGGTCCAGCAACGTGCCCGCTGTGGTCCCCCCGCCTGCGCCTGCCCCTCCAGTACCAGCGCCACCACCGCCAGCGCCACCTCCACCAACGGCGCCCGCCGTTGCCGGCGCGGCATGATGCACCGCCAGCCAGTCCGACTTGTCGCCGGCGAAGCGGAAGCTGCGGACGTTCTCGAATTCACGCTTGGTGCCGTCCGCTGAGCTAACGACGCCGAGTTTGGTGGGCGTGGCCGGAGCGTTGGCTGCACCTGGGGCGCCAGCCGCGCGGGCGCCTCGGCCGCGAGCTGTCGCGGAGCTGGGGTATATAAGGAAGGCGACCCAACGGCCGTTGCCGGACATTCCGAGCGCGGCGCCTCCGCCGCCACCGGCGCCACCGCCTCCACCAGGACCACCGCCGCCGGCGGCCGGTGCCGTGCCAACGGGGAAGCGCATTTCCTTCGAACCCGCTGCAGTGCCGCGGACCACCACGTTAGCGTCGCCCTCATTCGGTCCGATTCCGTAGACGAACCACTTGCCGTCGTTCGACAGGATCGGTGTGCGGATCGACTTCCACGTCAGCAAGTCGTTGAGCGTCAGCTGGCGTCCGGCCGACGCCGGCGGCGTCCACTTCGAGACAGGCTGCGCGTCCTTGGCGCCGTACGGCAGGTTGACGTACGGGTTCGAGACAGCCTGGGCGTTACCGCGCGGCGCTTCCTGTGCGACGGCGGCGGCGGCGAGGCTGGCAAGGAGGATCGCGGACGAGCGGATGACGAATGCGCGCATGTGGGTATCCGATGGTGGTCGCGAGACGATAGCTCTCGCGAGGCGCCGCCGCGAGCGTGGGGGAAGGGAATTCCGCCTTGCGAAATGCATACAAATCCATCACCCTTGATCCACGGACTGACGAACGTCCGGCTGCGATCTGACCAGTGAGGGCGCGATGCGGGTTCGTACTCTGATCACCTGTGCGTTGCTGTTGCCGGGAGCCGTGAGCGCGCAGCGCCGTATCGGTGGCCGCATCGGCGGTCGTGTCGCCCCTCCCGTCGACCTTCCTCCGCAGGCCCCAGCCATCGCGAACGAGATGCGCTACGTGCGGCTGCCGATTTCCGGCGAGTCGTACACGTTCATCAGCTTCGTGGAGTCGCCGACGGCCGGATCGAACGCACTGGCGAGCTGGGGCACGCTGAATGCCGCCACGCGATTGAGCTATCGGCTCAACCCGTTCTTCCTGGCCACTGCCGACATGACGCAGTCCGTGCTTGGCGGGCCCGTCCGTTCAGGCACCTTGGAGTTGGGAACCCGCTTTCAGCCGAATGGCGGCGACAGCGAGAGCCGGACGCGTCCGTTTATCGACGCGCGCGCCGGATACATGTATTCGTATGAGTCGTACCTGTACTCGCCGAATCCGACCGTCGTGAATCCGTCAGCGTTCCGGGCGTCCCGCTTCGGTAACGGGTTTGGCGTGATCGGCGGGGTGGGCTCCGAGTACTCGCTGACCCGGACCGTGTCGCTGACGACCGGGATGTGGGCCACGCGCAGCCGACTGCGCGCGGCGCGCACGTCCGGCTTTCAGCCGACGCCGGTGGTGCGCGAGACCTGGCGGGTGACGACCTACCGCCTGTCGCTCGGCCTCAAGTGGAATCCCGTGCGCGCGGTGCCGCCGACCGAGCCCTGATCGGAGCTTCCCAAGCGCCAGTGTCGCTTCTTGCGGCGTGACTTCGAATTGCCCCTCGGCCCAAGTTCATCCAGACGCGACGGATGGAACGGATTTGACGGATTGCCTACGGAGGCAGGCGGGCGTCATCGTCAATCAAGATTCTGATTTGTTGACCTTCGTATGTGGAAGGTTGCCGGGTTGCCCTGCTCATGAAACTGACCGTCTAGCCGCGACGTTTTGACCCCCGGCAGTGTCCAAACACGGAAGCACGCGCCTTCTGCGCGGGCTATCTTCGGTTTGAAAACCTCCCACCGGCGCTCACCGTGACCCACAGACGAGACTTCATCAAGACAGCGGGCGGCCTCACCGCTGCTGCGCTTGCCGCAACCGCCATCCCGCGCCAAGCCTCGGCGCTGTTCGGGGCGATGCCCACCTCAACGCCGCTGCCGGAAATGGACGCGGCCGTCAAGGAACTGCTGCTCGAGGCCATCCAAGCCGCCAAGGCGGCAGGCGCGTCCTACGCGGACGCCCGCATCAGCCGCTTCATGCAGAACTTCGTGTTCACGCGCGAACAGCAGATCCAGAACACCGTGGATACCGAAACGTTCGGCTGCGGCGTGCGCGCGCTGGTGGACGGCACCTGGGGATTCGCGGCAACACAGAAGCTGACCAAGGAAGGCGTGGCCAAAGCGGCGAAGACCGCCGTCGGGATCGCCAAGGCCAACCGCATCGCGCGCGACGCAGCCATCACGCTCGTCCCGACCGAGGCGCATCCCAATGCCAGCTGGCGTTCAGATTTCACGATCGATCCGTGGACGATCTCGGTCGAGGACAAGGCGGCGCTGCTGCTCAAGGCCAACGCCGAGGCGATGAAGGCGCCGAACGTCCAGTTCGTGTTCAGCGCGCTGTTCTTTGTGAAGGACGAGCGCAACTACGCCTCGACAGACGGGTCCGTCATCAATCAACTCGCGATCAAAAGCTGGCCGATCATTCAAGCCACGGCCGTGTCCAACGACCGCACGGACTTCCAGAATCGCTCCTCACCGACGCCGCCAATGGGTCGCGGGTGGGAGTACATCACCGAGCTTGACCTTCCGAAGGTCGCGCGTTCCACGGGTGAAGAGGCCAGCCAGAAACTCTCGGCCAAGCCGGTGGATGTAGGACGCTACGACCTCGTCCTGCATCCAACCAACCTGTGGCTCACGATTCACGAGTCCATCGGCCATGCCACCGAGCTGGACCGCGCGCTGGGCTACGAGGCCAACTTCGCCGGCACCAGCTTCCTGGCGCCGCCGGAAAAGATGCTAGGCAATTTCAAGTACGGCCCGGAGGTCATGAACATCCAGGCGGACCGCTCGCAGAAGGGCGCGCTGTCCACTATCGGGTATGACGATGACGGCGTGAAGCCGGAGGACTACTTCCTCGTGAAGAACGGCATGTTGCGCGACTATCAGACCACGCGCGAGCAGGCCGGCATGCTCAAGTGGTGGTACGACAAGAACGGCATGCCCACCAAGTCGCGCGGCTGCTGCTACGCGCAGGGCTGGAACAACGTGCAGTTCCAGCGCATGCCCAACGTGTCGCTGATGCCTGGTGAGCGCGATCTCAAGTGGGACGACCTCATCGCGGCGACGGACCGGGGCATCGCCATCATGGGCGACGGTTCGTTCTCGATCGACCAGCAGCGGTATAACGGCCAGTTTGGCGGCCAGGTGTTCTACGAGATCAAGGGCGGCAAGATCACCGGCATGCTGAAGGACGTGGCTTACCAGATTCGCACGCCGGACTTCTGGAACGGCTTGGATATGATCGGCGGCAAGTCCAGCTACGAAATCGGCGGATCGTTCTTCGATGGCAAGGGGCAGCCGAGCCAGAGCAATTCGGTGAGCCACGGCGCGGTGCCGGCTCGCTTCCGCAACGTGAACGTGATCAACACGGGGAGGAAAGCATGAGCGCCCCGATGTCGAGAGACGAAGCGCAGCGCCTCGTCGAGCGCGCGATCAAGATGTCCAAGGCGGACGGATGCGATGTGTCGCTCAACGCGAGCATTACCGGCAACACGCGCTTCGCCGCCAACCAGTTGAGCACAGCCGGCGAGATCGAGGGGTCGACGTTCGCGGTGCAGAGTTCGTTCGGTCCCAAGCATGCCGTCGTCACGACCGACGACCTGTCGGATGCGTCCATCCGTCGCGCCATCGAGCAGTCGGAGAAGCTGGCCAAGCTCTCGCCGGACGACCCGGAAGCGATGCCATCGCTGCCGCCGCAAACGTACGTGCCCGTGAACGCGTACCACGAGGTCACGGCGGCGTGTTCGCCGGCGGATCGGGCCAAGGCAGCACTCACGGCGCTGGAGCCAAGCCGCAAGGCCGGCAACGTCAACGCGTCGGGGTACATCGTCACCGGCAACAACGTGTCGGCGTTCGGCAACAAGACGGGGCTGTTTGCGTACTTCTCCAACACCACGGCGAACTACACGCTCACGGTGCGCACGTCGGACGGCACCGGCTCCGGTTGGGTAGCCGCGGACGACCACGATTGGTCCAAGCTGGACTACAAGTCGGTGAGCGAACGCGCACTGGACCGTGCGCAGCGGTCGCGCGGGGCAGTGGCCATCGAGCCCGGCCGGTATACGGTCATTCTCGAGCCTCAGGCAGTGGGCGACCTGGTGCAGCTGCTGGTGGGGTACATCGACTCGCGGTCGGCGGACGAAGGGCGCAGCCCGTTCTTGAAGCCGCAGGGCGGCAACAAGATCGGCGAGAAGATCATGGACTCGCGCGTCTCGATCATTTCGGATCCGGCAGACCCGCAGCTGGGTGGCCAGCCGTTCGACGGCGAGGGTTTCCCGCTCGGCCGGCAAACGTGGATCGAGAACGGCGTGCTGAAGCAGCTCTTCTACTCACGCTTTTGGGCCAGGAAGCAGGGCAAGGTGGCGACAGGCTTCCCGACCACGGTGAAGATGGTCGGCGGCACCACGACGACGGAGCAGATGATCGCCAACACCGAACGGGGGCTGCTCGTAACACGGTTGTGGTATCTCCGTGAGGTGGATCCGCGCACGGCGCTGTACACAGGCCTGACGCGCGACGGCGTCTTCCTCATCGAGAACGGCAAGATCAAGAATGCCGTGCGCAACTTCCGCTTCAACGAGTCGCCGATTTTCATGCTCAACAACATCGAGGCGCTGGGCCCCACGCAGCGACTGGCCGGCACGGAAGGCGGCGGCGACGTCGTCATGCCCGTGATCAAGGCGCGCGACTTCAACTTCACGAGTCTGTCGGAGGCGGTGTAGTGGTGGACCCGGCCCGCCGAACGGATGGCGCGGTGGTGGGCCGGGTGGTGTCCGGCAGTGAGGAAGAGCTCATCTCGGCGCTCGCTGATCTGCGCAAGCAGGTTGGCGGGCGCATTGTCGGTCAGCGCGACGCCATCGATGAGATTCTCATGGCGCTGCTGGCGGGTGGACATGCGCTGTTGGTGGGCGTGCCAGGTCTGGCCAAAACGTTGATGGTGCGAAGCGTGGCGGACGCCATGCATCTCGAGTTCCGCCGCGTGCAGTTCACGCCGGATCTGGTGCCCAGCGACATCACCGGCACGGAGATTCTCGACGAGGACGCGTCCGGCAAACGCTCATTCCGGTTTGTGCGCGGGCCCGTGTTCACGAACATCGTGTTGGCGGACGAAATCAATCGGGCGCCACCGCGGACGCAGGCCGCGCTCCTGGAGGCGATGCAGGAGCACTCGGTGACGGCCAGCGGTGATACGATGCCGTTGCCCAAGCCCTTCTTTGTGTTGGCCACGCAGAACCCCATCGAGCAGGAAGGCACATATCCGTTGCCGGAAGCGCAGTTGGACCGCTTTCTCTTCGATATCCGCGTCGGCTATCCGAGCGAAGCGGACGAAGTCGCGATCCTGCGCTCGACGACGGGTACGGCAGAATCGCAGATCTCGCGCGTCGTGCATGCGGATGGTGTTTTGGCGCTTCAGCGCCTGACGCGCGACCTGCCGGCCGCCGAACCCGTGCTCAAGTACGCCGCCAGCCTGGTGCGCGCCACTCGGCCCGACGCACCGGGAATACCGGCGTTGGTACGCAAGTTTGTGCGCTGGGGCGCGGGTCCGCGCGCGGGTCAGGCACTGGTGCTGGGCGCCAAGGCAGCGGCCCTGCTGGATGGGCGCTTCACGGTGAGTCCGGACGACATCAAGCGCGTCGCGTTTCCAGTCCTGCGGCATCGCGTGCTGACCAACTTCGCGGCGCAAGCCGAGGGCGTGACGGTTGAACGCGTGATCGCGGACCTGCTCGAACACGTTCAGGCGCCACGCAGTTCGATTCCGGTTTGAGATCGAGTCAACCACAACTGCCAACACCCATCCCGGACACCATGTCTGTCTCACGCCGGAAGTTCGTAAAAACAGCGTCGGCCGCCGCCGCGCTTACCGCCATCGGTACCCGCGCGCAGGCGCTGGCGACCGGACCCGAAATCCTCGTCCGCGAGCTGGCGCAGGAGGAGGGCTTCAAGCAGCTGGCCATGGCCGCGGTGCAAGCCGCCAAGTCCGCGGGCGCATCGTACGCTGACGCCCGCATCGCCAAGTACCGCTCGCAGGCAGTGCAGACACGCGAGCGGCGCGTGCAGGGCCTTTCCGATAACGAGACCGCTGGTATCGGCGTGCGCGCGCTGGTCAACGGCGCGTGGGGATTCGCCGCCACCGCCGAGCTCACGACGGACGCCGTGGTCGCGATTGCGCGCAGTGCCGTGGATCAGGCCAAGGCCAATCGCGCCGCGCTGGCGCGCCCCATCACGCTCGCGCCGTACGGCGCATCGCAAATCGGCACATGGAGGTCGCCCATCACAGTGGACCCCTTCCAGATTCCCGTCGCGGACAAGGTGGCGCTGCTGCTTGCGGCGAACGCCGAGGCGCTCAAGGTGCGCGGCGTACGCTTCTGCAATTCCGGCGTGAATTTCCTGCGTGAAGAAAAGTGGTTCGCCAACACCGAGGGGTCGTACACCGAGCAGACGCTGTTCCGCTGCTCGCCCAACCTGAGCGTGACCGCGGTGTCGCCGGACAACTCCGACTTCCAGTCGCGCTCCAGTGAAACCGCGCCGCGCGGCATGGGCTATGAGTACTTCACGGAGCTGGATTTTGTCGGCAACGCGCCCAAGTGGGCGGACGAGGCCGTGCAGAAATTGTCGGCCAAGCCGGTGGAAGTCGGCCGCTACGACCTGATCCTGCACCCGACGCACCTCTGGCTCACGATCCACGAATCCGTGGCGCATCCCACCGAGCTCGATCGCGCCTTGGGGTTCGAGGCCAACTACGCCGGCACGAGCTTCGTCGCGCCGCCGGAGAAAGTGCTGGGCCAGCTCAAGTACGGCTCAGACCTCATGAACATCCGCGCCGATCGAAACCAGGTTGGCTCGCTCTCGGCATGCGGCTGGGACGACGAAGGCGTCGTGCCCGAGACGTACGACATCATCAAGGATGGCGTGTTCGTGGACTACCAGACCACGCGCGAGCAGGCGCCTTATCTCGACTGGTACTACAAGAAGATCGGCAAGCCGGTGAAGTCGCATGGCAATTCCTACGCGCAGTACTGGAGCGACGTCCAGTTTCAGCGCATGCCCAATGTGTCGCAGTTGCCCGGCAAGGACGACACCGTGTGGGAGGACCTCATTGCCGCGACGGACAAGGGCATCGCGATTCAGGGCAACGGGTCATTCTCCATCGACCAGCAGCGCTACAACGCGCAGTTCGGCGGGCAGGTCTACTACGAGATCAAGGGCGGCAAGATCGTCGGCATGCTCAAGGACGTGGCGTATCAGATGCGCACGCCGGAATTCTGGAGGAGCCTGGACATGATCGGTGGGCCCCGCAGCTACTGGATGGGCGGCGCCAACGGTGACGCCAAGGGTCAGCCGGCGCAGAGTAACGCTGTCACGCATGGCTGCGTGCCCTCGCGCTTCAGGCAGATCAACGTGATCAACACCGGGAGGACGGCGTGAACAAGACAGCTGAAGCCGGCGCTCCGCGTTCACTGTTCGACCCGCCGATAATCGCATCGCCGATCGCCCTGTTGACGCGCGAAGAGTGCGAGGCGCTCGCCAGGAAAGTCCTGTCCTACGCCACGGCTGACGAAACGCGCGTCACGATCGGCAGCGGCATGACGGGCAACATGCGCTTTGCCGTGAATCAAGCGTCCACGTCGGGCGACAGTCACGATACGACCATCACGGTTCGCAGCACGTACGGCAAGAAGTCGGCGTCGTCCACGACCAATGCCAGAGACGATGCTTCTCTGCGCTCGGTGGTGGAACGTTCGGAAGCACTGGCCAAGTTGGCGCCGGAGGACCCGGAGGCGATGCCGGAGCTGGGGCCGCAGACGTACAACGTGTCGCCCGGTTGGAACGACGCGACCGCCGCGCTCGCCGCGACGCAGCGCGCGGCCGCCGTGAACTCGATCGCGACGCTGGCCAAGGCGGCCAGTCTCGTGTCGACTGGGTTTCTCGAGATCAACGCCACGGTGTTCGCCGTCGCCAACAACAAGGGACTCTTCGGCTACCACCGGCAGACGTCCACTGTGCTCACCACCACGGTACGCACGCCGGACGGCACTGGCAGTGGTTGGGCCGGAGTCACCGCCAACGATTTCAGCAGAATTGACGCGGCGTCTCTCGGACGCCGCGCGGTGGACAAGGCGCGCCGCTCAACGAACGCGGTGGCCATCGAGCCGGGGCGGTACACGGTAGTACTCGAGCCGACGGCGGCTGCCAACCTGGTGAACCTCATCGCGGGTGCGCTCAATGCTCGTGCCGCGGACGAGGGTCGCAGCTTCTTCTCCAAACAAGGCGGCGGTAACAAGATCGGCATGAAGGTCGTGGACGAGCGCGTCACGATCATGTCGGATCCCACGGATCCAGAGACGCCTGGAGCACCGTTTGGCGGCGACGGTTGGCCGACTGGCCGCAAAGTGTGGATCGAGAAGGGCGTGCTCAAGACGCTGGCCTATGATCGGTACTGGGCCATGAAGCAGGGCATCGACCTCTCGGCCGGAGGCGGTGGTGGCGGTGGCGGCGGGGGCGCGGGCGGGGGCGGGGGCGGCGGCGGTGGCGGGCTCAAGATGATGGGCGAGGATCGCTCGCTCGAGGATCTCATCGCCAGCACCGAGCGCGGCATTCTCTGCACGCGCTTCTGGTACATCCGCGGCGTGGATCAGCGCACGATTCTTTTCACCGGCCTCACGCGCGACGGCACCTTCCTCATCGAGAATGGCAAGGTCACTCGGCCCATCAAGAACATGCGCTGGAACGAGTCGCCGATCTTTCTGCTCAACAACCTCGAGATGCTGGGCCGGCCAGAGCGCGTCAGCGCCAGCGAGAGTGGCAGCGCGGGCGCGGCGATCGTCGTGCCGGCGATCAAAGCGCGGGACTTCAACTTCACCAGCGCCAGCGACGCCGTGTGAACACCAACGGCCTGAACCACAATCCGCGCGATTGTAGTTCAGGCTGTGATAGTTCAGATGCTTAGATCCTCCGCTGCAGCTTCTCTTGTTCCGTACGCTGAGCTGCTCGACTCGCTCAATGGCCTGACGTGGCCATCGCAGGTGCGCGTGCGCGGCGGCGACCCGGGCTCGCACCGGTCCAACCGGCTGGGACGCTCACCGGAATTCACGGAGTATCGTGCGTACCGGCCGGGTGACGACCTTCGGCGGCTGGACTGGAAGCTGCTCGGCCGCACGGATCGGTTGTTCCTTCGCATCGCGGACGATCATGCCGCGCTCCGGACTTCAATCGTGGTGGACGCGTCGGCATCCATGCGATTTCCGGTGGAAGGCTACGGCAAGTGGGAGCATGCCTGCGCCATCGCGCTGGGACTGACATCGGTCGCCATTTCGGACGGCGACGCCGTGGGCATCAGTGTCGCGACTGCCGCTGGCGAGCGCGCTATTCCACCACGTCGTCGTCGTGACGTGCTGCACGACATCGCCGAGCTGTTTCAGTCCGTAAAGACTGGCGGTGAGGCGGCGCTTACAGGTGTCGTCGAGCGGCTGGCGACATCACCCAGGCTGGTAGTCATCACGGACTTCCTCGGCGAGTCCGAGCGCGCACTGGGTGCGTTGCGCGTCGCGGCAGCGGCGGGCGCCGAAGTGTTCGCGGTGCATGTCGTAGCTGAAGCGGAGCTGGACCCGCCGCAGCGTGCATTCATGGCGTCCGATCCGGAGCGGCCCGAGTTCCGTCGCGCGATGAGCGAAGCAAGTCGCGCGACGTACCTGGAACAGTTCGCAACGTGGCGTGAGCGCGTGGCGGGCGAGCTGCACGCGATGAACGGCAACTACCGGCTAACGTCGACGAGCGAGCCGGTGCGCGATGTGGTGCGGCGCGTGGTCCTTGGCGCCGCCGGCGCCGCGGCGTGAGGTAGCCGCGTGAACTTCGTGGCGCCGTTGTGGCTGGCCGCTGCCGGGCTGGTGGGTGCGGGTGTTGTGATCGCGCACCTCTTCAGGAGTACCGTGCCGCCGCAGGACGTGCTGCCAACCGTGAGTTTCATTCCGGAGAGTACGCCCCTGACGGTGATGCGATCGCGCCGGGTGTCGGATTGGCTGATGCTGGTGCTGCGCCTGACCGTCGTGGCGCTGCTGGGTCTGGCGCTGGCGGGCGCGCACCTCGAGCGCAGGGCGCCGTCGAACATCGTGCTGGTGGATGCCTCGCGCGCGGTGGGATCGATGCCGGAAGTGGTGGACAGCGCGCTCAACGCCGAGTTTCCTGGCGGCAAGTTCGTGGTATTCGATTCCGCGGCGCGCATCGCCACCGCGGATGAAGTGCGCGCGCTGACGCGATCGAACGTGCGCGGATCACTGTCGGCCGCGTTGGTGGTGGCGCACCGCCTCGTGGGCCATGCACGGGATATGGACCGGACGCAGCTCGTCATCGTGTCGCCCACCGTGCGCGAGGAGGTGGACTCGGCGGTCGATCCATTGATCGACTTGTGGACGGGAACGTTGAAGACCGTTCGCGTCGCGGCTGCCCGACCGCCAGCGGCAGGCTCGTGGGAGATTCGCACGTCGGGAGACGATCCGATCGCGGCAGCGCTGGCCGGCGCACCGAACCGCCGCGTTGGGGGCGGCGTGCACGTCGTCCGTTCGGCGGCGACGGCGGCCGATTCGCAGTGGGCCGCGGCCGGTGGCGCGCTCGTCGTCTGGCCGACGAACGGTGGCGGACTGACGCGGCGGGCCGTGGCGGACTCGCAAGGCGGTATCGCCACTGGGCGTGACGTCGTCGTCGCGCAGTTCGCCCGCGAATTCCAACCCGGTCCGGGTACGGCGCTTGTGCGGTGGGCGGATGGCGAGCCGGCGGCCACCGAGCGAATGCTCGGCTCCGGCTGCGTTCGTGATGTCGCCATTCCGGTGGACGACGCTGGCGACGTGGCGTTGCGTGAGAGCTTCCGCGGGATCGCGCGATCGCTGCTGTCTCCGTGCGGTGACGTTGTCAACTTCGAGCCGGTGACAGTGCCATCGCCGCAGTGGCAACATTTCGGCGAGACCGCGCCGCTACGTACTGTCCCGAGAGCTCCGGTCGATACGGGAAAGCTTCCATTGTTGCTCGCGCTGGTTGCCGCGCTGGTGCTCGGCGTGGAGCAGCTGCTGCGCCGGCGCGTGGGCGCTGTCACATGACAGTCGCGCAGCGGATTGAGGCGACGCGGGCGTTCCTCGCGGTCACGACGCTCATCGGCGCCGCGGTCGTCTTCGTTGCGGTGCGAGGTCTTCAGCCGAACTTCGGCGGCGTGCTTCCGGCAGCGGCCGCGCTGGCGTCCGTGTGGGTTTGCCGCGGCGTGTTCGTCCGAAGGGACGTTGTCCTGTGGTTGGAGTCCCGACTGCCTGAGCTTCGCTACTCCTTGGTTGCGCTGCACGAAGATCCCAAGTCGAGGTTCCGACCGGCGCTTGAAGCGCGGGCTCTCGCGACGGATGTCCGGCGAGTGGTGGCGCTGGCGGGCCTCAGGCTGGTGGGCGTGCCCGCGGCAATCCTCGCCGTCACGCAGTTTGCGGTTCTTCCGTTCCTTGCGCGGTCGGATGCAGCCGACGGGTCGAGGACAGTCGGGCATGATGCTCGGCGCGGCGCAGCAAGCGGACGCGACGCGTTCTCGGCGATCATCAAGCCGCCCTCGTACACGCGCATCGCCATTGACACGATTGACGACCCGACGGCCATCGCCGCGCTTGTCGGCAGCGAGATCCGGTTCATCGGAGCGCACACAGATCGCGTTACGATGCCGAGGCGGCCGACGGTCCTCCGATTTGGCGCCGGCGCCAGCGAGCGCCTCGTGGCCCTGGAGCCGAGAGCGGATTCATCGCCGCACGTGGTGTTGTCGCTGCCGGCGCGCGATACCGTGCTGCCCAACGCCAGCGGAGTCCTGACACTCTCGGCGTCGGCGCGCGATGACTACGGCATCGCGTCCGGCTGGTTCGAGATGATCGTCAGTTCCGGCGACGGCGAGAGCTTCAAGTTCCGCGACGCGATCATCGCGCGAACGGCTGCCAACGGCGCGCGCGACTTTCAGCTGAGCGCGTCAATCCGGCTCGACACGCTGGGTCTCAGGCCGGGCGACATCGTCCACCTTCGGGCAGTGGCACGCGACGCCAACCCCGCGAGCGACGCCGAGTCGGGCAACTCAGAGACGCGGACACTGCGCGTGTACCGCCGTGGAGAGTCTGACTCGGTCGAGATAGAAGCGCTGCCACCTCCCGAGGTGGGCAAGTCCGAACTGAGCCAGCGGATGCTCATCATCATGACCGAGAAGCTGGTGACACAGTCGCGCTCGCTGGCGCGCAATGCGTTCGTCACGGAGTCGCGTTCCATCGGCACGGAGCAGACCCGCCTGCGCAAGCGCGTGGGCCAAATCATCTTCACGCGGCTTACGGGAGAAGAGGCCGACGAGGATGCCGTCGAGGCCATGGCGGACACGCTGTCGCCGGCCGATGCGCTGCTCAAGGCCGCGTCCGACGCGACGGGAGCAGGCGCCGCAAACCCGCTGGAGCCGGCAGAGGGCGACTCGCCGGTGATCGCGGTGAATCGCCCGTTGCTCGAGGCATTCAACGCCATGTGGGAAGCAGAGCGTCGCTTGGGGATCAGCGAGCCGCGGCAGGCTCTTCCATATATGCGTTCCGCGCTGGCGGCCATTCAGCGTGCCCGGGCGGCTGAGCGCGTCTACCTGCGGGGGCGTCCGCCGAAGATCGTGCTGGACATCGTCCGCATCCGGTTGAGCGGCAAGAAGGACGGCATCAATCCGGGTGAGCGCTCTCCGCGCGCGAGTGCGGTGGCCGCCCTTCTCGAGCGCCATGCGCGCTTCAGCTCGGCGCTGCAACTGCTTGCCAACGACTCGGCCTCAGCCGCAATCGACAGTCTCACACTGCTGCGGGTCGAGGCGTTGACGGACCAACCGGCATTCGCTTCCGCGTTGTCAACCGCGGTGAACGACCTGCGCTCGGGCCGCGACGCGACGTTGAGCCTGGGTGCGGCGCGCCGGGCGCTGGTCGGGCTGCCGCAACGGGGCTCAAACTCTCGTTGGCGTGGCCAGTGAACCCTCCAGTCACCGGTCACCAGTCACCAGTCACCAGCAGTGAGTTCGTGTGGGCCACCGCGCAGTACGAGTCCGGCGACTGGGACAGCGCTCCGCTCGTCGCCATCAACCTCACGGACTCGGTGGCGCGCTACACCTCGCTGCGCGTGTCGGCGTCTCCGGTGATCGTGTCGCTGGGATCATCCGATGTGCTACGCTACCCGTTCCTGTTCCTCACCGGACACCTGCCTGTGCGGTTCACGGAAGCCGAGCGCGCCAACGTGCGCGCGTTCGTGGATCGCGGCGGATTCCTGTTCGTGGACGACCACAACCACGACATCGACGGCGTCTTCCACAAGACCGCGACGGAGGAACTGCGCCGCACATGCGGCGCAATCGCCGACCTGCCGAACAATCACGAGTTGTATTCGACGCTGTTCCGCTTTCCAGACGGCCCGCCCACCACCGGCCACGAGCTGAATGGCTGGGGTGACAACCTGGTACACAAAAACCTCCAGGCGATCTTGCGGAACGGTCGCGTCGTCGTGCTGTACAGCAGCAAGGACTATTCGTCGGAGTGGAGCTACCACCCCGAAAACAAGCGCTTTCAGGCGATCGACAACACGCGCTTCGGCGTCAACGTGATCGTATATGCCCTCACGCGTTGACCGCTGGCGCGCGGAGCGCGCGCTGCGACTGGTGGCGTTCGCGTCGCTGATGGCGTGGATCGCCAACGCGGCGCGTCCGGCGCTTGCGCGAGTGGACGTCGCGACGGACTCATCGCTCAACGAAGCCCTCCCGCGCTGGACGCGCGCCGCAAACGTAGACAGCGTGCACGCCCAGCTCGACACCGTGCCGGACGCGGCGGGGATTGCCTGGCTCGGAGCGCTCGCGCGCGGCGGTGTCGGCATGTCGTGGTCCGGTCCTGGGATTCCCGCGATGGCGCTGGAGGCATTCCCGTCGGCCGAGCCTGCGGGAGGTGTCACCGTTCTCGCCGGCGCGCCCGCGGCGTCGGTGCGCGTCGTCAGTGACGCGCTGGGCCCGTTGGACACGCTGGTGGGCGGGCCCACCTCGGCCGTGAGGTTCGCATCGCTGGAAGGCGGCGTGACTTTTACTTCGGGCATCCAGCCGGCACGAGTGGGCGTCGCGCCACGTGGCGCCACGCGTCGAGTGCTCGTCACCGGGGCAGCCGGTTGGGAAGCCAAGTTCGTGGTGGCCGCGCTGGAGGAAGCCGGGTGGATGGTGGACGCCCGTGTATTCATCTCGCCCGATCACGACGTGACACAAGGCGCGCTCGCCGCTCTGGACACCGCCCGCTACTCGGCCGTCGTCTTGCTGGACTCGGCTGGCGCCGAACGAGCGCGTGGCGTGGAGCGGTTCGTGCGAGACGGTGGCGGAGTGGTACTCGCCGGCGACGCGGGTCTTTCGCCACGCGTCGCCAGCCTCATGTCGTGGCGAGTGCTCAAGCGCGAACTGGCACCGTTGGGGACGCTGGCCGGAGACACGTCCTGGCGCGGACTCTCGCGCCTGCCCCTGCAGCCCACCAGCCCCGCCCGCCCGGTGGTCTTGGAGCGTCGCGGGGGCCGTGCCACGTTGGTCGCGCGGCGTCATCATGGTGGTCGCGTCGTCGCACTGGCGTACGATCAGACGTGGCGATGGCGCATGGCCGGCGGTGACAGCAGTCGCGTTGAGCATCGCGCGTGGTGGTCGCGAGTCGTCGCCGGTGTTGCGTTCCGCTCGGTCGCGTCGAGCGACGTCACGACGGGCGCCGCGCCGCTCGCATCCCTCTATGCGGCGCTGGGCCCGCCCTCTCCTTCAGTGCGCGCGCTGCCGCTCTTCCTTTCGCCGAGTGCGCTGTCGAATGCGCTCGGCGTGCTGCTCTTTGCGGCGCTGCTCGCGGAGTGGTGGCTGCGTCGCGCCCGTGGCGCCAGGTAGCAGGCCCGCTATGGCGCCGGGATCGGCAGTATCTGCAGGTTCAGCCCGTCAAAGTACTGCATCCGCCTGGGCATCGTGGCGTTGGTCGTGTCGATGAGCGCCTGCGAAACCCGACTCGCCCGATAACGGACAGCCAGCCACAGCACGAAGCTCTCAGCGATATCCTCGCGTGTCGGGTTGTCGCGCGCGTACGTCGAGATGAAGCGATTGTCGGATTGTTGCGCCGCGATCCAGCCGGACGACGTCGCATGGGCGGCGTCGAGCGACGTATGCGATGCCTCGTGCACAAACGTCTCTTCGAGGATACCGGCGTTGATGTAGAGATCCCCTTGGCCGACATGAATGAGGAGGTTGTTGTTGCCGCCGCCGAACGGTTGCACGCCTTGATGGATCCAGACCGTCTTCACGTCCGTGCGCAGCGACTTGGGCAACCGGCCGATCACCGGGGCGTACTTCTCTGCCTGTGCCTGCGCCGATGTGGTGCCGAACTCCGGATTCACCTGGAATTCCACCGTGAATCCGTCGCTGAACGCTACGTCGAACAGGAACGCATCCAACCGGACCCAGCCCGCACGGCGGTCGTACATCGTGCGCACGCCCTGACCCTTGGCGGTGAGAGTCTGGAACGTGGTTGGGTCTGTCGCTGTAATGATGTCGGGATCCAGGAAGATGGTGCCACTGTATGGCGGCGTCTTTGCCGGAACCGTCGGCGTGTTAGTCCCGGTGGGCGACGCAGGAGCGTCCACACCGAGGCAACCCGAAAGCCCAAGAATCACAAGTCCGAGAAGGGCGGTCGCGCCCGCGGCGCCAGCCTTCAGAAAGTCACAGGGGTTCGGAGACATTGGTGATTCGCATAAGGGCAGGCCGGATCTTATGGTCGGTTTGGGCCGCTGACAACTGCTGCTGCGAATTGGGCCGAGAGGCCCTGCCCGAGCCGGTCCCGCTATTAAGATTCGGCCATGAAAACCCTCGGACTGATGGGCGGGATGAGCTGGGTCTCCACCATCGAGTACTACCGCCTCATCAACGAAGGCGTGAACAAACGCCTTGGCGGCAACCACGCCGCGCGCTTGGCCATGTTCAGCGTGAACTTCGGCGACATCGCCGAGATCGTCGCCAAGGCGGACTGGGACCGTTTCCTGGAGATGGCGGCGCAGGCGTGCAAGGGCCTCCAAGCCGCGGGCGCTGAAGCGATCATTCTCTGCGCCAACACCGCGCACATCGTCGCCGACCGGCTCAAGCCGCGGCTCGACGTTCCGCTGATCCACCTCGTGGACGCGACCGCGGAAGAGATCCGGCGCGCCGGGCTGGATCGCGTGTCACTGCTGGGCACCCGGTTCACCATGGAAGCGGAGTTCTTTCGCGACCGCCTCAAGAAGTACGGCATCACGGCGGTGACGCCTGGCCAGGCAGACCGCGACTGGATCCACGCGACCATTTTCAACGAGCTCGGCAAGAACATCTTCCTGCCTGCCACCAAGCAACGCTACCTGGACATCATTGGCGGACTCAGCAACAGTGGCGCGCAGGGCGCGATACTCGGCTGCACCGAGATCCCGCTCATCATCAAGCCCGGAGACCTGGCCGCCCCGTCGTTCGACACGACCGCCATCCATGCGGAAGCGGCCGTGAACTTCTCGCTGGGCTAGTTCGGGCGACCGTCAGGGAATCGCTGATGCGTTGTACGGGGCATGGCGCATTGCGGGAAGTTGCGCCAACGACCAGCGTGTTGAGCCATGTTCGAAGCCGCTGAGCTGGGCCGGACGCTGCCGTCCAAGCGCTATGACACCGAGGTGCGCGCACTGCGCTCTGACCTGCTCAACGCGCACTTCGCGCTGCGCGGCCAGAAGTACCCGGTCATCGTCATCGTGTCGGGTGCCGACGGGGCGGGCAAGGGCGAGCTGGTCCATCGCCTGAACGAGTGGCTTGATCCGCGCGGCGTGGAGACGCACGCTTTCTGGAACCCAAGCGACGAGGAGTTGGAACGCCCTGCCTACTGGCGCTTCTGGCGCGCGATGCCCGGCCGGGGCCGCATCGGCATCTTCTTCGGCTCGTGGTACACCGCGCCCATCATCCGGCGCGTGTACGGTGAGACCAAGCACAAGGAGTTCGATCTCGAGGTCGACCGTATCGTGGCGTTCGAACAGATGCTGGTGGACGACGGCGCCGTGCTGGTCAAGCTCTGGCTGCACATGCCCAAGCAGGCGCAGAAGAAGCGCATCAAGAAGCTGGAGGCAGACGGTCGCGCCGGGCCCGACGACTGGGATCACTACGAGCGGTACGACAAGTTCACCAAGGTCTCCGCGCGCGCGCTGGGCCGCACCGACAGCGGCGCCGCGCCGTGGCATGTGATCGAGGCCACCGACCGCAATTACCGCGAGGTGACGGCCGGGACGATCCTGCTCGAAGCGATCCAGGCAAAGCTCAAAGCCGCGACCAGCGCGCCGGTCACCAACGCTGTGTCCGTGCCGGAGAAACCGGCCAAGGCCAAGGGCGCAGTAGCGCGCCCGCGCACCGAATCCGTCCTTGGCAAGGTGGATCTATCGCAGCGCTTGACCGACGCCGAGTATGGCCGGCAGATCGAGCGGCTCCAGAGCAAGCTGTCGAAGCTGGCGTGGGCGGCGCATGCCGCGAAACGCTCGATGGTCATGGTGTTCGAGGGTTGGGACGCGGCCGGCAAGGGCAGCGCCAGCCGCCGAGTCACCAACGCGATGGACCCTCGGCTGTATCGCGTGATCGGATTCGCCGCGCCCACGGACGAGGAGCGCGCACAACACTACCTGTGGCGCTTTTGGCGGCACCTGCCGCGCGCTGGCTACAGCGCCATTTTCGACCGCTCGTGGTACGGACGCGTGCTTGTCGAGCGCGTGGAGGGATTCACCGCGGAGGCCGACTGGAGCCGCGCGTACCACGAGATCAACGAGTTCGAGGAGCAGCTCACCAGCCACGGCATGGTGGTCAACAAGTTCTGGCTCCACATCAGCAAGGACGAGCAGCTGCGCCGTTTCAAAGAGCGGCAGACCGTGACTTGGAAGCAGTACAAGATCACCGACGAGGACTGGCGCAATCGCAAGAAGTGGCCGGAGTACGAGCGTGCGGTGGACGACATGGTAGCGCGCTGCAGCTCGACCCGCGCGCCGTGGACGCTCGTTGCCGGCAACGACAAGCGCTTCGCGCGGGTGCAGATCCTCAAAACGGTGGTGCGGCGGCTCGAAGCGGCGCTGTAGCGGCCGGCGGCCACGGGTGGATTGGACACCCGTGGCGGCCGAATGATGATGGTTGTGCCGGCGGCAGCGGTATGCTCCGGGCAACGAATCGCTGGGTTGAACGGGTCTGTGGCTTAGCTAGGTTGCTTAGCTAAGGAGCCGCCATGACCCGAGTCACTATTCACGTAGCCAAAACCACCCTGTCCAGGCTCATCGAGAAGGCGGTCGCCGGCGGAGACGTCGTGATTGCGCGAGGCTCCGAGCCCGTTGTTCGCCTCGTGCCCGTGGATCAGCGCCGGCCCCGCCGCCGGTTCGGCGCCCTCAAGGGAGTGGTCGTTGTGCCAGGCTCGTTCTTCGAACCGCTGCCCAAGCGTGAACTCGACGCCTGGAAATAGATGCGCCTGTTGCTCGACACTCACGCGCTCCTGTGGTGGCTTGCCGGGGACCAGCGTCTGCCGCGAAGGGTGCGTGAACGGATCGCCGACGACGCCAACGACGTGCTCGTCAGCGCTGCTTCAGCCTGGGAAGTCTCGACCAAACACCGGCTCGGCAAGCTGTCGCAGGTCGGGCCGCTGGCGAACGCATTCGCGCGCGAAGTGGCGATGCAGGGGTTTGGCGCGCTCGACATCACCCTTGACCATGCGCAGCGCGCCGGCAGTCTTCCAGGACCGCATGCCGATCCATTCGATCGGATGCTGATTGCGCAATCGCATGCCGAGAACCTTGCTCTCGTATCGAACGAGGCCGTCTTCGACCGTTACGGCGTCACGCGGATCTGGTAGTTCAAGTTGACGAGACCGCGCGCGAAGTCATGAGCCGGCGCCCTGCGCAATACACAGACGACACCGCCAACAAGCCGATCAGCGGCTTCCACTCCGCGGCGTTGGCATTGGCCAGGAGCGCGGCGACCAGCAGCATGCCTGCCACGGGCACCAGCGGTCCACCCGGAATTCTGAATCCGGTCGCCTCGGCCCCCTTGGCGCGCATCCGCTCGCGCAGCACTGCGAGGCACACCCCGAAGTACACGAGCAGCAGCCCCGCGCTCGCCAGCGCCGCCAGCCACGCGAAGCCGCCGGCAATCGCAAGGACGCAACACAAACCGCCATAGACCAGAATCGCCACCCAGGGCGTCCGGAACGTGGGATGAACGCGCGCCAACACGGCCGGCAACTGTCCGTCCACCGCGGAGGCGAACATGCACCGCGGCGTGGCCAGCATGTCGCCCGAGTTGGACGCCACCATACTGATCACTCCGCCCACCAGCAGTAGTGTGGCGCCGGCCGGTCCCATGGCGATCTCAGCTGCTGCGGCCAACGGCGCGGCGCCAGATGTCGCCAACGCGCCGCCCAACAGGCTCTCGGCAGCCACATGGACGGCGAGATACACCAGGATCACGCCCGCGCACCCCAACATGATTCCACGCGGCACATCGCGTCGCACGTTGGCGATTTCGCCGCTGGGCGTCAGCGCTGCTTCGGCGCCGGTGAATGCAAAGAAGAGAATCAGCGACGCCTCGCCCAGTTTGGACATCGGCGGCAGGCCGCCCCCTGTGATCGCTACAAGCTTGAGCGACGGGATGGCCGCCACCACCAGCACGACGAGTGGCACCAACTTGATCACGGTCAACACCACCGCCACGCGCGCGCCGGCCCTGGTCCCGATGATGTTGACCGCGATGATCACCGCGAAGTACGCAATGAGCAGCAGCGCGCGCGGCAGGGGAGCGCTGAACGCCGGAAACGCCGCGCCCACGGTCTGTGCAATCGCAGTCGCAATCGCCGCGTTGCTCAACACGCCAAACGCAAACCAGAGCAGCACGCCAGCCAGGAACGCCCAAAAGGGGCCGAAGGATCGCTCGATGTACGCGTACCCGCCGCCGGACCGCAGCGTGGTGCTGCCGAGTTCCGCGTAGCAGAGCAGCACCAGCGCCATCGCCGCACCGCAGATCAGGTACGCATAGACGGCGGCGGGTCCGATAATCGCCGAGATGACCGCGGGCAGTGCGAAGATGCCGCTGGCGATCGTGACATTCATCGCGTTGAGCGCGATGGTGCCGGGCCCGATCACCCGACGCAGCTTGGCGTCGGCGTCGGACAGGACGATGGGCGCCGCAGGCGCGATGGGCGCGGCGGTCAAAAGCGGAGCGAGAGGCAGCTCAGACCGCCGTCCATCTTCTGGAATTCCGACATCGCCAATGGTAGGGGTGCGAGGCCGCGCGCCGCGAGGGTGTCCGCCAGGCGGGGGAAGCCTGACGCCACCAGCACTCGGTCATTGACCCGCACGCAGTTGGCGGCGTACGCCTCCTCGGGGCGAACCTGGATCACCTCGCGCCCCTTGAGTGCGGGGTGTGTCGCCAGTTCGCCGATGGCCACCATGAGCCCGTCGCCAATCGACACGAGTCCGCTCTTCAGGTGCAGAACGGATGCGATGCCGCGGATGTCGATCGTACTGGCTTGGTAGCCGTGCTCGGCGACGAATGTGGCGAGCTGCCGCGCGCCTTCGGCGTTGGTGCGATGCGAGACACCGATAAAGAGATGCTTGCCGTCTTCGCAGATGTCGCCGCCGTCGAGCGTTCCCGGCGCGACGACCTCCTTGACGTTTCCGATCGCGAGCGTCACGGCCGCGCGCACCGTCGCTACCTCACCTGACCTGGACGCAGCACCCGGCCGGGTGAGCACCGCAAGGCCAGGGACGATCACCGCGGCGTCCTCGATGAACGTCGCGTCCGGGAAGTCCGGCTGTGGCGGCAGCGCCGTCACCGAAACCCCACAGGTGCGAAGGGCGGCGCAGTACGCAGCGTGCTGCTTCAGGGCGAGCGGGAAATCAGGCACGCCCAGCGTTACCGTCGTCAGCCCGTCGGTGAAGTTCGCTGTCGGCTCACACACCAGCGCCCGCGAAAACGAATGGCTCACTCTCTTGGCGCAGTCAGCAGCTCGGCGATCTCCTCCATCTGACGGCGACGCAGGCGCGACCAACCCGGCAGCACGAGGGCGCCCCACGCGAACAACCCCAGTCCGGTGGCGCCCATGAACACGGCGGCGGAGGCGGCTCTGGCCGGATCAGCCCCCGAAGCCATCGCGGTGCTGCCGAGCATCGCCGCGGCGACGACGAACGCGCCGAACCCGCCGATCATGAGGCCGAGGGACCGGCTCCGTACCGTGCGCATGCGCAACTGATGCCCCGTTGGCGTCGGCTCCAGCAGGACTTGCAGGTTGCCATTGCTCCACTGACGGAACGCGCCTTCCTGCTTGACCCTGCCGGTCGCGTCGAACATCTCGCGGATCTTCACGACCAGATGTTCCCACTCGGCGTCGGACAGCTTACGGCCGAGGTTGACGGTTCGCCCCACGCCGATGGGCATGCCGAGGATGCGCCGCGTGGTGTCGCTGCCTTTGGGGAGTTGTCGTGGGCTTCCGGCCTGTGCTTTGGTGGCCAGCTCGAAAATGGCGCCGACCTCCTGTTCGCTGTAGCGTCGCTCTGACATATCAGGCTGCTCTATGGGGCGGGGTAGTCATGCGCCTGCGTGTGGTCGGCTCGTGGCCGCAGGCACGCTGACGCGAAACGCCGTGTGCCCCGGTCGCGAGGTGACGTCGATCGTGCCCTCGTGCCGTTGCACCAGGCGGCGCACGATGTCGAGCCCCAGTCCGGTGCCTTGGCCAACCGGCTTCGTGGTGAAGAAGGGGTCGAAGATGCGCCCGAGAACGGTGGGCGGGATGCCCGCGCCGTCGTCCGCCACCTCCACCACCACCCGACCCAGTTCCTGGCCGGCCGTGACGCTCACGTGTCCGCCTTTGGCCACCGCGTCGATGGCGTTGTCGATGAGGTTCATCCACACCTGATTGAGTTCCACGCCCACCGCGTGCGCGCTGGGCAGGTCGTCCGCGAACTGAACCGCAACGTTGACGTTCTTCGCGCGCGACTTGGCGGTGAGCATCGTGAGGGTGTCGTTGATGCCGCGGCGGATGTCGACCGGCTCCGGCGTGGGTGCGTGGTCCATGTACGTGAACCCTTTTACCGCGCCCACGATGTCATAGATCCGCGACGCCGCGGTCTTGATGTCCGCGGTCAGGGTACGCACCGCGCAGCCTGCCGCGATCCACCGCAGTGCCGCGTCCAGCGCGTCGCCGGCAACGGAAGCCGCCAGTGTTTCGAGTGTCTCTACCGTCACGCCGGACTCGGTGAGCGGGGCGGCGCATGCCTCGTTGGCATCATGCGCCCCGAGCCACGCCTCGATGGCCTCTTCGCGGTCCGAGCGCTCCATGGACGACAGCGGCGGGCGGGCGCCGGCGTCGCGACAGCGGGTGTGCAGCGCGTCGATGGCGGCGAGCTGCGCGTCGGTCAAGCGGGCGGCACCGAGGTGTCGCGCTGCCGTCTCCGCGGCCTCGAGACTCTCCCCCAGTGTCTTGGCGCCGCGCACCGCGGCGGATGCGGGATTGTTGAGTTCGTGCGCCAGGCCGGCAGCCAAGCGTCCAAGCGATAACAGCTTCTCATCGCGCTGATCGCTCGTGGTGAACAGGCGCGCGCGGTCCACCATCGCATGCACCATCGCCCCGGTGACCACGGGGCATTCGCGGATCATCTCCGGCACATGCACTTGGGGAATCTCCAGTACTTCCATCACCGTTTCGGCGATCGCGTCGGCCGGCGGTGTCGCCCCGCGCGAGAACGGCAACAGTCCGCCCACGTCGCCGCCGTTCCATTCAATGATCTTGTGCGCGCCCGCGCCGCGATCCACGCGGATCACGAGGTGGCCGGCGAGCACGATGAAGACCACTTTGACGGGCGTGCCCTTGGTGTTCACCACCACGCCTTTCGGGTATGTCAGATAGCTGCCGTGCCTGGCCAGCCACTCGTGCTCGGAAGTGGGCGCTACGCCCAGCGCCTTGTGCTCTTTCAGGCGGGCCACGATGGCGCGGACCTCGGCGTCAGTCATCATGTCCGCTTCCTCAGACGGTGCGCAGGTAGCGATGCACCGAATAGATCGCCGCCGAGCCCTCGCCCACTGCGGCAGCGACCCTCCGGTTGGCG
This sequence comes from Gemmatimonadota bacterium, assembly GCA_038060705.1. Classification (GTDB taxonomy): domain Bacteria; phylum Gemmatimonadota; class Gemmatimonadetes; order Gemmatimonadales; family Gemmatimonadaceae; genus DASPMP01. Next base: position 31,273 of record JBBTFS010000129.1, read on the forward strand.
CCCGAGCGCACGTCGCCGGCGGCGAACACGCCGGGGACATTGGTCTCGAACATGAACGGCGGTCGCTCCAGCAGCCAACCGCGCGGCTTGCCATGCTCCTGGGGCAGGTCGGCGCCGGTGACGACAAAACCTGCCTCGTCCAGTTCCAGCACGCCCGCGAACGACTCGGCGTGCGGCTTCACGCCGATGAAGATGAACATCGCGGACGATGGAACGACGCGCGCGGCTCCCGTGTCCGGGTTCTTCACGGTCACCGATTCCAGCGCGCCATCGCCTTGCACGGACGCGACCTCTACGCTGTGCACCACATCGATGTTGGGCGCCGAGCGAATGCGATCCACGAGGTACTTCGACATTGTGGGCTGCAGGTCTGGCGCGCGCACCAGCATCGTGACCTTGCGTGCGTAGCGCGAGAAGAACAGCGCGCCCTGGCCAGCGGAGTTCGCGCCACCCACGACGCAGATGTCCTTGGCGCGATACCGGGCCGCCTCGGTCATCGCCGCACCGTAATAGACGCCCGTGCCCTGGAGCGGCGCGAGCCCCGGCACGTCGAGCATCTTTGCGGCCATGCCGGTGGCGATGACAACGGCGTACGCGGTGAGTTCCGTGCCGTCTCCCAACGTCACGACGCGATACGGATCTTCACTGCGAAGCCCGGTGACTTTCTGAGCGCTGAGCAACTCCGCGCCGAAACGCTTTGCCTGCGCCACGGCGCGTTGGGCGAGGTCTGACCCCGTGACGCCAGCCGGAAAGCCCAGATAGTTCTCGATCATGGAGCTGGTGCCGGCTTGGCCGCCGGTCGCCTGCGACTCCACGAGCACGACGCGCAGTCCTTCGGACGCGGCGTACAAGGCGTTTGCCAGTCCGGCCGGTCCGCCGCCGATGACGATGACATCGTAAAACGGCCGGTTGGCGTGTGTCTGGAGTCCGGCCTTTTTGGCGAGTTCGGTTGTGGCCGGCGCGATCAGATGCGAGCCGTCGGGGAAGAGGACCACCGGCAAGCGCGTCAGGTCGCCGGCCAGCGACAACACCAGTGCACGAGCCGGCGCGTCCGCGTCCACGTCCACCCATTCATATGGTACGCGGTTGCGTGAAAGAAATTCCTTGGCCTCGAACGACTCGGGTGACCATTGCGAACCCACGACGCGAATGCCATCGAACGCGGGCCGCACGCGCGCGCGCCATTCCGACAGCAGGTCGTCCAGCACCGGGTAGAGCCTTTGCTCCGGCGGGTCCCACGGCTTCATGAGGTAGTGGTCCAGTCCGATCTCGTTGATGCCGGCGATGGCGACGTCCGTATCCGCGTACGCGGTGAGCAGCACTCGGCGCGACTTCGGGTGCAGCGGCATCACCGCGCGCAGCAGCTCGGTGCCGGTCATGCCAGGCATGCGCTGGTCCACGAGAAACAGTGCCACGGGCGTGTTGCGCGCGGCCAGTTCCTTGGCGGCGTCCAGCCCTTCGGCGGCCGAGCCGGCCTTGATGACGCGGTAGTCGGCCTTGTAGTGCTGGCGCAGGTCGCGTTCGATGGCGCCCAGCACGGTCGCGTCGTCGTCGACCGCGAGAATTACAGGTTTTGTCACGGCGAAAGCGAGATGACGGCTGCCAGGACGACAGGGGGGGTCAATGCAGCGCCAGCGCGGTTATCGTTGTATTGCGGCATACACGAGCCGCTGAAAGTCCTGCTCGATGGGGTAAACGCGACCAGTGTTGAACTGCGTCCAGACCATGCCTATCAGATCGGCCTTCGGATCTACCCAGAAGAATGTTCCCATGAGACCCCACCAGCGGTAAACGCCGGTTGAGCCGGGGAGCGGGGCGTGCGCGGAGTCCACGAGAACAGCGCCCGCAAGACCGTAGCCATACCCGGAATGCCCGATCATGGGGGAGTCAATCGGTGTAAGGGCGGCAGGCAGGTGGTTGCGCATCATGCTGGCGACGCTCTCTTGCGAGAGTATTCGACGGCCGTCCAATTCGCCACCGTTGAGCAGCATCTGCGCAAACCGCAGGTAGTCCGCCGGTGTCGACAGAAGCCCACCCCCGCCGCCGAGGAAGACGCTCGTCGGTTGGTACTGCGCGCCGACGAGTTGCGCAGCCGCACGTAAACGACCGTCCGGACCGCGCGAGTACAGGACCGGGATGCGTCCCTCCATGGCTGGCGTGATACGAAAGGCGGTCTCCCGCATTCCCAGCGGCGCAAAGACTTCCTCGTCCAGGTACCTGTCGAGCGTCCGCTTGGATGCGACTTCCACGACAGCGCCGAGCACGTCGATGGACATGCTATAGGTCCACGCGTCTCCCGGGGAGAAAACCAGCGGCAGCTTCGCGATGCTATCGGCGAACTGCCGAACCGTTCGCGAGTTGTCCAAGAGGTTCGATCGGCGATAGATGGAGTCGACCGGCGTCTGGCCGAAGAAGCCGTAGGTGAGCCCCGAGGAATGCGCGAGCAAGTGCTCGATCGTGATCGGGCGATTTGGATTGCGAAGAGTCGGATTCGACGAAGGTCCCCCTGCGTACACCTTTGTCGAGGCAAACGCGGGCAGGAACTTCGCCACCGGGTCGTCCAGCTTGACCGCGCCCTGATCGACCAGCTTCATGATCGCGACGGCGATGACGGGCTTGGTCATCGAGTAGATGCGGAACACGCCGTCGGTGCGCATCGGCGTCTTGCTCTCGATGTTCGCACTTCCGATGGCCTGCACGTATCCGACCTTCCCGTGTCTCGCAATGAATGCGACCATCCCGGCCAGCTTCCCGGAGTCGACGTAGGCCTGGAGCGCCGGCGCAATGCGCGCGAGAGCTTCGGAGGACAGGCCGAGGTCGGCAGGCCGAGCCGAGGGGAGTCCCTGCGCCGCACCAGCGCTTGTCGCAATCACGAGAAGCCAAGCGATTGCGTACGGAGCGCTGCGTTGATCGTGAGTCATCGTCTGCTCTATGGCGGTGCGCATTGAGTGGCCGAAATGCTGCTCACTCCAACTCCGGAATCTCGTGCGGCGCGAGCAGTACCTTTGTTGACCGAGCCACACCCGCCACGCGGCTAATGAAACCCTTCCGCTGAAGAGTCTTTAGCATCCCATGAACGCTCGGCGGTGTCGTCTGAAAGTAGTCCTGGACCTCGGACTCCGCTGGCGCACGCCGATGGAGACGCGTGTACGTCTGGATGAACGCGACGTACTGACCCTGCTTGGGCGACATACCAACCCGACTGAGGGCAGGGCGAAGCATGTGCCAGCCTGGATCGGTCTCCCCGGTGAATCCAGCTTTGACCCGAGCGAACGCCTGCCCGAGGCGCTCCATCGCCACCTCGTTTTGGGCCGAGTGCGCCGTCTGCTCGAACGCGTTCAGGAAGGCGTCCAACTCGTCGCCCTCTAGCTCGAGACAAACGAGCGGGCCATGCGCCGGGGCGTTGCGGAGCGTCTCCGTGAAGCCGGCGACCGGATCGCCGTGCACGAGGAGCATGTCGCGCTCAGCTGCCGTCAGATGAATGATGGCCGCCTGTCGGCGACGGGACTGTCTGGTAGGCATTTAGGAATCGCGGAACCGTCCAATGATTGATGCCTGATGCGTCCGCCTCCGTCACGTGACCTTCCTCCTGGTCCGCTGTCCAAGACCCAGATTGGGCGTATCAGGGGTAAGGCGGTCTGAACGCTCGCATGCCAGCCTCGCAGGCGCAACGCCATCATGCTCGCCGCACGCCACGTCGGGCACCAACCCTTGGTTATGCGCGGGCGCGCGATCGCCGTAACGCCCGCACCGGGCGCCGCTCTTGGGCGATACGCTCGGCGAGGTACACCTTGAGCAGTGACTGGTACGGCACATCGCGTTGATTGGCGAGCGTCCGCAGCTCATCAAGCAATCCCTGCGGTAGTCGGAGTGAAATCGTTGCCGTCGACGGTCGGAGGTTCGGAAACGACACCCGGCGCGCCTTACTCCAATCGAGGTAGTCGGTGGTGTCATGCGTCATCCAGAACTCGCCCGCCTCTTCATGCGAGCGAAAGTGCGGAATCGGCTTCAGCTTCTTACGGGGCTTTGGCATATCGACGACGCTCCTGGCGGCTCATATCTCGGATGGAAATCACACGCACTCGCTTGGCCCGAATCGTGAACGCTGCTGTCAGCAAACGCCCGGCGTTGGTCGGACCGTAAATCAAAAACCGACGCTCAGTGGCGCCTTTGATCTTGAGCTCATAGCGACCAAGGCCGTGGGCCTCGTACGAATGAAGTGGCTACCAAGTGTCGGAGAGCGGGCCCGTTCGGGCCGGAGAGTCGAGTCGCTAGGCGGCGCCGCGACTCTTGCGATAGCGGCCCGAGAACAGTTCCTGCCCGATCTTTGTTGGTTTCCGGCGGAGGACGTAGACCCAGGCGATGCGGCGACGGCCACTCTTGAGCGTCACGAAGGCTCGCTTTCTGTCGTATCCCGCTCCCTCGTACTTGTCGAGCTTCTGGAGGACTCGCGGCGCATCATTTGCCGGAATCTCGTAGAGTTCGCCGAAAACGCGTCGTCCCCGGCTGGAGTCGCGCACGACGCCCGGGTAGCGGCCCAAGTCGAAGAGGCGTCCAGCGATTGTGGCATGACCAACCGCGCGCGCGGACTTGAGCAAGTGATGCTTGCTGCCGAGCGACGTAAGGGTGCCGTAGACGAAGAGGGGTGTAGGCATCAGGCCTTCTTTGGAACGCTAGCGAATTGAATCAACGATGGAAGTCCCTCAAATCCCTGGGGACCAAGCAACCCTTCCGCCGACTAGAGTCCCAAGTCCGTCTTCAGCTGCTTCCAGGAAATCTTTGGGCCCCTTTCTGCCAACGCCGTGCGAGCGGCGTCGACCTCCGGACCGTTTTCGCGTCGTCGTAGCGCGGCCAGGATACGCCGTTTGTCGGCTGCCGGAATACTCACGTAGACGAAGCGCTCCCTATCGAAGAGATAGTCCTCTCCACTCTCGTCGACCACGCGGACCAAGCCGTCCTTTGCGGCGCGTGCATCCGTGAGGACGCGGTAGATCCTTCCCACGTCCAGCGACACCGTGTAGCCGACGTCGTTGATGCAGATGGCGAGCTGATTTGCGGGCCTTTTCATGGCTTTTCCGCGCAAACGCCGACGCTTGAATCGCGCTGGCTCATGCGGCTGCAAAAGGCCATGAAGGTATTCGGGCGCGATGTCTGCGCCGTTTGGCCAAGCGACAGTCCGCGTCTCTGGATCCAGTATTACCTGGGCGAAAAACGTGACGCTCTTCAAGGGCTCGAAGACCTGCCCCTGCAAGTGATCGGCGAGATCCACGTGGCCTTCGGCGCCGTCGCTGAAGCGCAGCCATAGCACGTGGTCTCGCACATGACGTGCTGCGGTGACGTTGAGAATGTCGTTGTCCATCATGGAAAGTGCGGCCGACTACCTAGTCTTGCTCCGATGTGACCGAGCGCGCGGCGGCTTGCCGGCCACACGGATGAGCGTCCTCAGCGCTTCGTTCACCGCTCGCGAGTCGCCGAAGACCGCATGCACATCAGCGTCGAGCCTGACGGTGTTGGTGCCCTCCCAGTACTGCTCGAAGAACTCGCCACGCCGTCCGTTCGAGAAATCGTAGTGCGGGCGCATTTCAACATCCTCGTGGACCGCGGAACGTTTGATTTGTCGATCAACCTTCTTCATATCGCCTCCGTTCACGTCGGTTGGCTTGGCGAGCGCTGATCAGGCGAACCCCGGTTGGCCGTACTGTGAATACTAGTGCGAGCAGCCGGCCCTGTTCGGACTGCGCGAGGACCAGACGTCGGTGCTCGTCGATTGAGTGGTCCGGGTCATCGGTCGTAATTGCGCGCGAATCTCCGAAGACAGTCATGGCTTCGTCAAACGAAACACCGTGCTTGGCGAGATTGGCGTCGGCTTTTCGCTGGTCCCATTCGAATTCGACCACGCGCCACGATGGGCGGTAATGGGCGCATGACCGTCACCATTTCGTCGCGCATCGTAGCGATCCATCGCCACCTCGCGGAGAGTTGGGCGTTACCTGAAGAGCGGCAGCACCTCGGCTGGCGAACGACGCGGTACCGGCGTGCGTTTGACGTCGAAGTGGTCGCGCGTGACGAGGTACTTGGCGCCGACTCGGCGGTAGGTGACGAAGAGAACGGCCGCTTCGTACTCGAACTTGGTGAAGCTGAGCGCCTCGTAGTAGTCGAAGTTGTTGAGCGGGGCCACGAGGAGGAGGCTCAGCAGGCATCCCACCACCTCGTGCGCCGCGTGCGGGCCACCATGTCGCTCGGCGTGGTACCGGATCATCGGCACCGTGAGGGGCGTGATGAAGCACGGCCGGCGGATGTCGCGAGGATCCTGGACGGCGCGGTCGGCGGCGATGGCCTCGAAGAGGGCTTCGGCGTCTCTGGCGGCGTCGCCAGTGCCGGAGATGAGATCGAGGATTACGTCGGGCGCGATGACGAGCGGCATCCGCTCCTTGGTGAGCGGCGGCGGCTGGCTTGGCGGCGTCTCAGTCCCAGTCTTCATGGAAGGTTTTGCGACGGTCGCGATAGGCGGACTCCTCGAACGTGTCCGAGATCAAGCGCGGCTTCTTCGCGGCGCCGACGAGGCGTGCAACTACCGTTGAGCCCTTGCCCGACATCGCGTAGTAGCGCGGGGGCAGCCAGCGGAGGAAGTCCGAGACGAGCAACGACAGGGTGGTGTCGTGCTGCTTGCAGTATGCCTCCGCGTTGGCGAGGGCGTCCACGTCGAGCAAGAGGTTCTTGGCCCGCTTCATTGATGCCTCCAGTGTGCGCATGGATATCCTAAGGCCGTGCACACGCGCCGCAAGGGCAGTGAGTCGAGCCGAGCACGCAACGCGTTGGCGCAGCGAGCGTTGGTGCCGTGGCAGCGGGGAGCTGCCAAACAGGCATTACCCTCTTTTCACGAATCAAGCCTTATATAGGTAGGAAATCAGCAAGAGAAGTTGCTGAGCCCGCCCGCGACGCAGGCCTGATGGTTGGGCCGCCGCAGGAGGCGGTGTGTGGAAAGAGTCTGCCGGTTGGTTGACGAAGGCGCTTTGTCCGCAGCGAAATCCATTTGGTGAGTGCCCACGAGGAGTTGGTGCACGACCAGAACGTGTTTGGCAGGACCCGAGACGGCTTTGCTCGCGAACAAAACCGTTTCGGCAGACCCGATGCCGGGTCGGCTTCGCGTCGGATTGTCCCGGGAAGGGCGCGGAGGGTGGGCGGCGAAGACGAAATCCGAATGGCTGGCCGGCTATACGGACCGGAAAGCGCCGCAAATCCGGTGGTGCGTGGCGCACGTGCACGTGTGCATGCGCAAAGCCGGATGGTACACGGACGAAATCAACATTCACCTTATCGAAAGGAGCTTTATGGATCGCGGTGGCCGCAGTACGCTGAGCAGCTTTCAGCGCGTGCAGGAGTTTCTGACGCAGAACACGTTGGCCGACGCGCCCGCCGGCATGGGCGCGCAGGCGGCGGAGCTGGGGGACGTGATCGCGCGTCTCACAAGCGAGTCGGTGGGGCAGGAGGCCGGGAGCAGGTTTGTCCGCGTGCACGCGGAGTCGCAGCGGACGCTGCGGGAGGCGCTGCTCAAGGAGCACATGCAACCCGTGTCGCGGGTGGCGCGTGAGGTGTTCGGTGCGACAGGCATGGACAAGGCGTTTCACATGCCGCGTTTGGTGAAGGCGAACCAGCCGGTGCTGGCGGCGGCTGGGGCGATGGCCGAGGCGGCGGAGAAGAGCAAGGAAGTCTTCCTGACGCACGGTCTGGGGCCGGACTTCATCGAGCAGTTGAAGTCAGCCGCGCAGGCGTTGGACACGGCGCGGAACGCACGGGCGGAGAGTGCGCGCCGGCGCGTGACGGCGACGGCGGCGGTGCAGGATCAGCTCAAGCGCGGCCGTCGAGCGGTGCGGTTGTTGCTCGCGATTCTGGCGCCGAGGCTGGCGAAGGATCCGGAGTTGAACGCGGCTTGGGAGAGCGCGAAGCGGGCGCGGTCGAGCGGAGTTGGTGCGGTGGTAGCTGACGCTGCCGTGGAAGCGCAGGAGTCAGTGCCGGTTGCGCAGCCGGAGGTGAAGGCGGCGTAGTTGGGGAGTGAGCGTTGCATCGTCCGGCGTCGAAGTGGGCGCCGGGCGGTGTCAACGCCTGCGGCGCGAACGCATGTGGGTCATGTACGAGCGCAGCACGGCGTTCATGCGTGATTGATAGCGCGGGCCCTGCGCGCGAAACCATTCCAGGACATCGGGGTCAAGTCGGAGGGAAATGGCGCGCTTGATGACCGGAGGGACGAG
>JBBTFS010000130.1:0-5791 GCA_038060705.1 Gemmatimonadota bacterium
TCCACTCGGGGCCGTGCCAGACTTCGACCGTGACTCGGCCCTCGGGCAACGTCAACGTGTCGACGCCGGGGGTGTGCCAGTAACCGTATTCAAAGCGTTCCCCGTCGCGCACGATGGCTTCGTCCGCATGCCGCCACCGTCTGTCCGGCGCGTAGAACCTGCCGGAAGAATCACGAACGGACACGCGCGCTGGTATCGGCCGCCGCGTCGCGGAGTCCACCACGGTCACGATGAGCTGGCCCACGTGATCGCGATAGCGCCGTTGTGCAGCGTCTATGCGCGTGCGCTTTCCGCCCGGGATCGTGACTGTCCAGAGCGCGGTGGTGCCGGCGGCGTTGGAGATGAAGGCGATGCGCGAGCCATCACGCGACCATCGCGGCGACGTGGCGTCGAATTCGCCGTAGCTGAACTGGATGGGGTCCGCCTTTTCGCTGAGCGTGATCCAGAGCTGGTTCCACTGGCGGCCTTGATAGCCGCTGTAGGCCACGCGCTTGCCGTCGGGCGCCCAATCGGGGCGCATCTTCCACGTGGTCTCTTCGTAGTGGATCTCGCGCATCGGCGCGCCGGCCTTTGCTTCCATGCGCCACAGGCCGCCGGTGCCGTAGATACGGCCGCGGTTGCTGACGAGAATGATCTCCCTGCTGTCGGGCGACCACGTGGGGGACAAGTAGTGGTCGAAGGCGCTGTAGTAGTAGCGCGGCAGGCCGCTGTCGCGGTCTTCCGTGATGCGGGCGACGGAGTCCAGGCGCCCAAGCGTGATGCGGCCGACGAAGACGTGCCAGCGCCCGTTGTACGCGGTAGAGACCCAGGCGAGCCGGTTGCCGTCGGGCGACCAGCGGGCGTCGATGTTGACGGCGCCGTCCTCGACGAGCGTGCGACGTTCTCCGGTGGGGAGGTCCAGCAGCATCAACGAGTACGAACTGCCGTCGTAACTGCAAAAGACCAGCGAACGGCCGTCCGGCGACCAATCGGGCTGAAAGTCGTAGTTGGACCCTGAAGTGATCTGCGTCGCGACCGGCGCGCCGATAAACTGGCGCCACAGCGAGCCCTGCATCGAGTAGACGAGTTCCTTGGCATCGGGCGACCAGGTGAAGGAGCTGGGGCCGGTGGTCACCTGCGGCACGTACATCTCGCGCCAGTAGTAGCTGTGCGGGACTTTCACTTGCGTCAGTGGCGGATCTCGGCGCTGTGCAGCGATCGGGATTGCCAATGCGAGTAGCATGGCGCAGACGCCTCCGCTCATCCGCGTCACGCGGTCCTCAGCGCACGGAGGGCGCGCAGCATCTCCGCAGGGGGCGGCGGCACCTCCCTGAGTCCGGTTGCATGCTTGAGCCTCCAGCCGACCTGTGCCTCGACGTCTGCCGTCGAGACGCCAGGGAAGAGACCTGACAGCACGAGTTCATCCTGCTCGTCGTCGCGATCCAGGATGCATTTGTCGGTGATGACGCGCCGGACGCGCTTGCCCGGCGTGGTCACGAAATCGACCCGTTCGCGGAACGCACGTTTGTCGAGTGTCATCACGACGAGGACGCGCTTGGCATGCGCGCCGATGTCCGCCGCGCCGCCGCTGCCCGGCAAACGAACCTTGGGGTTGTCGTACGGGCCGATCACCGTCGTGTTGATGTTGCCGGCGCGGTCGATCTGCGCGGCGCCCAGGAATCCGACGTCGATGTGGCCACGCTGGAGAATCATCTGGAACACATCGGTCATGGGAGCGACCATCGCGGCCCCGGTCACCAGCGCCGGGTCGCCGATCGAGAGCGGGATGCGCGACGGCCGTGTGTCGATGGTGCCGGACTCATAGATGAGCACCACGTTTGGGGCGTGCGTGGCGCGCGCCAGGTTGCAGGCGAGGCTGGGCAGGCCGATGCCGACGAACACGACGTCACCATCCCGTAATTCGTTCGCGGCGGCCGCGATCATGGACTCAGGGTGCGGCGTTCGGGGTGCGGGGGCAGGGTGCGGGCTAGAAGCCATAGTTCACCTCGCCGCTCATGGCTGGCTTCGCAGTCAGGCGCTCGCGCAGAGCCGGCACCTTCTTGAGGTACGCCGAACGGTCGGCGACGCCGTAGACGAACTCGTCCAGGTAGCGCTTCAGCGCTTCGGCGTCGCGCGAAATGGCTTCCCACTCTGAATAGAACGCGTTGTCGCGATCGTAGTAGCCCTGCGCGTTGGACGGATGCGCGCCCCACGGTTCATGCACCACGGCGTCCACGATGAAGCCGGGAATCACGGTGCGGTTGGGGTCGGATCGTACGACGCTCTCGTCCACGACTTCTTCGACAACCACCACGACCCGTTCGGCGGCGAACGCGGCTTCCTTCTGCACGCCGAGCACGCCCCACATCTGGGTATTGCCGTGTTTGTCGGCGCGCTGAGCGTGCACGATGGTGATGTCGGGGGTGAGCGCAGGGACCGCGGCGAGTTGGTCGCCGGTGAACGGGCACGTCACGGTCCTGATGCTCGAATTGACGCCAGGCAGATCGGTATCCGCGTAGTTGCGGAGCGGCCAGAAGGGGAGACCGGCTGCGCCCGCGGCGAACCGCCCCACCATCCCGAAGTGCGAGTACTCCTCGAGTTCAAGACTGCGGTGACTGGTGACTGGTGCCTGGTGACTCGACTCGACCGCGCGCCGAAACGCGTGCAGCGAACCGACGCCGGGGTTTCCAGCCCACGAGAACACCAGCTTCGAGACGCACCCAGCCGCAATCATCTGGTCGGCAACGAGGTCCGGCGTCAGACGGCAGAGCGTGAGGTTGCGACGCTTTTGCCGAATGATTTCGTGTGCCGCCGCAAACGATATGAGGTGCGTGAAGCCCTCCAGTGCCACGACATCGCCGTCATGGACATGCGCGGCCACGGCGTCGTGCATGGACGCGCGCTTGTCAGTCACTCAACAGCTCGTCCACCATCGACGTCGCGATCTTCGCGTCCTCTTCGTCGATCACGAGCGGCGGCGCGAACCGGATGGTGCTCTTGCCGGCCGCGAGCAGCAGCACGCCTTGCTCGAACGCGCCGAGCACGATGCGCTTCACCAGTTCCGGGCTGTTGAGCTCGACGCCGAGCATCAGGCCCCGTCCGCGGACGTCGGTGATGGACGTGTGCTTCCTGGCGAGGGCCTTGGCCTGTTCCATCAGCACGGCGCCAACCTTGGCAGCATTGGCCATCAAGCCGCCCTCAACGAGATCGAGCGTGGCGAGCGCGGCCGCGCAGCACACGGGATTTCCACCGAACGTGGACCCGTGCGCGCCGGGCGTCCACTTCATGACGTCCGCCCTGGCGATAATGGCGCCGAGCGGCATACCGCTGGCGAGGCCCTTGGCGGTCAGGAGGATGTCGGGCACCACATTGTCGTATTCGCACGCGAACATCTTGCCGGTGCGCCCGATGCCGGACTGGACTTCGTCCATGACGAGCAGGATGCCGTGTTTGTCGCACATCGCGCGCAGGGCCGGGAGGAACGCGGCCGGTGGCACGACGTAGCCGCCTTCGCCCTGGATCGGCTCGACGACGATGCAGGCGACATCGCGTGGATCGAGCCGCTTGGCAAACAATCGCTGTTCGATGAAGTCCGCATCGCCGTACGGGGCGTGGTAGACCTCCGGCAGGAATGGACCCATGCCGGAGCGCTGCGTGTACTTGCTGGCGGTGAGCGACAGGGAGCCGTACGTCCGGCCGTGAAACGAGCCTTCGAAGGCGATGATGGCGCTACGGCGCGTGGAATGTCGCGCGAGCTTGAGTGCGCCCTCCACCGCTTCGGTGCCGGAGTTGGTGAGAAAGACCCGCTTGGCGTCGCGTCCGGGCGCGAGTTTGCCGAGTCGTTCCGCGAGCGCCGCCAGGGGCTCGTAGTAGAAGTCGCCGCCGCAGATGTGGAGGAAATTGTCGGCTGCGTCCTTGATGGCAGCGACCACTTTCGGGTGTGAGTGGCCCGTTGCCGCGACCGCGATGCCGGCCATGAAGTCCAGGTACCGGTTGCCGTCCACATCCTCGATCATCGCACCCCGCCCGCGCGCCACGACCAGCGGGTACTCCTTGAGGTAGCACGTCGCCGTGGAGTTGCGGTCGCGTTCGATGATGGCCTTGGCCCTGGGGCCCGGCGGGGCAGTGACGATGTGCGGGTAGTTCTTGCTCACGGGTTGCGTCCGAAGATCTGGGGGTACTCAAACATGGTCGGGTTGGGCAGCACGGGCAAAATCAGGCGCGAAGGGTAACGGGCGCTGTGGTGCACCGTGACGCGGGCGATGCGGGAGCGCGCCGACGTGGCCTCGAGGTCACCCGAGTGCAGGTTGCGCGAGAAGTGCGGGAAGAACGACGTCAGGATCGCCACCCGAACCCGATGGCCCCGCTTGAACATGTTGGCGGTGAAGAGGTCGCTGAGCGCGAGCGTGTAGACGCGGCCGGGCTCCAGCAGTTCGCGATTCGGTGTCGCGTTGCGGTAACTGGCGCGTAGCACGTCGAGACCGGGGTTCATGAGGTTGAACGCGGTGCCATCCGGCGCCACATCGTAGACTTTGACCCACAGGTCCGTGTCGGGCGCGTCCACTGACACCGAGATCTCGGCGCGCATGGCGCCGACCACGGTGAGATCGGCGGCCAGCGGCGCGGTTTCGAAGACGATGACGTCTGGTCGAGTGGCGATGGCGCGGTAGTCGTGCGCGCCGTAACGGTCCGCGAACTCGTCGACGACGGGCTTGTCGGGATCGGACACCATGCTGGTCGAGTCGCCGGTGCGCCGCAGCGCGATCGTGTCGGGCCGGATACCAGGCAGGGGCCATGCGTCGCCGGCGACCCAACGATTGCTGCCGAGGACGAAGAGGTTCACCGCGCGCTCGTTGGGTTTCGCGTTACTGATGCCGCGGACGTGCCGATCCATCCAGGTCAGCACCATGTCGTCGTAGTCCAGATTGCCGGCGGGGGTGAATTCTCGGTCGCCGACCTTGGTGCGGGACATCGGTGGCACGCCGTGCTGCCACGGCCCCATGAGGAGCTTGACGTCGGAGCGGCCGCTCGTCTCACGCGCACGAGTCAGGCCGATGAAGTTGTTGACCGCGCCGTGCGGGCCGTATGCCTCGTCGTACCAGCCGGAGAAGTTGAGCACGGCGGCCTGCGTGTTGGCGTACTTGCCGCGGAGTTCCGCCCAGCTCCACCACGCGTCGTACGCGGGATACTTGAGCCAATCGTAGTACCACGGCGCGGTACGCTCGAAATCCCGCATCGTTGCTTGGGGCAGCGTTGAGCGCATCCGTAGTTCGGCGCTGTCCGAACGGGCGGCCGCTGGCAGGCCGAGCCTGGCGCGCCGGTTTGGTTCGACGTTCCGGTAGATCCACGGAATCCACGAGTTGTCGAACACGCCGCCGGAATACCAGAACTGCATCGGGGACGCGAAGGTCATGGCCGGCACCATGGCCTTGAGGTGCGGTGGGCTCTCGACGGCGGCGAGCCACTGTACGGCGCCGGGATACGAGAGGCCGTACGTGCCGACATTGCCAGTGGACCACACCTGCGACGCGGCCCACTCGATGGTATCGTAGCCGTCCTTGCCTTCTTGCTGGTACGCCACGAACTCGCCGTCTGACGCGTAGCGGCCGCGCACATCCTGAAGCAGCACGGCATAGCCGCGGCCAACGGCTTTGCGCGCCGTTGAAAGCGCGGCATCGGCGGCGCGCTTGTTGTAGGGCGTCCGATATACGAGGGTGGGGAACCGACCGGTTGGCGCAGGACGCCAGAGGTCGGCGCGGAGAATGACTCCGTCGCGCATGGGGACGGCGACATTGGAGTCGATGACCGGAGC
>JBBTFS010000130.1:5891-8442 GCA_038060705.1 Gemmatimonadota bacterium
GATCGCGCGGCGCAAGCGGGTCACGATCTGATCGAGTTCGTCATCCGACACGATGAACGGCGGAGCCAGGAGGATGAGATCACCGTTCGTGCCGTCGGCATGCCCGACATTGGGCCAAATCACGAGGCCGGCATCGAGTGCGGCACGCGTCAACGACTCCGCGAAGTGCGCGGAGCGGGGCAGGGGTTTGCGCGTCTGGGCGTCAACGAACTCAACGCCGGCCAGCAGGCCGCGACCTCGGATCGCCCCGACATTGGGAAGGTCACGCAGCGCGCCGAGCCGTTCGTGCATCGCGCGGCCCATTGTCGCGCAACGTTCGACGAGCTTGTGCTCCGTCAGGTAGCGAATGGTCGCCGTGCCCGCGGCGCACGAGACGGCGTGATGCGAGAAGGTCTGCGCGTGATTCAGGCCGCCTGAGCCCTTGGCCAGCACTTCCACGATTCGACTCGGCGCCACGACGGCCGCGAGAGGAGCGTACCCGGCGGCGATGCCTTTGCCGAAGATCTGAATGTCCGGCACAACCGCGTCGGGCTCCAGTGCCGACCACGTTCCGGTTCGGCCGGCGCCCGCGAGGATCTCGTCTGCCACGAGAAGCACTTCATTTGAAGTGCACAGCTCGCGAACGCGGCGCCAATAGCCGCTTGGCGGGACCAGCGCACCGGTGGATGAGCCGCCCACGGGCTCGGCGATGAACGCCGCGATGCTCTCCGGGCCCGCCTCTCTCATCGCTGCTTCAAACGCGTCCGCATCGTAGGCCGGGACGCGAATCATGTCCAACAGCCATCCGCCAAACGCCTTCTTGTAGTGCTCCCGGGCCGAGGCCGAGAGAGCCAGAAGCGTGTTGCCGTGATACGACGGCGTGAGGGCGATGATGCGCGTCTTCGTCGGCTTGCCGAGCTCGGACCAGTATTGTCGCGCCAGCTTGAGCGCCGCCTCCACCGCGTCCGACCCACTCGACAGCGGATAGACCTTGTCGAGATCGCCGGCGCAGCGTTCCGCCAGGGCATCCGCGAATTGCTCGACGGCGTCGTGGGTCATCGTCATCCCGCTGACATAGGCAAGCTTCTTCGCTTGCGCGGACATCGCGTCGGCGATCTCGGCGATGCCATGGCCCAGGTTGCTGACGAACGCGCCACCAGATGCATCGAGGTACGAACGTCCCGCGTCGTCGTGCAGCCAGCAGCCTTTGCCGTGCGTGACGCGCGGATAGTCCCAGTTCAGCTTGCGAAAGAAGACATGACCGTCCGGATACCGCGTTGGGCTCATACGGCGACGCGGGCCACCACAGTGGCGCTGGCCATGTGGGCCGTCACGATCGTCGCTGTCTTGAGCAGGTCGGGGATGACGTCCAGCGCGATGAGGATCGCCACGCCTTCCACCGGGATTCCCATTTCCACAAAGGCCGGCGCCATGATGAAGAGGGAACCGCTTGGCACCGGCGGAACGCTGAAGCTCAGCAACACCGACGCGATGGCGAGCGAGACCACCTGTGGTGTGCCGACCTCGACGCCGTAGAGCTTGCCCAGAAAGAGCCCGCCGAGCACGAAGGAGATCGGAACGCTGACGCGGAAGATCGAGACCGCCATCGGCAGGACGAAGTTCACGATCTGAGGAGGAAGGCCAAGCGCATCGCGCGCGGCGTCGATCATGGCGGGCAGGGCCGCCGACGATGACCGGGATCCCAGCGCAATCACTTGCGCCGGCGCCACGGCCGTGGCGAAGCGCCGCAGGGACACGCGGCCAAAGACGACCGCGAGGACATACACGCCGATCATCACGCCGATCATGAGCACGGCGAACGCCAACACGTAATGACCAGCGGCGGTCACCGCCTTGAAGCCGAGCCGCGCCCCCACGACCGTGGCGAGCGCGAACACGCCGATGGGCGCCGCAACGAACACCCAGCGAATGATGACGAGCATGGCCTCGCTCACGGCGCGCAGCACCTTGGTGGCGGCGTCGCGCAGATCCGCTGGCACGCGTGACAGCGCGGCGCCGAAGATCAGTGAGAACACGACGAGTGGCAGGAGGGAGGCGTCGGCGGCGGCGCGGATCGGATTGGGGGGCACCAATTCGATGATGCGTTGGGCCAGGCCGCCCATGCCGCGGACCGTCGCGATCACCTGTTGCGACCCCGTCGTGGCGGTGCCGCGCAAGGCGTCGGACGACTGCGCGTCGATGGTGAGCCCGGACAGGAGCAGGGGAGACAGGAGCGCGGCGTACACGGCCACCACGCTGACAACCACTACAAAGAAGACGATTGCGGTGCCACCGAGCCGGCCCATGCCGCGCAGGCTGTCACTCGATGCCACGGCGGCGATCAACAATGAGACGACGAGCGGAATGATCGTCATGCGCACCGCATTGATCCACACGGTGCCGATGGGTTCCAGGAACGCGACGAGTCGCTCCAGCCATGGCACGCTGGCGTTGGCGAGGAATGCCCCGCCGACGAGGCCGATCAAGAGGGCGCCCAGCGCCCACCAGGTGATGCGTCGTGTCTCCATGGAGGGGCCAACGTATCCCCCACGGCGAACCCGCGCAAAGAGAG
>JBBTFS010000131.1:0-2781 GCA_038060705.1 Gemmatimonadota bacterium
CGGAGCGCTGAACGGCACGACCACCGTGTCGGCCGTGGCGGGCGTCGCGACATTCACGAATCTCTCGGTTGCCGGCCTCGCGGGCAGCAAGGTCCTGAGTTTCTCGTCGTCTGGGCTGGCGCCCGCACAAGCCGGCATCACGACCACGGCCGGCC
Source organism: Gemmatimonadota bacterium (assembly GCA_038060705.1). GTDB lineage: Bacteria > Gemmatimonadota > Gemmatimonadetes > Gemmatimonadales > Gemmatimonadaceae > DASPMP01. Next base: position 156 of record JBBTFS010000131.1, read on the forward strand.
CGGCGGCCGTGCTCGGGATCAGCGCCGGCAATGGCCAGAGCGCGCCGCCCAATTCGGCCGTCGCCATCGCTCCGGCGGCGATCGTCACCGACGCGGACGGCAATCCGGTGGCGGGAACTGGCGTGACCTTCGCGGTGACCAGCGGCGGCGGGAGCATCACGGGCGCCAATCCCACCAGCGGTACGAACGGACTCGCGACTGCCGGTACGTGGACGCTGGGGCCGACCGAAGGCGCCAACACGCTTGGCGCGACGGCGGTTGGATTGACGGGCAGCCCACTCACGTTCACGGCCTCAGGCACGAACACGGCCATCGCGACCATCTCGCCCGCGACGCTGACACCGGGGGTGACGGCGACCATCACGGGCATGGGCTTCGGCGCCACACCGGCCAGCAATGCCGTGACAATCGACGGCGCGGCGGCGACGGTGACCGCGGCCAGCGCGACATCACTCACGGTGACGGTGCCGTCGCTGGCGTGCACGCCGGCCCACAGCGCAGTGGTATCGGTGAATCCGAACAACACCGGCGCCGTGGTGAAGAATCATCCGGTCGCCGCCGCCACGGCGTTGGCGCTGGCCGTGGGCGAAGCCGCGATTCTCTCCACCGCAACCACTGCGCGCTGCAACCAGCTGAGCAACACGGGCGGGCTGTACTACATCAGCGTCTACAACTCGAACACGGTGTACGACACCACCGGCGCGCGCTTCGAGCTACTCGGCTCGGCGGGGTCGTCATCCGTTCTTGCGCCCTCCAATGTCGTGGCCGCGCCGCGGGTGTTCGCCCCGCGCATCAACGCTTCGCTTCCCCGGAATCCAGAAATGGAAGCGCGAGCCAAGGCGGACCGCGCCCACGTCCAGTTCCTGGAGCGCGAGTTGGAGTATCTGCGACAGAACGGCCCCAGCTTTGGCTTGGGACGCAACAGCGCCGCGCTGCGCAATATCGCGCCGGTTACCACTGTTTCGTACGCAGTGGGCGACGCCATGCCGGTCAGGCTGCCGAACATCACTGGCAATTCGTGTTCCGCGTGGATCGACATCGCCGGCCGCGTGGCCTATGTCGGCACCAGAGCCATCATCATCGAGGACAACGCCAACCCGCTCGCCGGCACGATCGACACCACCTATGCACAGATCGGCAGCGAGTTTGACGACGTCATGTGGCCGATCCTCGAGGCGAACTACGGCAACCCGATCGTGAATGACGCGGCGCTGGATAACAACGGCCGCTTCATCATGGTGTTCACCGACAAGATGAACCCGGTTCCGGGTTCCAATCCAGCCGCGAGCGGCCCAGGCCATGAACTCGGCGCGCTGGGACTGGCCGGATTCGTGACCAGCGTGGACCTGCGCCAGCGCTCCACCTGCCCCACGAGCAACGTGGGCGAGTACTTCTACGCCACGTCGCCCACCACGGCCGGGACCATCAACACCAGCGGCAGCCCGCCGCGGTGGCGCTGGGCGATGCGCGGCACGATCATCCATGAAGTGAAGCACATCGTATCAATCGGCGAGCGCTTCTTCAGGAACGGCGGCACGGTATTCGAGGTCTCGTGGCTGGAAGAGACCACGGCGCGCATTTCGGAGGAATTGTACGAGCGGGCCCGCTACTCGTTCACGCAGAAGTCCAACATCGGCTACGGCAGCGCCAGCAATCAAGTGGGGCCGTACTGCGGCGTGCGTCTGGCGTGCAACAACGCGCGCGGCATCGTCCGGGTCTTCGAAGAACTCGCGTCGGCCTGGTACAGCGGACCACACCACTACTCCCCGCTGGGTCGAATCAATTCCAGCGACTTTTCGTTCTATGCGACCGGGTGGTCGATGGTCCGTTGGTTCCTGGATGCGAGCTCGAATGCGGAGTCGGCAATCCTCAAGGGCATGACGCAGGAGCCGACCAAGACCAGCATGGCGAATCTCGAGGAAAAAAGCGGCCTCGCGTTTGCCGCATCGCAGCCCAGGTGGCTGCTCTCGATGCTCGTGGACGACTACACCGCGGGGTTCGCTCCATTGGACGCGACGATCAAACAACCGAGTTGGAACCTGCGCAATGTGTTCAGCGGCTACGACGCCGACTTCACCGTGCCGTGGGTACAATGGCCGCTCGTGCCGAACGCGACGACGTTCGGCGCATTCAGCCTCTCCGATCGGGTGCGGCCGGGCACCGGCACGGCGATCCAGCTGTCCGGGGCTCAGCTTTCGACGCAGTTGCTCGAACTCAAGGCCAGCGGCGCCAACGCCGCCGCGCCCGCCGAACTGCGCATGGCCATCATCCGGGTGCAGTGATGCGCGCCGCCCTCGTCGTACTTGCGTCGTTGACGCTGGCGTCGTGTGCGCGCACGCGAGCCGAACAGCAGTCCGCGGGTGGCGCGGCGTCCGCAGCACCGCAGGCGGTCGAAGCCACGGGGCGGGTGGTTGAGGTCGGCTCCGATCCCACCACGTGGCTGGCGCTCGAGCCCATCGGTGGCGGCGCGCAGACACGACTTGGTGGTCCCGGCGCAGCGGCGCTGCGCGCGGTGAACGGCGCGATCGTGTGGGTGAGCGGCTCGCGCGCTGGCGACGAGATCAGCGTCGCGGTATTCGAAGTCCGCCGCATCGGCGACCAGGACGTGGACGACGGCATCGTCGTC
>JBBTFS010000131.1:2881-6570 GCA_038060705.1 Gemmatimonadota bacterium
GGTATTCGAAGTCCGCCGCATCGGCGACCAGGACGTGGACGACGGCATCGTCGTCGGCGCAGCGTCCGGCGTGGAATTGCGCATGCGCAATGGCGTCACGCGACCGGTGCCGCTCGCGACACCGGCACTTCGCGGCATCGCCGGCGCGCGGGTCTGGATTTCGCGCCCGGTTGCCGGCGTCACGCCGTCGTACGGCGTGATCGCGCCCAAGCCCTGAGTCACAGGGGCTGATCGGCCGCGAACCATGAAGCCAGAATAGCGCGTCTTGCGGTTTCGGTCTTTGTTCGGTACGCTCATGACCCGTGCCTGACGCCTCCCTCTTCGATATCCACACAGAACGCTCCCTGACACGGGCCCGTTTGCCCGTGCTCGGCGAGCAAAGCGACATCCATTACTACGGCGCGCACGCCAAATCGGTCCTCAACGACACCGACATCACTGGCATGCCGTTCTGGTCCATCAACCCGTACGTGGGATGCGCGTTCGGGTGCGCCTACTGCTACGCACGCTACGCGCACCGCTGGGTGATCGAGCGCGCGGTCTCAGCAAATCCTGAAGTCGAGGCCCTGCGGCACGCGTTCGAGTCCATGCCGCCGTGGCTCGCGTTCGAACGTCAGATTTTCGTAAAGGAAAACGCGGCCGACGCCCTGCGCCGCGCGCTGCGCCACGGATCCGACAAGCACTTGAAGCTCATTCACGGCGATCGCATCGGCATCGGCACCGCGACAGACCCGTATCAGCCGGCCGAACGTCGTTTTGGCATCACGCGCGGCATTCTGGAGGTGATCGCGGAGCACGAAGGGCTGCGGGTCTTCATCATCACCAAGAGTTCGCTGGTGTCGCGCGATGCTGATTTACTGAGGAGAATCGCGCGCCGAAACGAAATCAGCGTCCACATCTCGCTGATCACGATCGATCGCGAGCTCGCGCGACGCCTGGAACCGCGCGCACCAACGCCGGAAGCGCGCCTGCGGGCGTTGATGCGGTTGCGCGAGTACGGTGTGGACGCCGGCATCAACGTCATGCCGGTATTGCCGGGGATCACGGACCATCCGGACCAACTCGAGCCGCTGGTGAAGGCGATCGCGGACGCCGGCGCCACGCGCGTGGCCGCGTGCGCGCTGCGTTTGCGGTCCACGGCCAGGAAGCGCTACCTGCCGTTCATCGAACAGGAGTTTCCGCAGCTCGCGCCGCGCTATCGCGCGACGTACGGACGCAGTCATGCGGTGGGCGACACATATCGCGACGGATTGTCGCGCTATTTCCGGAAATTGTGCTCGCGTTACGGCATGCAGTACGGATATGTCGACGATGAGGACGATGAAAGCCGAGAGCCGAGAGCCGAAAGCTCGCAGTTATTGATGGCACTCTAAAAAGGCAGTGTGGAAAGTTGTGGATTAAGGCCGTCAGCGATTGCCTGTTGACGGATGCAATGTTTGTCTGCATAGTTTCGGTGTTTGTTCGGGTTTCGTTTTTCGAGGACTTCGCATGAGTTCCCCTCTCCGCCTGCCGAGTGCCGAGCCGCGAGCGCCGAGTCTCGAGTCTTTGGTCTCGGGGCTCGAATCAGCGGCCACCAGTCTCGATGCACTGCGCGCTTTGTTGCCCGCACCGTTGCCGCAGGCGCCGGGCATGCCCACCGGCATGGACGCGCTGGACGATGCGCTCGCGTCGAGCGGATTTCCGCGCGGCAGGCTGACGGAAATCGTGGGCGCGACGGGAAAACTCACACTGTTGCGTCGAGTAGTGGACGCGGCGGTGGCGCGCGGCGAGTGGGTGGCCTACATCGACGCGTCGCGCACGCTGGCGCCGCGCGACTGGGCGCACCTGTCGCACGTGGAGGGCGTGTGGATGGTGCGTCCGCCCGAACCGGCGCGCGCGGCGTGGTGCGCGGACGTGCTCCTGCGCAGCGCGGCGTTCTCGCTCGTGGTGCTGGACTCGGCACCGCTCGTGTCGCGCGCGATCGCGGTGCGGCTCATGGGGCTGGCGCGCGATTCCAACGCGGCGTTCGTCGTGGCGAGTGCGGACAACGCCACCAAACTCGGCGGCGCCGTGCGATTACGAGTCAATCGGCGACGACAGCGACTGAGAATCGCAATCGAGAAAGGTGCAGCGTCGCAGAACAGGGTGCAGGGTGGTCACCAAAACCTCAACGTGGTGGAAATCAGCTGTGTCGACGGAATGGCGAGTCGCTTGTGTGCGTATCCCGAGGTTCCCGATCGGCGCGGTGCAGCGCGCGGTGCGGGCCGACGGGACACGCGGCGTGGCCGCGCAGCTGAGCCTCTGGTCGAGCACGGAATTCTTCAGGCCCGTTGAGAGAGGAGAGAGGAGAGGGGAGAGAGGAGATGCTCCCCCTCCTCTCTCCTCTCTCCTCTCTCCTTGGGATGACCAGCTTCTGGGGCTCAGCGACGGAGCGCAGATCCGGCCACGTCTGAGGAGCGTCACCGCCGCCGCCGCGCGTGACGGCGTCCGCGCAGGCATGACCATCGCCGAAGCGCGCGCCCTGTGCGCGAAACTCGAAGTGCTGCCGTGGGACGACGCCGCCGTGAACGACGCCATCACCGCCACCACCGCGCAGCTGGTGAGCGTCAGCCCGCAGGTGTCGCCCGTGGCCGGCGTACCCGGCATGTGGTGGATCGGCGCATCGGGCTTCGCCCAGCTGACTGAACCTGGTTTGGCCAAAAGGCTCTACCACCTCGCCAGCGCCTGGCATCCAAAGGCCCGCGTCGCCATCGCAGGCAGCTGCGTCGTCGCTCGGGCCGCGACCTGGGCCGGTGCGTCATTCGGCAATGATGCGGCCAACGCGGCCAACGCCGCCGACGCCGATGTCCGGTCGCTCATCCGAATCATCCCACCGGGTGGCGACGCCGACTATCTCGCGCCTGCGCCGCTGTCGCTGCTGCCGATGGACACCGAGATGCGCGACGCGCTGCACTCATTGGGCATCCGCACTGTGGGCGGCTTCGCGGACCTCGATGCCGGCGACGTGGAGCAGCGCTGGGGCGACGACGGACTCTCGGCGTGGCGGCTGGCGCACGGCGACGATCCGCGCCGCCCGGTGCTGGCACGTATCCACGACACGCCGCACGTCGAGATGGAACTCGCCACGCCGACCAGCGACATGGAGCCGGTGCTGTTCCTCGTGCGGCCCGCCGTCGAACGGCTGGTGACGCAACTGGTCTCGGAATCGCGCGCGATCGCGGCACTGTCCATCACACTCACGCTGGACGACGCGCGCGGCGCGCTGCCCAACGCGCGGGCCCATACCGTGACGCGCGAGATCCGCATGCCGCGCCCCCTGGCCCGCCCCGCGCCGCTCTTAGAGCGCTGCCGTGGACTGCTGTCGCGCTGGGAACTCCCGGCGCCCGTGAGCGCGGTGCGGCTGGCGGTGGTGATGACCTCGCCGCTCACCGGAGAGCAAGGCAATCTGCTGGATACGAGCTGGAAAGATCCCGGCGCAGCGGATGCGGCACTGGAACGGGTACGCGCGGAACTTGGATCCGATGTCGTGGTGAAACCGGTTTCGAGAGATGGATACGCACCGGAGCGGAGCGGAGGATGGACGGATGAACAACGACTGCAGACCCAGGACCCAAGTGAAGACCCGAGGGGCAACTTGGGTCCTGGGTCTTGGAGCTTGGGTCTTGAGTCTGCAGTTGTCAGTTCCTTGAGACTGCTGGAAAAACCGGAGC
>JBBTFS010000132.1:0-9202 GCA_038060705.1 Gemmatimonadota bacterium
CTATACGCTTCCACTCGCGATCGACGCTTCATTGTCCCAAAATGGTCCGGCGACGTTTCCGTTGGCGCAAGCCTCAAGGCGGGGCTCGATCGGACGATCAACTTTGGCAACTGGCGCAGCTACCTCACGGTGATACTGGTCCTCGCGCCCTCTGTGCTCATCGGGCTGCTCGTGATTCCCGCATTGCCCCGTTGACTTGCGGTTCATGAACTCCCGAATTGCGAATTTCTTCATAGCGGTCGCCGTCGGCGGCTTGGGTCTCCTTGCAATCTGCATTCTGGTCGACTTGAGACCGCGCTCCGCTGCCGAGAGCAAGGCGGTGAGCGCCATCGGGGGCGTCGCAATCGGCCTATTCTATGGCATGCTTGAGCTCGTACGCTTCATCCGGCTTTGGCGGAGGGGGCGGCTTAACGCGGAGTTGTAGCTGGCAGCGCTCGCTGCGTTAGCTCCCTCTCTCGCAACGTCTGTGCGGGGTGCAGGGTGTGCGTGCAGGATGGGCGGCCGTCGCTATGGCCGGCCGCGGTTCACCTCCTGCTCCGGCCGGTTCATTCGCCACGGCTGGGGTGGGAGCGCTTGCTGCCGCGGCCACACCTCGTTCAACGTCGCGCCCTCATAGAGACGTCCATTCTTCATGACGTAGCGCGTCTGCACGGAATTGCGCGGGTCGGCGAGCGGGTCCGCATCGAATACCAGCAGGTCGGCGAACTTGCCCGCCTCAATGGAGCCGATGTCTTTTCCGAACCCGATGGCCTCGGCGCCGTAGATGGTGGCGGCGCGCAGGACGTCGTGATTCGACAACCCGCCCGAGCCCATCGCCCAGAGTTCCCAGTGGTAGCCGAGTCCTTGCAGTTGCCCGTGGCTGCCGACGGCAGCGCGCGCGCTGTCTTCCACGAGCTTCTTCACGAATTGCGCGTGGCGCTTGAAGACGTACTCCTCCTCGAGGAACCAACCGGCTCCGCCCGGGTTGGCGCCCCGCCGGCGACTGCGGGCGTCGATGTTGTCCTCAGGTGCAAAGCGCCGCAGCTTGGCGTCGTCGTGCACGTTCTCCCTGGTGTAGAAGTAGTTTTCGCCGAATGGTCCGCCGTAGGACACCAGCAGCGTGGGCGTGTTGGTGGTCTGTGAGGCCTTGAACAGCTGCACCACGTCGCGGTAGATGGGCGCGATGGGGAGGGCGTGCTCGATGCCGGGATACCCGTCGATCGCGTGCGTCATGTTGAGCTTGAAGTCGAGCCCGCCTTCGGTGGTGGGCAGTAACTGCAGCTCCTTGGCCGCCTGAATGATCCACTGACGCTGCTGGCGGTTGCCGGACATGTACATCTTGAGCGTCTTGGTGTCGTAGTATTCGCTGTACCGCCGCAGAATCGTCTTGGCGTGTTCCGCGTCGCGAATGTTCTCGTTGATGAACACACCCGGACCTGTGGAGTAGTTGCGTGGCCCAAGCATGCCGCCGACATCGACCCGGTCCTGATAGCTGAGAATGTCGGTCGACCCCGTCTGCGGATCGCGCGTCGTGGTCACGCCGTAAGCGAGGCTGGTGAGGTACTGCCACGCTTGTCCGGGATGGACCTCGGGGATGAGCCACTGTGCGTGGTAGTGCGTGTCCACGAAGCCCGGCGTGATGGTCTTGCCGGAGACATCGACGATGTGGGCGCCGGCCGGCACGGTGACGGAGTCGCGCGGCCCGACCGCCACGATCCGGTTGTTGGTGATCACGATGTCGGCATTCTCAATGATCTGGCGACCCTTCATCGTGACCGCGCGGCCCCCGCGCAGCACGATCGTACCGCGGGGGATGTCGCGCGGGAGTGTCACCCGGATGCGACGCTCGGTTGGCTTGTACCGGCTGGTGTCGGCGCGAAGACTGTCCAGGAGGCCCAGTCGCATCGAGTCGGCCCGGGCTCGCACGGCCGCGGCCCGCTCTTCGAGCATCCGCATGTCCGCCAGAATGGAATCGGCAGCCGCCAGGACGGAATCCGCGCGTAGCGCGTTGAGCCGCGTCCGCAGCGACTCGGGAACAGTGGCGCTGGCCTTGGTGAGGCTGTCCAGCGTGGTCCGTGTGGTTTTGAGACTGTCGATCACCGCGCGGGCCCGGACGACACGCACGCCCTTGGTGTGCGCCAGTTGCCGGATACTGTCTTCGATCGCTTGGGCGCGCGCCAGATCATACGTGAAGAGCGCGTTGCCGATGCCCCACGTCACCCTGCGCCCGTCGGCTGTCCACGACGGGAACTCGCCACCCACGTCCGTGAGCTTGCGAACGGGCACCGGCGCACCCGCGGGGTTGGCGACGTTCACGGTGGGCGTCCCGCCACTCATCAGGGGAATCTCAACTGTATAGATGTCCTGGCCGATCTGTGCCAGCGCGCGATTACCGCGCGGCGACATGATCACCAGGTCGGCCGGTGGGGGTCCGCCGGCTTCGAGCGCCGCGGCGGTCAGCTCGGCCGCAGCCACCGGAAACACTCTCCGCGGGAGGAACTGCCACTCTTCGGGATGCGGCGTCGCGGCACTCGGCGCCGCAGCTCCGCGCACGTGCAAGTGCTGCTTCACGTCGGTGCCGTCCCAGCGGAATGACACCAGGCCGTCCACAAAGCTGTAGGCGTAGATGCGATCCGGCGTATCGGTCTTGAAGTGTGCGACGTCGCGCGTGCCGGTGGTGGTGATGACCGTAACGGACCCGCCCGCCGCCGGCACCCATACGAACTCGCCCCCGATGGGGCCGAAGAAGACCCCGGCCGCTTCCTTGAGTTCGCGAGCGGCGCCGCGCGTGGCGACGATGCGTTGTCCATCCGGCGACCACGCGAGGTTGTAGTACAGTGCCGCGACGCGGGTCAGCTGCTGCGGCGGCGTCTGGCCATCGGCGCGCGCCCTCATGATGTGTCCGCCCGCGCTGTCATGCCATGTCGCGAAGGCCACCCACTGTCCGTCGGGCGACCAGACCGGATGGTACTCGCCGGCGTTGGCGCTCGTAACGCGGCGCGCGGCGCCGTCCGGCAAATCCTTGATCCAGAGCCGGTCGAACGCAGTGAACGCCAGTCGCCGCCCATCCGGCGACGTGACAGGACTGCGAATCTGGCGCGCCGTGACGGCCTCGGACGTGTCCATCCGGAATGTGAACTTGACCTCGGGGCCAACGTCTGCCTTGACGGCGGCTTCGAAGGGGATTTCGGTCTGGGGCGCGCCGTCCATCGGCACGCGCCAGATCTTGCCACCGAACGACACAATGATCGCGCGTGAGTCCGGCGTAAAACTGTAACCGGGCAGCACATCCAAAGGCGCGCGCGACTCCATGTCGTCGCGCTGCACCGGGTAGGCCAGCCAAGCTTCCTCGCCTGTTTCCATGTTGCGTTTGCGCAGGCCGGTCTCGGTGTCTTCGCGCGTACCGTACACGAGCCACTTGCCGTCGGGCGAGATGGCCGGCCGGAATCCGGAACCGTACCTGACACTCATGAGCGTGGACGTGTTCAGTTCACGATCGTAGACGTACAATTGGTACTGCGGGAACAGCGCGTTGTATTGCCAGTCTCCGAACCGCGCGGCGTACCACACCTTGCGTCCGTCGGGACTGAACGCCGCGCCCACCGTCTTCTGCGTGCCTGCCGGCAGCAACGGCAACGGACTGCGTTTGTCGACGTGCAGCAACTGGAGGCGCGCCGTGCCTCCCAGGCCGCCGGACCGGCTGACTGCGATGTATTGTCCGTCGGGCGACCAATCCGGCGACAGGTAGAGATTGCCGTTTCCCTGCGTGAGCTGCGCGGAATCCGCGCGATCCAACGACATCGTCCACACGTTGTCGCCGCCGCTGCGGTCCGAAACGAACACAACTTTCTTGCCATCCGGACTGAACCGCGGCTGGGCGTCGAACGCCATGCCGCTCGTGAGTTGCGTTGCGCGGCCCCCAGTAGCCGGCATCGTGTAGAGGTCGCCGAGGAGATCGAATACGATGGTGCTGCCGTCGGGGCTCACGTCGAGCGAGATCCACGTCCCCTCGGTGGCGGTGAACGTCGCTTTGCGCGTGGCCGCGAGCGGCAACGGCTTCACCTCGCGCGCGCCGCCGGGCGGCGTGGGCGCCTGCGCGTCCACGGAGTCCACCACAAGCACGCAGGCTGCGGCGAGCAGAACGCGGGTCGTCATCATGTGCGTCCTCATCGGACACCTCCCGGGATTCCCGCGCGTGCCGCGGGCGCCGTGCGGCGCCACAGCTCATCCGGCGCCGGCCGCTCGCGCGGCCAGATCTCCGCCAGCGTGTTTCCGTCGAAGAGTCGACCGTTCATCATCACGAAGCGGACGGTATTGGAGTTGCGGATGTTCTCGAGTGGATTGGCGTCGAGGACCACGAGGTCGGCGAGCTTGCCGTTTTCCAGCGAGCCGACGTCTCCCGCGAGGCCCAGCGACTGCGCGCCGAGGATCGTGGCGACGCGCAGCGCGTCGTAGTTGCTCATGCCGCCCGACTGCAGAGCCCACAGTTCCCAGTGATATCCCAAGCCCTGGAGTTGGCCGTGACTGCCGACGCCGGCGCGCCCGCCGGCCGCCACGAGGTCCTTGATGAACGAGGCGTGTTTCGGGAATGCGTATTCGTCCTTGTGGAACCAGCCGCCCGGTCCGGGACCTGGGTTGCGGCGGCGGATCTTGTAGTTGAGCTCCTCTTTGGGCGTGAAGTGGGCCAGCTTCTTGTCGCCCACGACGTTCTCGTTCGTATAGAAGAAGTTTTCCGCCCAGGGCCCTCCGTACTGCACCAGCAGCGTGGGCGTGTTCGTGGTGCCCGAGGCCTTGAACAGCTCCACCATGTCGCGGTAGGCCGGCACGATGGGCAGCGCGTGTTCGACACCCGAGTAGCCATCCATCGCGTGTGTCATGTCCAACCGATACTGCAGTCCGCCTTCGGTGGTGGGCATGAGCTGCAACTCACGCGCGGCCATCGTGAGCCACTGCCGCTGCCGCCGGTTGCCAGCCATGTACATCTTGAACGTCTTGGTGTCATAGTAATCGCTATACCGGCGCAGCACGTCGCGCGCGTGTTCCAGCGACCGGACGCCGTCGAAGCGAAACACTCCGGGCCCGGTGGAGTAGATGCGTGGTCCGGGCATGTGGCCGGCGCGCACGCGATCCTCGTAGGTGAGAACGTCCGTCGTGGCTGTCTGCGGATCGCGTGTGGTGGTGACGCCGTACGCGAGGTTGGCGAGATAAATCCACGGGCGGCCCCAGTGCAGACCCCACAGGTTCCACATGTGGGAATGTGTGTCCACAAAGCCGGGCACGATGGTCTTGCCCGCCACGTCAATGACGCGCGCGCCCGCCGGCTCGGCGCCGCGCGGACCTACGCGCTCGATGCGATTGTTGCGGATGACCACGTCGGCGTTCTCGATCACCTCGTTCGGGGCGCGCATCGTCAGCACGCGCGCGCCACGCAGCACTACCGTTCCCTGTGGAATGTCCCGCGTCGCCGTGATGCGGAAACGCGTTTCCTGCGGGCGGTAGTTGGGGTTCGCGGCCGCGGAATCGAGACGGTATGTGACGAACGCATTGCCGATGGACCAATGCACCGTGCGGCCGTCGGCGCCCCACGAGGGGAATTCGCCGCCAATGTCGCTCAATTTGCGGACCGGGACTGCGGCGCTGTCCGGCTTGCTGACCAGCACGTTCGGGATGCGGCCGCCTGTGGCCGGAATCGTCACGACGTAGAACTCGGCGCCCACCGCCGCGAGCGCGAGGTCGCCCCGCGGCGCCTTGAGGATCACGTCGGCGGTGAACGCCGGGATCGCGGAGGGCTCGCGCGATTCCACCTTGTTGAAGTCCGTCGGCATCAGCAGGTCGGACTTGCGCGACACTTCCCAGCCGCCGGCGTACAGCGGGATGCGCGACGTCACCGTGAGGTGCGTCTTGACGTCCGTGTTGTCCCAGCGAACCGAGAGCAGCGCAACACCCGCCGGCCGGAAATCGGGTGAGCCCGCTTGCCCGCGGGCGGGGACGAATCCGTACATATGAATGCGCGCCGTGTCCGTCGTGAAATGCGGTTTCCAGCGATTGGCCACGGGTCCGATCACGGTCGGCGGGCCTCCCAGCGCCGGCACCCACACGAACTCCGCGCCGAGCCCGTCGCCCACGAATGGGTCGATCGACTCGCGCAGGTCGCGCGCCGATGCCCGCATCGCCACCACGCGGCGTCCGTCGGGCGACCAGGCCGGCTGTTGATAGAAGGCGGAACCCGGCGCGAGACGTGTCGGCGGGCCGCCGACGACGCGAGTGCGCATGAGGTAGCCTTCGCCGGTGGCATCGTCCCAGGTGACGTAGGCGATGGCGGTGCCGTCGGGCGACCACGTCGGCTGGAATTCTCCGGTTTCCTGGTTCGTCAGCCGGCGCGGCGTACCGGACGGCAGATCGGCGACGTACAGCCGGTCCAGCGCGCTGAAGGCGATCTTCGTGCCATCAGGCGACGGGACCGGGTCGCGGATTTGCTTGACCGTAAATGTGGCGGAGTCCGAAATGGGGTAGCGAAACTCCAGTGCTGGTCCCAGTGCGACGTCCGCGGTGACCGTGAACGGAATGCGCATTGGCGCTGACCGGTCCAGGGGCACGCGCCAGATGCCGCCGCCATACGAGATGACGACCGCCTTTGAGTCTGGCGTGAACGAGTAGCCCGGCAGGATGTCCATGTCGGCGGCGGACTCCTGGTCATCGCGCTGGATGGGATAGGCGAGCCAGCGTTCCTCGCCCGTAGCCAATTCGCGCAGGCGCAGTCCGGTTTCCGCGTCCTGGCGTGATGCATACGTGAGCCACACGCCGTCGGGTGAGAGCGCCGGCCGGAACCCCGAGCCGTAGCGAGCGCTCATCGCCGTGGTGGTGCCGGTCTCGCGGTCGTACACACGTAGCTGGTACTGCGGCAGGATGGCGTTGTATTGCCAGGTGCCATTGCGCTGGTGGTACCACACGTAGCGACCGTCGGGGCCAAAGGCCGCACCCATGAGACGCAGTCCGGGGGCGCCGCCGACCATCTCCAGTCCCGTGCCGCCATCGATGTGGTACAACCAGAGCTTCTCGAGCCCAGCCAATGGCGCGGCGCGCGACACGACGATGTACTGGCCTTCGGGTGTCCACTCCGGCGACCTGAATGCGTCCGCGATGCCCTTGGAGATCTGCCGGGCGCCACTGCCGTCCGCGTTGATCACCCAGAGGTTGTCGTCGCCGCTCTTGTCCGAGACGAAAGCAATGCGGCGTCCGTCGGGACTGAAGCGCGGCTGCATGTCATGCGGCAATCCTGACGTGAGCCGCGTCGCGGCGCCGCCGGCCGCGGGAATCGTGTAGAGATCGCCCAGCATGTCGAAGACGATCGTTCGTCCGTCCGGACTGACGTCCAGAGACATCCAGGTGCCTTCGGACGTGGTGAACCGCGCGGCGCGGGTCGCCGCGAGGGGCAGGCCGCGGTTCTGGTCGAGTGAGTCGGCGGTCCGCTGGGCGCGGCTCGCCGCGAGCGGCGTCAGAGTGAACAGGGCGATGCACGTATGCAGCAATCGGCGCATGGTCTGGCTCCAGAAGGGGAACTGAAAAAGCGTGTGGCCCGATGTTCCGCGGTGGTGCTGCGTCCTGGTTTCAGCGAGCAGGCCGCTCGGGCGCGCTGGGAGAGTATGCGCACGCTACCGTGCCGGTGACAAGCGGTGCTGTCCCTGAACGGGAATTGGGCGGCGGCGGCGGACGCGCCTGAGCCGCGGACCGCTGAGCGTGACCGAAGCAATCCATCGCGGCCCTGGAATCGGTCGATTTCCTCACTCCGCAACAGCGGCGGGATATCTTCTACAACAATGCCGCCAGGTTCCTGCGGCTCACTACCGAATGAGTGCACCTCAACCAGGACTGCTGGTGAAGAACAGCACCATGCTGACCGTGTCGTCGCTGCTCTCGATCCTCTTGTTTTCGATTCACATGGCGTTCGACATCGTGCACGGCGTCGAGCGGGGAGACCGTGGGGACCTCACCGGCACGGTGCTTATCGAACTCGTCTGGCTCTACGCGGCGCTACTGCTGGCCGAGCGGCGATCGGGGCTCATCATACTCCTCCTGGGAGCGATCCTGGCCGTCGTCGTGCCCGCGCTGCACATGAACCCGACGGGGATCGGCGCCAAGTACGCCGAAACCAGCGGGGCGGTGTTCTTCTTTTGGTCGCTGCTCGCGCTCGGGGTGAGCGGCGCCTTCTCGCTCGTGCTCTCCTTGCGCGGGCTTTGGTTCCTGAGGTCGGTCCGGCCCGCGACAACCCCGAAGTAGCCGCTACTGCGCTACATAGGGGCCGTGCGACCAAGGTCGATAATGGTGGCTACGGCGATGCAGGCGATTCCTTCGCCGCGCCCGATCCAGCCCATGCCCTCGTTGGTCTTGCCTTTCACGCTCACGGCGCCGACGTCAACGTCAAGCGCGCCCGCCAACCGCTCGCGCATCTTGTCTCTGTGCGGCGCCAGGCGCGGCGCCTCTGCGATCACGGTGACGTCCACCTGCGCGACGGTGAAACCCTTGGCGCGAATGCGTTTCACCGCCTCGCCCAACATCTGGATCGAATCGCGGCCAGCGTTGGCGGGATCCTTGTCAGAAAACATCTCGCCGACGTCGCCGGCACCGGCCGCACCCAGAATCGCGTCGGTCACCGCATGACACACCGCGTCGCCGTCGGAATGGCCGTGGAGATGTTTGTCGAACGGAATGCTGACGCCGCCGAGGATCAGCGGGCCCGGCGTGTCAAAGCGGTGCGAGTCGTACCCGATGCCGACCCTCACGCAGCTGTCGGCTGTCGGCTGTCGGCCGTCGGGCTGTCCAACGGAATGATCGTGTAGTCTTGCCGGCGGCGCGCAGCAATGAACCCGGCGTCGCGGATCAACCGCTCCATCTCGGCCGTCGTGGTGCGGTGCGTCGTGTTGGCGGCCGAAACGACGTTCTCCTCGATCATGAGCGAGCCAAAGTCGTTGCAACCGAAGCGCAGGGCCACTTGGCCGATTTTCATCCCCATCGTGACCCAGCTGGCCTGCAGATTGGGGACGTTGTCCAGCACGATGCGCGCGATGGCCACCGTTCGGAGATAGTCGACCGCGTCCGTCTTCTTCATGTGCGACATCGTGGGCGTGTTCTCCGGCTGCAGCGGCCAGCAGATGAACGCCGTGAAGCCGCCGGTGCGCGCCTGCACTTCCCGCACGCGCTGCAAATGCTCGATGCGCTCGGCCAG
>JBBTFS010000132.1:9302-18535 GCA_038060705.1 Gemmatimonadota bacterium
ATGTGGATGGGGTGGTTGGTCTTGATGTACTTGAGCAGGTCCAGGTACCACTCGAACGGGATATAGGGATTGTGGCCGCCCTGCATCAGGATCTGCACCGCGCCCACCTGCTTGGCTTCGTCGATCTTCTTGCCGATGTCCTCGAACGACAGGGTCCAGCCTTCGGCGTGCTTGGGACGCCGATAGAAGGCGCAGAAGCCGCAGTCGGCCACGCAGACGTTGGTGTAGTTGATGTTGCGGTCCACGATGTACGTGACGGTGTTGTGCGGATGCTTCTCCACGCGCACACGATCGGCCTCGGCGGCAAGCTCGAGCAGCGGCGCGTTGGTGTAGAAGTCCAGGAGATCGCGGATCATATCACGCGGCCAGGAAGGAGAGCGAGCCATTCGGCACGCGGCCGGTAGCCACCAAGCGCCGAAAGAACTCTGTGAGTCCCGCCAGATGCCCGTACGACAGCCCGTAGTCGAGACCGGACAGATAGGTCTGACAGGCGGCCCGCGGGACGCCGGTGGCCAGTGCGGCCTGAGCGGCCAGCGTGTCGAGATGGACCAACCCCCAGTTGCGCGACTCGATCAGGCTGGCGTGCGCGTCCAGGGCCTGCCGCGTGTCGGTGGTGCGCTGTGCCACCCAGACCGCAAACACGAACGGCAGATCCGTCCACCGCTTCCACTCGGCGCCCAGATCGTAGGCGTAGCGATATCCAAGACGGTCCATGAGTGCGTCGCGCTCGCCTGGGTCCTGAAGGTGTGTGCCGAGCTTGAGGGCGGCGTCGCCGATGACGAGGCGCGCCTCGTGCTCCTCGTCCGCGAAACGCGCGATGTCGGTCACCTCGGCGTCGGACGGCACGAACGTAGGCTTGGAGTCCCACACGTTCTCGAAGAGTAGTTCCAGCAGCGCGACGCTGGTCATGGAGCTCTTGCTCACCAGCACGCGGCGCCCGGCCAGTTCCGAGGCGGGGCGCCTGGAGAACAGCACCACGCTGCGCACCGGGCCGTCGCAGGAAATGGCCAGGTCCGGCAGCAGCAGGTAGCGCTGCGCGTCGCGGGCATATTCCACCGCTGACACCACGCTTACGTCGAGCGTGCCGGCCGCCATATGGGCGTTGAGCACGGACGGCACGCCGTCCACGATGTCGCCCTTGAGCGAAACGATGCCGCGATCGATGGCGCCGTAGACCGGGTAGCAGTTGACGTACGGAATGCGGCCGACGCGCATCGTGTTCATTTATGCCGCGCGCTCCGTGGTCGCCGGACCGTCGTCGTCAAAAGTGCGAACGACGTTGTAGAAGGCGTCGCGCTCCACCGGGATCTTCCCCGCTCCACGGATCAAGCCGAGGATTTCGTCGAGCGACATGGCCTGCGCCGTGTGCGCGCCGGCCTCGTGATAGATCTTCTCGCGCACGACCGTGCCTTCAAGGTCGTTGGCGCCGAAGTGCAGCGCCGTCTGCGACAGAAACGGCGTGACCATGACCCAGTGCGTTTTGACGTGCGGGATGTTGTCGAAGAACAACCGCGCCACCGCGAGGTTGCGGAGGTCGTCGAACCCGCTGGTGGCCGTTCCCTGCATGTGCAGCGTCTCGCCCAGTTCGTTGTTGTCCGGGTGATACGCCAGCGGGATGTATGCCAGGAAGCCACCGGTGCGGTCCTGTAGCTGGCGCAGCATGGCCAGGTGCTCGATGCGGTCCTCGACGGCCTCGACGTGGCCGTACAGCATCGTGCAGTTGCTGCGGATGCCCAGCTCGTGCGCTGTCTGGTGGACGGTGATGTACTCCTCGCCGGAGAGCTTGCGATCGGCGATGGTGGCGCGGACGCCCTTGCTGAACACTTCGGCGCCGCCGCCGGGCATGGTGTCGAGGCCGGCTTCGCGCAGGGCGATCAGCACGTCCTTCACCGGCATCTTGCCGATGCGGGCGATGTGCGCGATCTCCACGGCGGTGAGCGCCTTGATGTGCACGTTCGGATGTTCCTTCTTGAGCGCGCGGAACATCGTGGTGTAGTACGCGAGGCCCGCGTCCATATCGAGGCCGCCCACGATGTGGAACTCGCGCGTCAGCCCGTTCTTGGCGTGGGCCGCCTCGGCCAGCGTCTGCTCCAACGAATAGCGGTACGCGCCTTCCTCTTTCGGCAGGCGCGCATAGGAGCAGAAGACGCACGTCTTGCGCAGGATGCAGACGTTGGTGGGATTGATGTGCTGGTTGGCGGCAAACGTGACGCGGTTGCCCCAGCGTGCCCGATTGGCCTGGTCCGCCAGGCTGCCGAGCCCGATCAGGTCCGGTGTGCGGAACAGGAACGCGCCTTCGCTATGGGTCAGGCGCTCACCGCGCTCCATCTTGTCGGCGATGGGCAACAGCGCCGGGTCCTGCAACAGCCGACGGTCCACCGGGACGCGCGGCGGCATGCTCAGCCCTCGAAGCGCCGAACGGCGAGTGCCACATTGTGGCCGCCGAAACCGAAACTGTTGGACAACGCGGCGTGCACGTCACGCTGCGCCGACTTGTTGGGCGTGAAGTTGAGGCCCCCCAGCTCCGGATCTGGCGTTTCGTAGTTGATCGTCGGCGGTATGACGCACTCGCGGACGACGTGAGTGCAAATGATGAACTCCACCGCGCCGGCCGCGCCGAGCATGTGGCCCGTGGCCGACTTCGTGGAGCTGACGTGGAGCGTCTTGGCGGACTCGCCGAACACCGCCTTGATGGCCTTGGTCTCGTTGGAGTCGTTGGCCGGCGTGGACGTGCCGTGCGCGTTGATGTACTGAATGTCGTTGACGCCGAGATTGGCGTCGTTGAGCGCGCGACGCATGGCGCGCTGGGCCCCTTCGCCTTCCGGCGCGGGCGCGGTGAGGTGATAGGCGTCCGCCGTGGCGCCGTACCCGACGATCTCCCCGTAGATGGTGGCGCCGCGCTTGCGGGCGTGTTCCAGTTCTTCCAGGATGACGATGCCCGCGCCCTCCCCCATGACAAAGCCGTCGCGCGTGGCGTCGAATGGCCGCGAAGCCGTGGCCGGCGAGTCGTTCCGCTCCGAGAGCGCCTTCATGTTGGCGAAGCCGCCGATCGCCATCGGCGTGACCGTCGCCTCGGACCCGCCCGTGATCATCACGTCCGCGTCGCCGTATTGAATGGTGCGGTACGCGTCACCGATGGCGTGGGCGCTGGTGGCGCAGGCGCTCACCGTGGCGTAATTGGGCCCCTTGGCGCCGAAGCGCATGGACACGATGCCGGCCGCGATGTCCGCGATGAACATCGGAATGAAGAACGGACTGATCTTGCTCTGCCCGCGCTCGCGGTAGACGTCGTGCTGTTCCTCGAAGCTCTTGAGGCCGCCGATGCCGCTGCCGACGATGACGCCGATGCGGTCCGGGTCCACGGACGCGTTGCCATTCTCAAGCCCGGCCTGCTTCATGGCCTGCACCGACGCCGCCACCGCGTACTGTGTGTACCAGTCGGCCCGCTTGGCTTCCTTGCGATCCATGTACAGCAATGGATCGAACCCCTTTACCTCACAGGCAAACCGTACCGGCCACGTGGAGGCATCGAACTTGGTGATGTTCGCCGAGCCCGATTCCCCCGCCAGCAGCGCGCGCCAGGTCGTCGCCACGTCGTTGCCGACGGGCGTAATCGCGCCCATACCAGTAACGACGACCCGCCGCTTCACTTCGCGCCACTCGCCATCTTTTGATTCATGTAGCCGATCGCGTCACCAACGGTGCGGAGCTTCTCCGCGTCTTCGTCGGGAATGTCGATGTTGAATTCCTTCTCGAATTCCATGACCAACTCGACGATGTCGAGGCTGTCGGCGCCGAGGTCCTCGATGAAGGACGCGTTGTCAGTGAGCTTCTCACGTTCAACTCCAAGCTCCTTCTCGATGATATCACGGATGCGCTGTGCGTTCTTTTCGGCCATCGCTTGAGGTCCTCTGGGGGAGGTGTTGGGGGAGCTTCTAAATCTAAGTAAACGTATGGGGCTTCGTCACATGAGCTACATGACCATGCCGCCGTCCACCACAAAAACTTGCCCGGTGATGTAGGCCGCGTGCTCGGAACAGAGGAAGGTCACGATCCCGGCCACGTCTCCGGCCGTGCCCAGACGTTCCAGCGGGATCTGCTTCGACAGGGTCTCGCGCGCCTCGGGAGTCATGGCGGCGGTCATGTCGGTTTCGATGAAACCCGGGGCCACCACGTTCGCAAGGATGTTGCGCGAAGCGAGTTCCTTGGCCACCGATTTCGTGAGGCCGATCAACCCGGCCTTGCTGGCCGCGTAGTTGGACTGGCCCTTGTTGCCAACGATCCCGACCACACTGGCGATGTTGATCACACGGCCCCACCGCTTTTTCATCATGCCGCGGCTGGCGGCGCGAATGGCGACGAACGCGGCCTTGAGGTTGGCGTCCAGCACCGCGTCCCAGTCGTCGTCCTTGAGGCGAATGAGCAGGTTGTCGCGCGTGATGCCGGCGTTGTTCACGAGGATGTCAACGCCGCCGAACGCCTTCTCGACGTCGGCAACCAGCGCGGCCACCGCCGCGGCGTCGCTCACATCGCAGGCGAACCCTTTGGCATGCTTTAGGACGGCTGCGGCCTGTTCGGCCTTCGCCGCGTCGCGCCCGACGACGGCGACGTTTGCTCCGGCTTGGGACAAACGCTGTGCGATGGCGTTGCCGATCCCGCGCGTGCTCCCCGTCACCAGGGCGGTCTTCCCAGCGAGATCGATCTTCATGCGGCCATCTCCAGAAGCTGGTTCACTTCGGCCACCGTGCCGCACGTCATCGTGCGGACGTTGGGCGCGATCTTCCTGACGAGCCCCACCAGCACGGCGCCCGGACCCATTTCGACAAAAGTGGCATTCGGAAACGCCGCTGCCATGGCGGTGACTTCGTCTGACCATCGCACCGGACTGGTGAGTTGCCTGAGGAGCAGTTCCTTGGCGCGCGCCGCCGACCTGACCGCCTCGCCGTTGACGTTGGCGTACACGGGAAACGTGGTATCCCTAAAGGCCACGCTGCCAATGACTTGGGTGAAGCCATCTAAAGCGGATTCCATCAGGGCAGAATGGAATGCACCGCTGACGTTGAGCTTGATGGCGCGCTTGGCGCCGGCGGCCTTTGCCAACTCCATTGCGCGCTCGACACCGGCGTTTTCGCCGCTGATCACAACCTGACCCGGGCAGTTGTAGTTCGCCGGCGACACGATGCCCGCCTCGGCCGTGGCCGTGGCGCAGATCGCCTCGACGGGCTCGGACGGCTCGCCGAGGATGGCGGCCATGGTGCCGGGGCGCTGCACGCCGCTCTCGTACATGAGTTCGCCGCGACGGCGCACGAGTTTGGCGGCATCTTCCACCGTCATTGCGCCCGCGGCATGGTAGGCCGTGAGTTCGCCCAGGGAATGGCCGGCGGCCGCGCGCACGTTGCGTCCGACCTTGTCCTTCACCACGGCCCACACGGCCGCGCCATGCACCAGCAGGGCCGGCTGCGCGTTGTGAGTCTTGGTCAGTTCGTCCGCGGGGCCCTCGAAACACAGAGAGGAGAGAGGAGAGAGGAGGGCCGAGTCGGCTGCGTCAAACACCCTGCGGGCCGCGGGAAAGGTGTCGTACAGATCCTTGCCCATGCCGGGCTTCTGCGAGCCCTGCCCCGGAAACAGCAGCACCACGTCCATGGCCTCCGCCTAGAAGCGGACCGCCATCGCGCCCCACGTGAAGCCGGCACCAAAGGCCACGAGGAGAACGGTGGACCCTTCCTTGACGCGGCCGGTCTCGATCGCCTCGTCCAGCGCGATCGGAATGGACGCCGCGGACGTATTACCGAACCGGTCCACGTTCACGTAGACCTTTTCCATCGGGATGTTGGCGTATTTCGCCGTCGCTTCGATGATCCGGACGTTGGCTTGGTGCGGGATCATCACGTCGACGTCGGCGCTGGTGAGCTTGGCGCCATCGAGCGCATGCGAGCACGCGTCCGACATCGACCGCACCGCGTGCTTGAAGACCTCGCGTCCGTTCATCCGGATGAACTGCGTGCGTTCCTCCAGCACTTGTTGGCTGAACGGCTGCTTGGCGCCGCCGCCTTGCCGGCACAACAGGTCGCCAAGGTTGCCGTCGCTGCGCACGTAGGTGGAGAGAATGCCCTTGGGCTGCTGCTTGGATCGCTTAAGGATCGCTGCGCCGGCGCCGTCTCCGAAGAGCACGCACGTCGAGCGGTCCTTCCAGTCGGTGATGGCGCTGAGTTTCTCGACGCCGACCACCAGCGCGGTCTCGTATCCGCCCGCGGCCATCATCCCCTCGGCCACCACGCAGCTGTAGATGAAGCCGGAACACGCGGCGCCCACATCGAACGCCGCGGCGCGGCTGGCGCCCAGCGCGGCCTGGAGGTCCACCGCGGCGGACGGCAGCAGCCGGTCGGGCGATGCGGTGCCAACCACAATGAGGTCGAGTTCGCCGGGATTGACGCCCGCCTTGTCCATCGCGCGCTTGGCGGCCATCGTGGCGATCTCCGTGGTCGTCTCGGTGCGCGCGATGTGGCGTTCACGAATCCCGGTGCGTTCGACGATCCACTCGTCGGTCGTGTCGATGCCGATGGATGCGAAGTCGGAGTTCTTGAAGACGGTGGCTGGGACACCGCGTCCAGTGGAAGCGAAGTAGACGTACGGGCGCTTCATGCTTTCCGCGCCGTCGCCGCTGCCTCGAGCCGGCGACCGATGTGGTCGTTCATTTTCGTCTCGATCGCCTGTACCGCGATCTTGATGGCGTTCTTGATGGCGCGCGGGCTGGAGCGTCCGTGGCAGATGATGCTCACGCCTTTGACGCCGAGCAGCGGTGCGCCACCGTATTCCGAGTAGTCCAGTTGGCGCAGCGCCTTCTTGATCGCGTCCTCCGAGAGCCCCTCTTTGACGAGCATCCGGACCATCAGGGGCGCGACGGCCTCGTAGAACTTGAGGATCACGTTACCCACGAAGCCGTCGCACACCACCACGTCCATGTCGCCGTGATGACACGTGCCGGCGGGCAGGTCGCGGCCCTCGCAGTTCCCCAGGAAATTCAAGCCGGAGGCCGCGAGCAGCGCGTGCGCTTCCTTCGTGACCGTGTTCCCCTTCTCCGGCTCTTCGCCGATGCTGAGGAGCGCCACCGCCGGATTCGTGCGGCCCAGCAAGTCTTCCGCGTACGTGGCGCCGAGGCGGGCAAACTGCGTCAGCTCTTCCGCGGAGCAGTCCACGTTGGCGCCGGAGTCGAGCACGACGACCGACCGCCTGGCGGTCGGAAACACGGTGGAAATGGCTGGCCGCTTGAGCCCCGCGTGCAGCCGCAGCGCCAGCATGGATGCCGCCATCTGCGCGCCGGTATTTCCCGCGGACACGAAGGCCTCGGACTTGCCGTCCGCCTGAAGCCGGATGCCCAGCATCATGGACGAGTTCGGTTTGCCACGAACCGCGGTGGGCTTGTCCGTCATCTCGATGACGTCCGGCGCGTCAATGACTTCGATGCGCTGACGCACGTCGCCGCTGGCGTTCAGCGCGGCGAGTTGTTCCTCGATGACCTGCTTCTTGCCCACGAGCTGAACGGAATGGGCGCGATCAAGCTCCGCGAGCGCTTCGAGGGCGCCGCCGACCGGCGCTTTTGGCGCGTGGTCGCCTCCCATCGCGTCCAACGCGATGCGTGCCAAGGATCAGACTTCCCGAGCTTCTACTGCCTGTCGTCCAGCGTAGTAGCCGCACTCGCCGCACACGCGATGCGGGCGTTTCATGGCGCCGCACTTGGGGCATTTCTGGATCGCGATGGCGGGCGCCTTGTTGTGCGTGTTGCGCGCGCGCTTCTTGCGCTTGGAAGTCCGTCGTTTCGGTACGGCCATTTGTCAGTTCTCGGCTCTCGGCTTTCGGCTCTCGGCCGAAAGCAGTGGTGATCGGTTGGGTTGCTACGTCTGCACCTTGCGGAGCGCGTCCCAGCGAGAGTCGCTGGTCGCCGCGCAGCCACAGGGTCCATCATTCAGATTCTTGCCACACTTCGGGCACATCCCTTTGCAGTCTTCCCGGCACTGCACAAACGCCGGAACGTTCAACAGCCACTGCTCCCGCACCGCCGGCCTGATGTCCAGCTGGTTCGACCGTTCGTCCAGCACGTAAACGTCGGGGTCATCTGTCTCGTCGCTGCCCGCCTCGGCGAACATGACGTAGGTATCATCTTGCACCGTAGCGGCAGTATCCGTGAGGCACCGGCGACACGGCATGATTACGTCGCCTTCCAGCCGGCCGTGCCAGACAAACCCACCGCTGCCGGCCGACGACAGCCGTCCGGTGACTCGAAGCGGCTTTGCGGGGACCTGATCGCCATGCTGCCAAACGGAATCGTTCGGGGCCAATTCCGAGTCGACCTGGACCGCATTGGCTTCGACGGACCGTAAGTCGAAGGACAGCATAGGGAGTCTAAACTAGTTGTGCTGTAAGCACTTATCAACTGCCGGTCACCTAGTAGAGATCCCCCTCCGCAAAGAAGAACCGAGCTTCCCGCGCCGCATTCTCATCCGAGTCCGATGCATGGATCGCGTTTCGTTCCTTGGACTCGGCGAACAACTTGCGGACCGTGCCGGCCTTGGCCTCGGCCGGGTCGGTTGCCCCGATCGCCTCGCGCAGGGCCGCGACGGCGCCCGCCTTGTCGAGGATCATCGGCATGCACGTCCCCGAGGTCATGAACGCGACGAGACTACCATAGAAAGGCCGCTCGCGGTGGACTGCGTAGAACTCGCCCGCCTGCTCCTTGGTGAGCCGCATGACGCGCGCCGCCCGGACCGTGAACCCGCTGGCCTCGAGATGCGCGATGATCTTGCCCGCTTTGCCGGACGCGAACGCGTCGGGCTTGATGATCGTGAGCGTGTAGTTGCCGGACTTCATTCAGTGGAGATCCGTTTGGAGGTCGGAGAAAATTAGCGAACCGGCGCTCATTGCCGCTCGTACGTGCCCATCAGCGTGGACTGCGCCAGAACGTGACCCTCGAGTGCCTTGAGCAGCTGAGGTTTTGTGGGCGTGTGCAGATCGCCGAGGACGGTGTCGAGGGCGTAGAGCTTGAAGTAGTAGCGGTGCCGCCCGATGGGCGGACAGGGGCCGCCGTAGCCGGTGCGTTTCCAGTCGTTCTTCCCGTCACGAGCACCGGCCGGCGTCTTGCCACCCTTCGCGATTCCGCTGGCCGCCGGAGGGATGTCGTACAGCACCCAGTGCACGTACGTCATCTTCGGCGCCTTGGGGTCCGGTGCGTCCGGATC
>JBBTFS010000133.1:0-15691 GCA_038060705.1 Gemmatimonadota bacterium
ACAAAGGAGATGGCGACTCGCGCGGCCGTGGGCGCCACCCGGGGCCAGTTGGTGCAGCTGCTGGTGTCCGAGTCCGCCTGGGTTGCCGCGGCTGGGCTCGTCGTCGGAGTCCTGCTCACGTTTTGGGGCATCCACATCGTTGAGTCGCAGTTGCCGCCAACATTGGAGGCATTCCTCATTCGTCCGCAGGTGAATTGGCGGCTCTTTGCGTTCGCGACTGCGACGGGTGCACTGGCGCTCGGCATCGTGGGATTGGTTCCGGCGCTCCGTGTTTCACGCGTGGACGTGAACGAACTGCTCAAGTCCGGCGCCGGCACGGGAACGATGCGCAAGACACGTTGGCAGGCAGGCGGCCTCGTCGTCCTCCAGGTCGGCTTGGCACTCGCGCTCATGGTGGGCGCAACGCTCCTCATTCGTTCCGCCGCGTCGCTGTACCAGCTCGACATCAACCCTGCGCTCGAGCGCGTGGTCAGCGCCAGGCTTGCGATCCGCCCGGCAACTCCCACGGACGCACGCGACCTGCAACAGGTGTCGCAGCAACTGGTGAATCGCGCGCTCACGATTCCTGGCGTCGGCGAGGCGGCCACGCTCCGTTCAGCTCAGCCTGAGCGGAAGGTCGTGTCCGTGTCCGTTGAGGGGGCGCTACCGCGGGAAGTCGCGACGGGCTTCTGGGGCTACCGCATCGTCTCGGACGGATATCTGCGCGTGTATGGCATGACCATTCTCAAGGGCCGAGGCTTTACGCCGGGCGAGACCGGACGATCGGTCGTCATGGACGCGAACACCGCGAAGCACCTCTGGCCCAATTCGGATCCCATCGGCCAACAGATCAAGTTCGGAAGCGACAGGCGCCGCGATCAGGGCTGGTTCACCGTTGTGGGCATCGTGAGGTATCGCAACACGTGGGCATCGTTCCGGTCCGCGAACCAGGCCGAGCGGACCGAGCCGGCGCTTGGCGCACTGCTGGCCCTCAACACCGCTGACACCGCGCGTCTGCTCGCGGGCAAGACCGCGTCGGGCACGGCGCGCGAGCGATACCTCGAGCTGGCCGTTGCCGCCTCGGGCAAGACGGAGCGCCTGCCAATCTTGCTGCGGCGAGCGCTGACCGACGACGGGAGCGGATTCCGCGTTCAGTTCGCCGAACGGCTGGCCGCCACGTTGCAGCTCGACCAAGCGCGTGAGCTTCAGAACTTCGTCGCCGGAATGTTCACCGCGTTCGCCTTGATCGCCCTTTGCCTTTCCGCGCTTGGCGTCTACGCCGTCGTCTCGCACACCGTCATGCAGCGCACACGCGAGATCGGCGTTCGCGTGGCACTCGGCGCGGACGAGCGCACCATCCGGCAGAGCGTCCTGTTCCACGGCAACGTGATGGCACTCAGCGGCATCGCGGTTGGTCTCCTGATCGCATGGTCCACCGTGCGGTTTCTCAGTCGCTTCATGATGGACGGACGCGTGCTGGACGTCGTCCTGTTCGCGGTGGCTGCCGCCACACTGTTCGCGACGACGCTGTTCGCGAGCTATCTGCCGGCCCGGCGCGCGATGCGCGTCAATCCGGTCGAGGCGTTGCGCGCCGAATGAGCGATTTCATCGCGAACGCGCGGTACGCGCTACGTATGCTCCTGCGCCACAAGCGCTTCTCAGCGCTGGCCATCATCTCGCTGGGCGTCGGCATCGCGCTCAACACGACGATGTACAGCGTACTCGACAACATGATTTCGCCGCGTCTCGCGATGCGGGAGCCGAATCGCCTCTACGGATTCGTATTCTACGGCGACTTCCGCGGAAAAATCCCGGCATCCGAGAAGTACGAGGCCTATCGCGCGATGACGTTCTATGAGGGGCTCACGGGGCGTGGTCGCACTCCATATGCCGACGGGTTCGCACAACGCGGCAGCGCGCTTCGCGAGGCTTGGACTATCACGGTGCTGCCGAACTACTTTCAGGTGCTCGGCGTCAAGGCGAGCATGGGACGGCTGTTGTCCGCCAACGACATGGACACGCCGGGACGCCCGGTCGTGGTGAGTGAACGTTTCTGGAAGCAGCTCTTCACCGACAAGTCGGGGTTCGAGGCCAGCACGTTCACCAATGGCGCCGGTGAGGTGCGCACGGTCGTCGGCGTGCTTCCATACGAGGCGGATTTCCCCGGTGCGAGCACCGATGTGTGGCAACTGCCCGTGCCGGCCGAACTCGCCAGCATCCCCCCGATGCTCGCGCGCTTGAAGCCAGGTGTCACGCCCGACATGGCGTTCAAGGAGCTCGATGTCGTGCGGATGCGCTTCGCGGAACGAACCGGCGAGCGTAACCCCGGCGACGCCGGCTTCAGGCTCATCAGTGCCACCAGTCGACCGTTCAAGGCGTGGGGATTTCACTACGCGCTGGCGGGTTCAGTGATTGCGGTGCTGCTCATCGCGTGCGCCAACCTGGCCAATCTTCAGCTGGCGCGCGGAATCTCCCGTTCGCGCGAACTGGCGACACGCGCGGCGGTTGGCGCAACGCGCCGCGATATCGTCACGCAACTCCTGACTGAAAGCGCTTGGCTGGCGCTTGGCGGACTGCTGCTGGGCGCTGTGTTGACCGCATGGGGCATGAAGATCGTTGACGCGTACGTGCCTCCGACCGTGTCGGAGTACATGACGCATACGCAGCTGAGCTGGCGCGTCCTCGCGTTTGCCGTCGGGCTGACGGTCGTTTCGCTCGTCCTCATGGGGCTGGTTCCGGCGATTCAGGTTTCCCGCGTGGATATCAACGAACTGCTCAAGTCCGGCGCAGGCACCGGCAAGTCGCGCTCGAAACGGCGTCAGTACGGCGCGCTCGTCATTGGAGAAGTGGCGCTCGCGCTGGCCCTGCTCTGCTCGGCGTCCCTGCTGATGAAAACGGCGATGGAGGTGTTGACGTTCGAGCCCGGGTTTGAGGAGCGCGGATTGCTCAACACGTACATCGCCACCGGCGCGCGCAGCACCGCTGATCAACGCACGGTTGGCGTCTGGCGAGACGAGATGGTGAACGCAGCCCTCTCAATCAAGGGGATCACGAATGCCGCGGTGAGCGCCGGGAGAAGTCCGAGGACCCATGCGCTGTCCCAGGACGAAACCGCCGGCCGCGTGACTGAGCACGCGCTTCTGCGGCAATGGGGATACTCGGTGGTCACGCCGGACTACTTCAAGACGATGAAGATCCCGATCACCAAGGGACGTGACTTCACGATCGGCGAGTCAGTGCCCAGCGTGATCGTGGATGAGCCGACCGCATCGTACCTCTGGCCCGGCGTCGACCCGATCGGGCGCATGATCAAGCTCGACTCGGCCTACACCTCAAGTCCATGGCTCAAGGTCGTTGGAGTGGCTCGCCATGTTCAGCCGTGGTTCAGGACCACCATCGATCGCGCGGCGGACCGCACTCGCGGCATCGGTCGGGTCTACGTCCTGGCCGGGCCGGACACGGCGCGCGTTCCCGTTTCAACTCCGTCGCGGCGGTACCCCGTGACCTTCAGCCTCGTGGTGCGCACTAGCGACGATCCGATGAAGGCCTCGGTCGAACTGCGTCAGGCGCTCACCGACAAGGGCGCCGGATACGTGGGCATCCCGCGTCCGGGTGAGGCCACAACCGGAATCGCGTATTTCAAGGCGAAGCACGTATTCATGGGGTCTCTGTTCACACTGTTCGCGTCACTCGCGCTCGGTCTGGCTGCGCTCGGTGTGTACGCGATCATCTCGCACATGGTGGCGCAACGGACGCGCGAGTTTGGCGTGCGACTGGCGGTCGGCGCCGGCGCGAACGACATCCGCCAGCTCGTGCTCAAGGAAGGCAATGTGCTCGCGCTCGCGGGAATCGCGGGCGGCCTGCTGATGACGGCGTACAGCGCGAAGTGGGTGCGCGCGTTTGTCTTCGACGACTACGACCGGTACGACTCGCGCGTCTTCGCTACCGCGTCGCTCGTGCTGTTCCTCACGGCGTGGCTGGCCAGCTACATCCCCGCGCGGCGGGCGATGAGAATTGATCCGGTCGAGGCGCTGCGCAACGACTGACCTGATAGGGTCAAGGTAGGGTGTAGGGTGCAGGGTACTACCCTGGACCCTACACCCTAACCCTATACCCTATACCCTGGCTCTATACCCTGGTCGTTTCAGTTCCGATACAGCTCTTCTATCTCGCTCTTGTACTTCTCGGTCACGACCTTGCGCTTGACCTTCATCGTCGGCGTGAGTTCGCCCGTCTCGACCGAGAAATCCTTCAGCAGGATCTTGAACTTCTTGACGGTCTGCACGCGCGCCAAGCGCGAATTGACGTTGTCAATCTGCCGCTGGAGGAATTCCAGAAACTTGGAGTCCTTCGCCGCCGACTCGACGTCCTTTGCGGTGCTACCCGCAGCCAGCGCATCCTGAAGCAGTCGCTCCGTGTTGAGCGTGAGAAGCACGGCGAGATATCGCTGACGATCGCCAACAACGACCGCTTGACTCACCACCGGAATGCCCTTCAGGAATCCTTCCACCAGCGCCGGCGCCACGTTCTCGCCGCCCGCGGTGATGATCAGGTCCTTCTTGCGATCGGTGATCTGGAGGAAGTTCTCGGCGTCGATGACGCCAATGTCGCCGGAGTGCAGCCAGCCGTCGGCATCGATGGCCTCCTTGGTAGCCGCGGCGTCCTTCAGGTAGCCCTTGTACACGTGCCGGCCACGCATGCACACTTCGCCGTCCTGCGCGATCTTGAGCTCCGCACCCGGCAGGCATTTCCCCGCCTTGCCCGTGTGATAGCTGCGCGGCGTGGAGACGGTCGCGGGACCGGTACACTCGCTCATGCCGTACACCTCACAGATTGGCACGCCGAGGCTCAGGAAGAACTCCAACGTGTCGCGTGAGATCGGCGCAGCCGATGTGACGTTGATACGGGATCGGTCCAACCCCAAGGTCGCTCGTACTTTCTTGAACACCAGCGCGTTCGCCAGCGGATAGAAGAGCGGTTTGGCCACGTGCTGCTGGTCGGCGTAGCCGCCGACCAATCCGATGCGGCGCGCCCACGCCGAGATCTTTTTCTTGAGCGGCGGGTTCTTGGCGCCCACCGCCATGATGCGCTCCTGGATCTTCTCCCACACGCGCGGTACGCCCAGGAAATAGTGCGGACGCGTCTCGCGCAGGGTGTCGCCGAGTTTTTCCATACTTTCGGCGAACGTGACGAAGCCGCCGAACTGCATCGGGCCGTGCAGCGTGGTGATCTGCTCGGCGATGTGGCTCAACGGCAGGTAGCTGACCGCGCAGTCGTTGGGCTGCACCTGGAGCAAGTCCACCGTCGCTTGCGCTGTCCACGTGAGGTTGTCGTGAGACAGCATCACCGCTTTCGGCGTGCCCGTCGTGCCCGACGTGTAGATCAGCGTGGCGACCTGATCTGCGTTCTGGGCCGCGACGCGTTTGTCCACTTCGGACTCCGGCGTCTTGAGGCCGGCCTCGAGGAATTTGGCCCAGGTGTACACGTCCGGCGTGGACGTCTCGCCGTGCATCAGCACGATGGCCTTGAGGGACGGAAGGTTGCCGCGGATGGCCACCAACTTGTCGATCTGCGATTGGTCGTCCACGAAAACGACGGACGCATCGCAGTGCGACGCGATGTACTGGCACTGCTCCGGCGAGCTGGTCGTGTAGATGCCGGTCGGGATGGCGCCCACGTATATCGCCGCGATGTCAGCGAAGAACCACTCGGGGCAGTTGTAGGCGAGCAGACACACGCCGCTGCCGGGCTTGGCGCCGAGCGCGATGAGCGCCCGCGCAGCCTGTCGCACCTGTTGGTGGTACTCGCCCCACGTGTACGATTTCCAGGAATTGTTGCGCCGAACGCGCAGCGCCGGTTTGGGACCGTGCGTGCGCGCCGCGCGGTCCATTACATCCATGACGCGGAACTTGGGGAGGTCGGCGGGTGAGGTGGCCATGGCTGGGGAGATTGGCGTTATCGTAGGAGCTGAGTCCCGGGTCCAATCACCCGGCTCGTGGATCCACACCCCTTCCTTTTACCTCCCAAAGCGTGCCTAGCGCAAGGCTACCGGTTCTCGCACCCGAGATCCCGCGCGCCGGCGGACCCGTCTCCCGCGGTTTCGGCTACATGGCGCTCGTCGCGCTCGGCTGGCGCGTCGAGGGCGACATGCCCAACACAGGCCGGTTCGTGCTCATCGTGGCGCCGCACACGTCGAACTGGGACTTTCCCGTCGGCCTGAGCGCCAAGCTCGCCCTCGGACTCGCCGCGTCATGGGTAGGCAAGCACACGATCTTCCGCTGGCCGTTTGGCGTTTTGCTGCGGCGCGTTGGCGGCATACCGGTGGATCGGTCCGCCAGCAACGACGTTGTGCAGCAGATGGTCGCGGAGTTCGCGCGTCGGCCAAGGATGGTATTCGCGCTCGCGCCCGAGGGGACGCGCAAAAAGGTCGAGCGTTGGAAGACCGGGTTCTATCACATCGCGCACGGCGCCGCCGTGCCGATCGTGCCGGTGGCGCTGGATTGGGAGCGCCGGACGCTTCGCATCCTTCCGGCCTTCGCGACTACCGGCAACGCGGACGCCGACATCGCGGCGCTGCGCGGGTTGTTTAAGGGAGTGAAAGGCCGCAATCGGTAGTTGTTCTCGGCCGGCGCTACGCGCCGGATGTCAGCGGCGCCCAATCGGCCGTCAGGCCAACCTGATCGCCGGCGGTGGCCCGTGCTCCGCGGTATTCCCTTCCGCGCGCTCCATTGCCGCCGAGCTGCGCAGCGCGCGAACCACTTCGCTGGCAAATGTCTTGCCGGCGCCCTTCTCGATCTCCTCGAGCGCGGTCCACGGCGCGAACGCCTGGCGCGTCGGCGTCGGCGTCTGGAGCGTCTCGTAGGCGTCCGCCACCGCGAGCACCTTGGCGCCGATGGATATGCGTGCTTCGTCCACCGACGAACCCGCGCTCACGATTTCGTGGTAGTGGCTGTACTCGTCCACGAGGCGCAGAGCGCCGCGCATCGAACTGAGGCCGGTGTCGCGCGACGACGGCAAGTCCGACATGACTCGCACCAGCCGCGGGTCGCGCGGGCCGATTTCGTGCAGCAGGCCGGCCACGCGGAGATCCTCCTGCTGCGATTCACTCAGGCCCAGCGACTTGGCCAGCTGCACCGCCCGCTCGCCGACGCGATAGCTGTGTCCGCGGCGCATGCGATCGCTGCTGTCCACGTGCAAGGTGAGCAGCTCCAGCATGGTCAGATACGTGCTGCGCACGTCGTCCGTACGGACGCGACGCTGTTCGGCGAGGGTTCCCACGATATAGCCGGTGAGAATGAGGAACCCGCCCCACGGCACCAGGGTCAGCAATTCCTCGGCCTGAAACCCGGCGTTGCCTTCCAGGCCCGCAAAGCCCTGGAAGAAGAAGACCAGCAGCACCACGAGCAGCGATGCCCACACCGCCATCTTGCGACCGACCAGGAAGCCAGCCGTGATGATCGGCAGATAGTAGAAGCTCAGGAACGCGATCTTGTACTCGATGAAGTACTGGATCAGGAGCAGCGAAACCATCAGAAGCACCACGAGCAGCCGCTCGAAGTGACGGTTGATGAAACGCTTGGTCGGCTCCAGCACGGCGTTGTCAGTCATTTCACGCGGGTGGGGTGGGTCCGCGGAAGGGGCGGGACGGTCTGGCCGGGGTTCGACGTCGAACACCTCAAGCTTCGGCAGGTCCGTGGGGGAACTTAAGCCGAAAAGGGACTGGCGACTAGGAACCAGGTACTGGGAATCAGGTACTGGAAAAGACCGACTCCAGTGCGCCGTCGAGTCCGGTTCCTGATCCCCAGTCCCCAGTTCCCGTTTCAGGTGTAGAATTCTTCCTGTGAGTCGCATTCCCGCTCTTGCGGCAGTCCTCGTTGTTGCCGCAGCCACCCTCCCCGCTCAGGCACCCGCAGGCCAGGCATCGGCCGTGGGCTTCGTGTTCGACAGCGTCCGGCTACGGCCGCTGGTCGGCGCGCGCATTCGCCTGGACAGCTCCAGACTCGTCGCCGTCGCAGACGGGGACGGCCGCTTCCGCCTCGAGGGAATCCCGCCGGGTCCGCACCAGCTCCGCGTCGAACATCCGCTCGTGGACACCCTCGGCGCCGCTCTGCGTTCGCCGGTGACGATGTTCAACGCCTCGGACATAAAAGTGCTTGAACTGTCAACGCCGTCGCAGGAGTCGCTCGTGGGTGCGCTGTGCGCCGCGGCGTGGCGCGCCCGCGGACCGGCGATGCTGACCGGTCGCATTCGTGAAGCCGACAGCGGCGCACCGGCGACGGGCGCCAAGGTCTCATTGGTCTGGTACGAAATCTCGGCCGTGGGCACCATCCGCAAATCAACGCGCGTCCGCGAATCACCCGTGGGGCCCGACGGCATCTACCGGATCTGCGGCTTGCCGGCGGAACTCGAGGGCAAGGCGCAAGTCATTCGCGGTGGCGTCACCAGCGGCGATGTGCCGATCGTGTTCGGCCAGGACCTCGTCGCACTCCGGAGCATGAGCGTCGCGGCGGCCGGCACGATCGTCACGGAAGCCATCGCGCCCCAGCCGGACTCGACGGGCAAGCCGGCCGAGGCGCCGCCACCGCCCAAGGTGTTCGGCACGGCAAGACTCACGGGCCGCGTGGTCAACAAGGCCAATCAGCCGATTACCGCGGCACGCGTCCAGCTCGAGGGCGCCAACCGCGCCGCGCTCACCCGTGACAACGGCGAGTTCGTGCTCGACAGTCTCCCGGCTGGCACACAAACTGTCTCCGTCAGAAAGTTGGGCTTCGCGCTCACCGAAGTCGCGGTCGACTTGTCTTCGCGCGACGCGAGTCGGGTGACGATCGCAATGGACGACTTCGTTCCCGTGCTCGAGACCGTGCGTGTCAGCGCCTCACGGACGCGCGCGCTGGACGACATCGGATTCACTCGGCGCAAGCGTTCCTCCAGCGGGTGGTACATGGACGGCGAAGAGGTCACGAATCGCACGCTGTCACGCTTCAGCGACGTGCTGCGATCCGCTCCCGGCATCCGCATTCAGCGCCAAGGTGACCGTCAGTTTATCACCAGCTCCCGCGACCCTGTCAACGGGTGCGTCAACATCTGGATCGACGGTGCGCAATGGCAGCAACTGGAGCCTGGCGACCTGGACGACTACCTGCGTCCGGGAGAAGCCGGCGCCATCGAGGTCTACAGTCCGACGACGACGCCCGCGGAATTCCTCGGCGTCGCACGCGGATCTTGCAGCACGGTCGTGGTCTGGACCTCGCGCCGCCTCGACCGAAAGAAGCCGTAACCTGCCGGCAGGGTTTCGTGACCAGTCCGTTCTCGTTCTTCAGGAATTCCAACCTCTGGACGGATTGCGAGGCGTGCCGGGAAAAAGTGAACCTGAGTCAGGCGGGCGCGTGCTCGCAATGCCGGCGCGTGCTGTGCAACCGGCACCTGCACGGCAGTTTCGTTCGACGGCTCCTCTACGACATCGGCCTCACCGAGGCCGTGTGCGCGGAATGCCGCGCCAAGTAGTTCGCGGCCGAGTACGCTGCTAAACTGCTAAAGCAGCGCCTTCAGCCGGTCGAGGTCCACATTGCCGCCGCTGATGATGGCGGCCACGCGCGTGCCGGTCTTGAACTTGGTCTTGCCGGACCGGATCGCGGCCACCGACGCGGCGCCGGCAGGCTCCACGACCAGCTTGGCGAAGGACATCAGGTCGCGCATGGCCGCCAGGATGTCGTCGTCGGTCACCAGAACGAGTTCGTCCACATGACTGCGCACGACCTCGAGATTCATCGCGCCCACCATCGGCGCGGACAGTCCGTCGGCGATGGTCTTGGGTGTGATCGTCTGGGGTGAGCCGGCCTCGAGCGCCGTTTTCATCGTCGGTGCTCCTTCCGGTTCGACACCGATGATCCGGATGCCCGGCTTCACCGCTTTGGCGGCCAACGCGATGCCCGTGATCAGCCCGCCGCCGCCGATGGGCACGACGATCGCTTCCAGATCGGGGCGTTGTTCGAGCATCTCCAGCGCCACGGTGCCCGCGCCCGCTGCCACGCGGGCGTCATCGAAGGGGTGGACCATCACTCGGCCCTGGGCCGCGAGCTCACGCGCGCGCTCGAACGCCCGCACCCGTTCGCCCGGCACAAGCTCGACGGTACCGCCATAGCCCTGCGTCGCCTTCACTTTTGTTGGCGACGCGCCCTCGGGCATGCACGCCGTGCACTCCGCGCCGACGAGTGTCGCCGCCCACGCCAGTGACTGCGCGTGATTCCCGGCCGACACGGTGACCACGCCCTTGGCCCTTTCTTCGGGACTCAGCTGCATCATGGCGTTCAGGGCGCCACGGCTCTTGAACGATCCGGCGCGCTGCATGGACTCGCACTTGAGCAGCAACTCCACACCGGCGGCGTTGCCCATCCGGATGGACGTCACGAGCGGCGTCTCGTGCACGTGCGGACGGATGCGCCGTCGCGCGGCCTCGATCTCGTCTTTCGTGATCATGGACGGTGGTATAGCGTAAGGCGCAAGCTAACCCACTTCGCCGCCCCGGTGCCTTCGCTCCGCATTTCCCTGTTCGTTGCCCTTGCCATGCCGCAGCCGGCAGCCGCCCAGTGGGCCTACACCAACACCGGCGCCGGCGAATTGCGCGGCTTGAGCGCTCCCAGCGACCGCGCGGTGTGGGCCAGCGGCGCGCGCGGGTCCATCGTGCGTTCGACCGACGGCGGACAGACATGGACGATGGACACCGTGCCGGGCGCCACAGGCCAGGACTTCCGTTCGGTACACGCGCTGAACGACGACGCCGTGTTCATCGCCAGCGCCGGCGAAGCCGAGAAGGGCTTGGCGAAGGTTTTCGCGACGGGCGACGGCGGCCGGCACTGGAACCTGGCGTTCAGCACCGACGAAAGGGGCGTCTTCTTTGACGCGCTCGAGTTCTGGAACGTGCGGAACGGTATCGCACTCAGCGATCCGCTCGACAGTGCGTTTGCGCTCTTCATCACCGCCGATGGCGGCCGCACGTGGAACCGGCTTCCCGCCGCGACGCTGCCCCGCGTCCTGCCCGGCGAGGCGGCGTTTGCGGCCAGCGGAAGTTCCATGGTGCTGCGCGGTACGGCCGAGATTTGGATCGGCACCGGTGGCGGCGGACGCGGCCGCGTGATGTACTCGCCCGATCGCGGCGCCACCTGGACCGTGGCGGAAACGCCGGTCCACGCCGACGGCGCCGCGGCAGGAATCTTTTCTCTCTCCTTCTTTGACTCGAAGCGAGGCGCGGCCGTCGGCGGCGACTACACGAAGCGCACGCTGGCCGCGACGAATGTGGCGCTCACGTCGGATGGCGGACGCACCTGGCGCGCCGCCAAGGCGCCGCCGGCCGCGTTCCTCTCGGGCGTCGCGTACGCTGGATCCGCGGCGCACCTCGTTGCGGTCGGACTCGCCGGCACTTTCACCTCGTCCGACAGCGGCGATACGTGGGTGCGGGTGGATTCCATTCCGCTCAACTCGGTCCGGTTTCGCGGCGCATGGGGATGGGCCGCAGGGCCGCGCGGTCGCGTCGCCCGATGGGCACCCAAGTCTCCGTAGCGTGATCGAGCGCCGTTTCGACGTCGTTTCCGCGGAGCAACTCGAGCAACTCGCATCCGAGTCGCTGCCGCTTGGCCTGTCCGGGGATGTCACGCGCGTGCTGTACCGCGATCTCTATATCGATACGGACGACGATCAACTTCAGCGCCAGGGCATCAGTTGCCGCCTGCGGCTTGGCTCCGACGATCGCCGAACGCTGACGCTCTTCGTTGGCGCGCCCAACGACCCGGCGCCACCCAAACGATACGAGGCGAACGTCGCGACGACAGATCCGCGCACGGCGCTAGCGAGCAGCACGGAGCCCGCGCGCCGCCTGGCGGCGATTATCGACGCCCGCCTGCTGCTGGTGCGGCTCGAACTCCAGATCGAGCGCGTGCAGCGCTCCACGGACGGCGACTGGCTGGGGCGCAACCGCCTGCACCTCATGTACGACCGTGTGCATGTGCGTAGCGGGTCTTCCAGCCGCGCCTTCCATCATCTCACGGTTCGTGGCCAGCGTCGTCGACGCGCGATGTTCGAGCGTGTGACCCGCGCGCTGGAGCAGCAGTCGGGGCTCCGCCCCATCGTGGCCGGCACGCCTGAGCGCGCCCAGCTTCTGCTCAAGTGGATGGAACGCGAAGAACGCGGCCGCGCATCCATGGCGGACGCGGGCGCACTGCTGGTCCTCACGCACGGCAAGCGACTCGCGCTATTCAAGCGCGGGCAGCACATGGGGTTTCCGGTCGAGCGCGGCTCGGGCGTGGGCGTGGCGCGCACGCTGCTGGACCGCTGTTCGCACCAAGCCGGATCCGATTGCCGGCTGCTGGGCAAGGTGAGTTCCATTGGACCGTTACCGTCATTCGAAGTGTGGTCGGCCGAACTCTCAAGCCCGGATCTTTCGCGCGACATGGGCGAGGTGGTCTGGCTCGATCTGACTGCCGTGTTGACGCAGGCGTCGTCTCTGCAGCCAGACGCGCTGGCCGCGCTCGCGGTCGGAATCCGCTCCGGACTCCTGGCCGAGGGCCACCCTTCGACGGACATGCGCCGTTCCGTGGAGATCGCCGGTTGGGGTGTGAGCGCTGCGTCGGCCGAAGGCGAGGCTGCCGTTGGCGATCCGCACTTCCTGAACTCCGAGCTGAGCATTCTCGAGTTCACGGGGCGAGTGCTTGCCTTGGCCGAGGAGCTCCGCACGCCGCTGGCCGAACGGATGCGCTACCTGTCGATCGTCGCCGAAAACCTGGACGAGTTCTTCATGGTGCGCGTGTCCGGCATCAAGCGTTCCGCGCTGGAACAGGCGGAAGAGCGCACGCCCGACGGCCTCACGCCGCGGCAACAGCTCGACCTTATCACGCTGCACGCGCAGGCATTGGTCGCGCGCCAATACCGCTGCTACACCGCCTGCGCGGCGGAAGCGGCGGCGTATGGCGCGCGTATCGTCGCGTGGAACGAACTGGATGTGGGTCGTCGCGATCAGCTGCGCGCGCTGATGCGCGATGAATTGCTGCCGGCCCTTACGCCGATGGCGATGACGCTGAGCCCAGGCCATCCATTCCCGCGTTTGCGTCATTTGTCGCTGTCGCTCGCGGTGGTGTTGTTGGACCGGCCCGGCGCCGCGCCGCACTTCGCGCAAGTGGAGCTGCCGCACGATGCGCCGCGCTTCACCCGCGTGCCCGGCCTGAACGCCGTGATTGCCATCGAGGAACTGGTGCGCGGCAATCTCGATCTCCTGTATCCGACGGCGGTCGTCGAGCAGGCGTATGCGTTTCGCGTCACGCGCGGCGCCGACCTGGAAATCGACGAGGATCGTGGCCCCAGCTTGCTGAAGACGGTCGAGGAAGCGTCGCGCCGCCGCTTCGAGCAGCCGGTGGTCCGGGTCGAGGTCGAGCGTTCGATGCCGGCCGTGCTCCGTGACGTGGTCCTGCGCGAGTTGCGGCGCGAACACGGCGGCGCGGCGCTCGACACTGACGATGTCTACGAAATCGACGGGCCGCTGGACCTCGGCAGCCTCAACGAATTGCCGATGATGTCGGAGCCGGCGCTGTGCTTCCAGAGATTCAGCGGCGCCAACCCGTTCCCGGACGCCCGGGACATCTGGTCAGTGATCGACGAGCGTGATCGCCTCTGCCATCACCCGTTCGACGCCTTCGATACGACCGTGGTGCGCTTCTTCCGCGATGCCGCAGCCGACCCGCTCGTGACCGCGATCAAGATGACGGTGTACCGCGCCGGCGAGAAATCCCCCATCGTGGCGGCGCTCGCGGACGCTGCCGCGGCCGGAAAGGACGTCGTCGCGTTCTTCGAGCTCAAAGCGCGATTCGACGAAGAGCGCAATGTCGGCTGGGCCAAGCGGCTCGAGGATGCCGGCGGGCGCGTGGTCTACGGCCTGAAAGGCGTGAAGAACCACGCCAAGGTCGCGCTCGTCGTGCGGCGCGACGGAAGCGACGGCCGGCGCCTCAAGCGCTACGTGCACATCGGCACCGGCAACTACAACGCCGACAGCGCGCGCCGCTACACAGACCTGTCGCTGTTCACGTCGGACGAGGAAGTGACGGCGGACGTGCAGGACCTGTTCAACGAATTGACCGGCAGCTCTCGCGCACCCACGCAGCTCTCGCGCGGCTGCCTCATTTCACCGACGCAGCTGCTGCCCGAACTCCTGGCGCGCATCGAACGCGAAGCGGCCCATGCGCGCGCCGGACGCGGCGGACACATCCGGATGAAGCTCAACGGGCTGTCCGACCCTGAGGTCGTGAATGCGCTGTTCCGCGCGTCGCAGGACGGCGTTCGCATCGAGCTGGTCGTGCGCGGGGTCTGCGCGCTGCGTCCCGGCATCCCCGGCATGTCGGACAACATCCGCGTCGTGAGCGTCCTGGGCCGTTTCCTCGAGCACGCACGGATGCTCTGTTTCGCGAACGCCGGGGCTCCCGAGTACTTCATCGGGTCCGCGGACCTGCGTCCGCGCAACCTGCGCCGCCGCGTGGAGCTCCTGGCGCCGGTCAAGGATCGCGCGTGCCGGGCGCAACTCGACACACTGCTGGACGCCTACCTCGCGGACCCCACCGCATGGGAACTGACGTCCGCCGGCGAATACCTGCGGCGCCACGCTGCTGGCGCCAGCACCCAGGAACAGCTGATGCAGGATCCGGCGGCCGCCCCCGCTGGCGCGACCGCCCGATCCTAGACCGTCACGCCAGGCACGCGCCCACGATGTAGCGCTGGGCTCTCTTCGGATCGTTGATGGTTTCGTAAAACTCGTCGAAGTACTTGAGCGTGCTCTTCACGACGTTCGGCTTCAGTGCCGCGGACAGCGGATCGCTGTAGAGGCCGTAGATCGCGTCCTTCTTGGCCCGGAACACCTCGAACGCCTTCGCGTATTGCTCGGGCTCGGTGCAGTAGCCGCGCATCAGGCGATTCGTCACCGAGCGGATGCCCAAGCGCGGGTCCGCCGTGGCATAGCGCGTGTTCACCGCGCCGGAGAAATCGTAGTCGCGCGCCACCGGGATGTACTCGTTGTTCTTCATGACGAGTACGACGTTGTGCAATGCCCGGACGGAATAGTCCGAATTGGCCACGAAATACTGGAAGACGCCAAAGAACGCGAGCTCATAGCGCTCCAGGTCGGCCGCACTGGCGCCCTGCTCCGTGATCAGTTTGGCGCCGTTACGTTCGGCAAAGACGTCGTCCTGTTCGGAGATGAACGACCACCACGTGCCCAAGGTGTCCTTCTTGTCCGAGTCCACGAACGTCACGCGCGCCAGGCGCACGTTGAAGGACCAGGGGGTGAGCACCCGCTGCACCCGGTACAGATTGTATTCCTGCAACACATACTGCTCCCAATCCGCGTTGAATCGGCACGGGAACGTCAGGCGCGCCACGTCGAGCCTGGCCAGCAAGGTCTTCTTGGTGGAGTCCTTCTGGAAGTTCAGCAGGATGGGCGGCACTTCACAGTTCTTGCGGCGCCAGATGCCGCGTGCCCGCAGCCGCACGGGCACGGTGACCGTGCCGCTGTCACCCTTGTAAGACACGGAACCCGGGTAATACGTCGCCGTTCCGGTGCGCTCTTTCTTGATCTTGCCGTACGACCCGCTGATCGTGATCTCGATCGGCGTCTCGGCCTCGAACATTGGCGGCGTGTTGTACGGCTTCGGCTCCTTGGCCGTCGAGTCCTGCGCGAGCA
>JBBTFS010000134.1:0-2271 GCA_038060705.1 Gemmatimonadota bacterium
GCGGCACGTGCGGCGGAGTCGGCGGCAGCTGCGGCCGCGGCTATCGCCGCCACAGAGTCCGGCGCGGGCAGCGCCGCCGCCGCCTGCACGTCCACATACGCGCAGCGCGGTGCCTGCGCCTCGAGCTGGTTGCGCAGTTCGACGTTCGCTGCTGGCACGTCGGACTTGGCCGTTCGCAGTGCGTCGCACGCACGAGCCAATTGTTGCGGACCCTGGTCGAACAGGAGCCGCACGAACTGCACGGACACGCGCGCGCGCGCGGCGCCTTGGGGATACGACAGCAGGTAGCGCTGGAGATGGTCGCTGGCTCCGCGACGATCGCCGCGCGCTTGCTCGAGCTGCGCCAGTTGCAGCAAGGCGTCCTCGGCTCGCGCCGAAAGCGGCGATTCGATCAGCAAGCGGCGGTAGTCGCGCTCGGCATCCGCTGCCGTGGCCGCCAACGACCCGCGCAAATACAACGCTTCGGCGTATCGCTCGGTGTCCGGGGTGAGAGTGGCGAGCACGGAGTCGATGAGGTGCCGGCCGTCGGCGTCGCGCCCTTCGCGCGACAACTGCCTGGCCCGTGCCAGAACGGAGTCCTGCGTGGTCCGTGCCGCGCTGTCGGCCACCTGCGCGTCCAACTCGTGGCCCGCCACGAACGCCGCGACAGCCAGGATGGCGCTACGCCGCATGGCTCTGCCTCGTTCCGGCACAAATCGTGAGGAGCGCCGAGGCGAGGACCTGCTCCTCGGATGACACCTTGCTGCCCTTCAACGCCAGGTCTGCCTGCAAGAGTGCCGCGAGCGCGTGGTCCAGGTCGGCGCCGCTCCATTTGTCCGAGTACTTGGTCCAGGCCGACACCGCTTCACCCCACGGCCGGCCGACCAAGTTCGAGCCGCCACTCTTGAGCAGCGCCCAGAACTCCCCCGCGAGGCGAGCCTTCGCCACACCGCGCGACTGCGCCGCCGAGAGCGCCAGCATCTGCGTGGTCAGCGCCATCACGATGTAGACCGCGCTCGTCTTGGTGTGCGTCAGCACCGGTGTGATGAGTGCGAGCGCTGCACTCATGTCGCGATCTGCCACGGCATCGAGCAAGTGACTCAACGTCTCTTCCGCCTGCACGCCGACGATTGTGGACACGGCGGCCTCGTCAATCGGCTTTGAACCGCAGTACGACATCAGCTTGTTGAGCTCGACGGACATTTGTGCGAGATCCGCACCCACGGCCTGATGCAGGAGTGACACGGCACCGGGCGTGATGGTCGCGCCCGCTTCGGACGCGCGCGCCTGGAGCCACTTGCTCACCTGATTGTCATTGGGCGACTTGAACTCGACGGCCACCGCGCGCGTGGACAGGCCCTTGTCGTCCTTGGCTTCGGCGGGCGCAGTCATGATGACCAACGTCTCCGAGGACGGGGAGTCGAGATAGCGCTCGAGCGCCAAGCGGGCATCCTTCTTCAGCCCAGTCACATCCCGGATCACCACCACGCGGCGCTCGGCCATCATCGGCGGCACGCCCACCAGGGACGAGACTCCGGCTGCGTCGAGTTCACTGCCGCGCCGCTGGTCCAGGTTGAAGTCGCGGGTCGCCGGATCCACCGCGGCGTCCACCAATCGACGAAGGCCTTCGTCCTTCTGGTACTCGTCTTCGCCGAAAAAGTAGTACGCCGTCGCGAATTTCTTGTCGTCCAGAGCCTCACGCAACGACGCCATGGCAACAATCTAGCGCTCGGTCACCTGCTCCGTGGCCACGAAATGGGCCGGCGCTTGACTCGCCATCATGATCGCGGGCCAGATAGACATCCCCGTCGGCACGGTGGCCACGAGTGCGGTGGTTCCAAACGGAGATGGAACACTCAGCGGTTTGGACGCCACCACCGGCGTCATCCGATAGATGTCCGGTTGCCGGCCGCTGAGCACCCGCGAGCCGCCGAAGGCCAGCGCTGCCATTGCCGCCGCCGCCGACATGTATTTTGCCAGACGCCATGACTGTCCAACTCGGGTCGCGTCAACGACCTCCTCGGCCAGAATTCGGGCCGAAAGTCGCGCGCTGAACTCAGCCGACGGCCGGATGGAAGGCAGGTTGCGCACCAGGAAAATCCCACGGCGCACGATCGTGTCGTGCCGATCGCACCCGGGACAGAACCGCATGTGACTCCGCATCTCGAACGCGTCGAGTTCGGAGCACATCTCGTCGATGAACAGTGCGTGCTTGTCCCGAAACTTCCGACAGTCCATTTCCCTTCCGGCCGGTGCGAGTAGCCGTACCCCGCCCCACCGGGCGGGTTCCGG
>JBBTFS010000134.1:2371-33533 GCA_038060705.1 Gemmatimonadota bacterium
CCGGCCCGCGCGAAAGTGCCTAGCCTACGAAGGGTTCGATGATGTCCGCGAAGGCGCTACGCGCCCGGTTCAGGCGCGACTTTACGGTGCCAAGGTTGCATGAGGTGATCTCGGCGATCTCCTCGTACGACTTGCCCTCGAGTTCGCGCAGGACGAACACCTGGCGGTGATGCTCCGGCAGCGCGGCAACCGTCTGCTCCACCAGCTCGCGCAGGTGCCGCTTCCGGTACATGTCGTCCGGACGTGACGTGGTGTCCTCGAACTGAAGCGGACGCTCCTCCTCGTCCTCACTGCCCTGCATCGCCTGGAAGAACACCAGCGGATTGCGCGACCGGTTGCGCAGTTCGTTCTTGGCCAGGTTGGACGCGATCGTGTAGATCCACGTTGAAAACTTCTTGGACTGGTCGAAGCGATGCAGGTGACGGTGCACGCGAATGAACACCTCCTGCACCAAGTCCTCCGCGCGGTCGCGGTCGCCGATCGTCCGGTAGACGAAGTTCAGGAGCCGGGTTTGGTACCGTTCCACGACCTCATCAAACGCCCGCGTTTCACCGCCAAGGAAGGCGGACACCACGGCCGCGTCATCTGCGGCGTGGAGAACTTCACGGACACTCGGCGCGGCTTGGCCGGCAACCTGTATCGCGTGCTTCTTGGCGAGTCTTGGCATGTCGTCCCCTCCGTTTTGCGTTGTCCCGTCTGGTCGTGCTTCCGATCACACCGAGACTCCGTCCGGTCTGGCCCATTCCATTGCAGGCCCCGTGCCACGCTGCGTTTGGCCGAAGAATTCGCAACCGCTTGCAGCGCATTGGCTTGCGCCGTTTGTGACGCACGTCGCTGGCGGGGGCCTGTCTACTATATGAGACGTGCGTCCCGTGACTATTGGGACACGAGGCGAGCGCGGATGGTTCACCCGCCCGCGATGGCTACCGACCGAGCCTGAATCCCGCGACGAAGAGGATGGACAGGGCGGTCTTGGCGTCGACGATCTCGCCCGTTCGGATCATCTCCAGGGCGCGCGACATGGACACCGTCTCCAACGTCATGACTTCGTCGCGTTGGAGCTGTTGCTCGCCACGCGTGAGATCCGTAGCGATGAACGCGTGAATGCGCTCGTCGGTGAAGCCCGGGGTCGTGTAGAACGTGAAGAGATGTTCCACCCGACTCGAGGTACATCCCGTTTCCTCGAGCAGCTCGCGCCGAGCACACACGATGGGTTCCTCATCCCCGTCCAGTTTTCCCGCCGGGACCTCGTAGATGAAACCGTCCGCGGCGTGCCGGTACTGTCTGATCAGCAGCAGTTGCGGATCTTCGGAAGCGGGATCGCTGAGGAACGGAACGACGGCACTGGCGCCCGGGTGCCGGATCATCTCCAGGTTGGCCATCGCGCCGTTGGGCAGTTCGACCGCATCCTCGTCGACTTTGATGATGCGACCGTCGTAAACCCGTCGCGTCGACACCAGCTTTCCCTTTTCGGAGGTCACGACT
Source organism: Gemmatimonadota bacterium (assembly GCA_038060705.1). Taxonomy (GTDB): domain Bacteria; phylum Gemmatimonadota; class Gemmatimonadetes; order Gemmatimonadales; family Gemmatimonadaceae; genus DASPMP01. The sequence continues at coordinate 3,857 of JBBTFS010000134.1, forward strand.
CGTCCTTGGGATTGTGGAGCGTCACTGGCGCGAATGCGAGTTCCTCCAATTGGGCCCTGAGTGGCCCGGCGTCCCCAACCATGAGCACCTGCAGCGCATCCGGCGTTAGATACTCGCGCGCGGCGCGCAGCACGTCGTGCGTTGTCACGGCGCGAATGCGCTCACGATAGACATCGTGAAAGTTGTCGGGCAGCCCGAACGTGTTGAGCGTCACCAGCGCATCGGCAATGGACTCGGTCGTTTCGTAGCGAATCGGAAAGACACCGTCCAAGTAGCTGGTGGCCAGGGACAGTTCGGCGGCGCTTACCTCGGCTTCGCGGATCCGGTCGATCTCGGCGATCACTTCCTTCGCCGCGCGCGCGGTAACCTCGGTCTGCACGGCCGTGGACACTGAAAATGGCCCGCACTGACGACGCCAATCGAACCCTGAGAACGCACCATACGTGTACCCGTGGCGCTCCCGCAGGTTGAGGTTGATTCTCGACGAGAACAAGCCGCCGAGCACGGCGTTCATGATCACGATGGAGTAGTAGTCCGGATGATTCCTCGGCACGCCCACGTGGCCGATTCTGAGCTCCGCCTGCTGCGCATCGGCCTTTGGCACGATGTGCAGGCCACGGCCATCGCGCGCCGGCGTGTCGTTTGTAGTCGCGATCACCGGGGCGCCCGCGGGCCATCCGCCAAACGCCGACCGTGTCATCCGGTCGCCATCGTCGACATCGACATCGCCGGCGATGACGATGGTCAGTCCGCCCGCACGGTACCGGTCGTCAAAGAAGCGCTGTACATCCTGGCCGCTGATCGAGGTGACCGATTTCTCCGTTCCACCGATCGGCCGCGAATACCTGGACGCAGCCGTGTAGACGACGCGGGAAAACATGTCGTCGGCCAGGCCGCGCGGTTCTGTGTGCTGTCGCATCAGCTCGGCGCGACGTTCCGACTTCAACCGCTCCACCTCCCGTTCCGGAAACGACGGCGCGCGAACCACCTCGCCCAGGAACTGCACGGCACTCTCCAGATGCTGGCGCAGCGCGGAGACGCAGATGACAGAGACGTCCCACTGTGTCTCGATCTCGACGACGGCGCCGAGCCGTTCGAACCGCTCCGCGATTTCGGCGCCCGAGTACCCCGCACTTCCCTCGAGAAGGAGGTCGCCGACGAGCTGCGCGATACCTTCGCGGCCCGCTGGCTCGGTCACGGCGCCGGCTTCCGCGACGATGCACACGGTCGCGAGCGGCAGTTTTCGTGCGGGTGCGATCACCAGCTTGCCGCCGTTGTCAAGGCGGCGACGCTCAAAGCGCGGAAATCGGTAGGGCCGCGGCGGGAGCGAGTCGGGGCGCGGCACGCGGCCGCCGGCCTGGGTGGCGCCGGTCACGCGGCAGCCGTTCGGGTCGCCGCCTCGCGCGGCACGTACAGCAGGCTGGCCCGATTGTCGCTGCCAAGGCGGTCTCGCACGAATTCGTTTACGGCCTTCGCGGTCACCTTCCGATAACGCTCGACCTGTTCGTTGATGAGCGACGGATCACCAAAGTATGTGGCGAACATCGACAGCCGGTCGGCGCGTTCTCCGGCCGACTGGATAGCCGTCACGTAGTCCGATTCGAGCAGCGCCACCGCGCGACCGACTTCCTCACCGGTCACCGGCTTCGAACGCAATGCGTCTACCTCTGCGGCCACCGCGACCTCGAGTTCTTCGCCCGACACGCCGGCCAGCCCGGTGACATCCAGCACCAGAAGGTCGCTGCCCTTGGAGAGGTCGTATGTGAATGCCTTCGTGTCCGAGGCCAAGCGCCGGTCACGAACCAGGCTGCGATACAGGCGGCTGCCCTTCTTCAGCCCCAGAACGGCCGCGCACACGCTGGCCGCATAGTACGCCTCGCTGCCGAAAACCGGAGACAGAAAAGCCAGGAACAACCGCGACAGCGCCACGTTGTCCGGAACGACCTCGCGCCGCCATCCCCCAAAGCGCGGCGGCATGGCGTCGCTGGTCGCGCTCGGCCGGCCTCCTCCTTTGGGGATGGGGCCGAAGTGACGCTCCACCCAAGCCCGTGTCCGCGCAGGATCGAAATCGCCGGCGATGCTCAAGACTGCATTGTCCGGCGTATAGTACGTCCGGAAGAAATCGCCGATGTCCTCGAGGCTCGCAGCGTCGAGGTCCTCGTTGGATCCGATGAGTGAATGGTGAAACGGATGCTCCAGCGGATAACACAACGCCGGCAACCGCTCCCACCACGACCCGTACGGCTGGTTGTCCAGGGACCAGCGGCGTTCGTTCTTCACCACATCCCGTTGGTTGTCGAGCTTCTGCTGCGTCATCGCTGGCAGCAGGTGGCCCATCCGGTTCGATTCGAGCCAGAGCACCAGTTCGAGGTGATTCGACGGCACTGTTTCGAAATAGTTCGTTCGGTCCAGCCATGTGGAGCCGTTCAGTGTCCCGCCGGCGCGCTGGATGAGCTCGAAGTGCTCGTTGGAGTCCACGTCGGCGCTGCCCTGGAACAGCATGTGCTCGAACAGGTGCGCGAATCCTGTACGTCCGGTCCGCTCATTGGCGGACCCTACGTGGTACCACAGATTCACCGCGACGATCGGCGCCGTTTGGTCCATGGAGAGGACAACAAACAATCCGTTCGGCAATCGAAAAGTGTCGATGGGTATGCGCATCGCGTCCTAAATTGAACGGGCGTCGGAGGCTGGGACAACGTACTTATGGGAGCACGAAGATTGCTGACCTTTGCGGGCATCGCCGTCGCGGCGGTGGTGGTGTGGGCGGTATTCACGACGGTGTGGTTGTGGCGCAACCAGGAGCGGGTGGTGTTTCAGCCACCCGCTGTCGGCGCGCCCGATCCAGCGGCCGCCCGTCGCGTGGAGATACGAGCCGGTGACGGGAATCCCACCTTCGCTTATGTCGTGACGCCGCCGGTCGCCGTCGCCGCCCGGCCAACGGTCGTGCTGGCCTTCCATGGCAATGCCGACCTCGCGGCCTGGCAAGTTCCGTGGGCCCAGGAATTGGCACAGAGGTCAGGGGTGGTTGTGGTGGTGGCCGAGTATCGCGGCTACGCGGGCGTCGTGGGAAAGCCGACATACCGTTCAGCCGCCGATGATGCCCGCGGTGCCCTGGCGTTTGTGAACACGCTGAAGCCCGGCCGCGTCGTGCTCTACGGCCACTCGTTGGGGACAGCCATCGCCGCCGAGTTGGCCGCTGAGATGACAGCCCAGGCACCGTCTGCCCTCGTGCTGCAGTCGCCGTTCACGTCGGCGCGCGACATGGCCGCGCGGATGCTCGTTCCGGTCGTCTCCGCCGTGTGGAGCCGTATCACCCGGGTGCACTACGACACCCACAAGCTCGTTCGCCTGTTGGATGTGCCCGTCTGGGTCTCGCACGGCAGTCTGGACCTGACCATCCCAGCCAGAATGGGCCGCGACGTCAGTGACGCGTCACGCCGGAAGGGACCGTTCCTGCTGGTGCAGGGCGCCGGACACAACGATGTCGCGGATGTCGGCGGTGAGCGTTACTGGCAGTGGCTCACCAGCGCCGTCACCGGCAACCCGGTCTCAGCGGCGGTCACTGAACTCGAGCAAAAGCGCGGCCGGAGCCTTCCATGATTCCCGCATAGCGTAGCGCCAGAACTCGGCCAGGTTGTCGGAAATCGGACTGGTTCGGGTTGGCGACGTTCGCGGCCGTAGTCCGTAACGGCGTGCCAGAATCGAGAGTCGCAGCATGTGAAACGGGTCGCTCACGAGGATCACGTCGCGTGGCCCGGTCTCGAGCAAGCCGGCCACGTTGCGGAGCGCTTCGCTGGTGGAGCGGCTTTCGGTCTCCACCCACAGCACCGAGTCCGGAACGCCGTTGGCGATGGCGTAACGGCGCGCCACGGCGGCCTCGCTGGTTGTGTCTCCGGGCGCTCGTCCGCCGGTCATAATCAGTGTCGGGGCAAAGCCGCGCTGCCACAGTCCGATGGCGTGGTCCACGCGCGCGCGCAGCACCGGCGACGGCTTGCCGTCGTATTGCGCGGCACCCAGCACGACGATGGCGCGTGACGGCGCGCGTGAATCCCGGCGCTGCCAGACCAGCACGAGCACGAGCGACAGCAACCAGAGCACGCCAATGCCGGCGAGTGCGCCCCTGGCCAATCGCCAGCCCAGCGATGTGGAGGCCCGCTTCATTCGGATAGAGTCAACAGCGCCAACCACATCACGTCGAACGCGCCCCGCGGATCTTGAACGCTTCCGAGGGCCGCGCGACAGGCAATCCCGTCGACAAACGCCAGTACGGTTTCGGCCACGAGCGCCGCTGGCATTCGGGGCGTGAGTTCAAGCTTCTGGAAGGCAGCGCTCACGTCGTGCGCCACGAGTCGCAGGCGTTCGCCGGCCACTCGCCGCGACGCCGCGCGTGTCGCGGCGGAGTCGCAATCCGAAAGTGACACCAAGACTCGAATGTCGCCCTCGCGAAGTTCGCGCTCGAGCCAGGCCCACAGCGCATCCAGCGGCTGATCGGCCATGGCCACGTCGTTGCCACGAGCCCGCTCCAGCACAACGCCACCAACGCTCTCGACGAGCGCGGCCAACAGCGAGTCCTTGTCCTCGAAGTGGTAGTGGATCAGGGCCTTGCTGACCCCCGCTTCGGCCGCGACATCGCCCATGCTCACCTGCGCGGCGCCACCACGCCTCACCAGGCGTTTGGCCGCTTCGAGGATCAGGCCATCAGACGACGGGCGTTCGCGGCGCTCGGACACGATGGTCAGAGTGTCGCCGCGTCGCCTGGCGCGGGAATGCTCACCGCGTGTCCGCGCTCGCGGATTCTTGCCGCAAACGCTTCCTGCGCCGGCGGTTCGCCATGCACGAGCCAGACCGGTGGCGGCTTGGGACTCGCGCCCCGAACCAGATCCAGCCAACGGCCCAGCTCGCTACGATCTCCGTGCGCACTGTACCCGTTGAGCACTTCGACACGTGCCTTGAGCGGCACTTCCTCGCCGAAGATGCGGAGCGTCTCGCGCCGCTCCACGATACGGCGGCCAAGCGTGTGTTCCGCCTGAAACCCGACGATGAGAATCGTGTTTCTCGGATCACCCGCGCCGTTGAGCAGGTGATGCTGAATGCGCCCGACTTCAGCCATGCCGGAAGGTGAGATGATCACCATCGGCCCACGCTGCGTGTTCAGCGCCTTCGACTCCGAAACGTCCTTCGTGTAGTGAAGGCGCTCGAACTGGAAGAGCTCCTTCACTGTGCCCACCATGTGCTCGGTTTCGTCGTACACCTCGGGGTGGCTCGCGAAGACTGCAGTCGCCAGTGACGCCAGAGGACTGTCGATGTAAATCGGCACACCGGGTATCCGGCGATCGCGCATGAGCGCATGCAGATCGTACACCAGTTCCTGCGTCCGGCCGACGGCAAACGCAGGGATGATCACCCTGCCGCCGCGTGCCGCGGTTTCGGAGACGATGGAAGCCAGCCGGTTCCTCATGTCACTGAGCTTCGGGTGGTCACGATCGCCGTAGGTGGACTCCATGATCACGACATCGCCGCCACCCGGCGGTTGCGGATCGCGGATGATCGGCTGGCCCCATCGACCGATGTCACCCGAGAAGATCAATCGCCGCGTCCGCGAACCCTCCGTGCACTCCAAAACCACGGACGCGGAACCGAGGATGTGGCCAGCATCCACGTAGGTCGCTCGCATTCCGGGCACCACTTGGAACGACTCGCCATACGGCTTGGTCTTCACCTGCTGCATTAATGGCGGAATGTCTGCCGTTGTGTACAGCGGCTCGATGACTGCAGCTCCGCGGCGCCGCAGGAATTCGGCGTCCTTCTCTTGGATGAACGCGGAGTCCATCAGCATTACGTCGCACAGGTCGCGCGTCGCCGGCGTTGTCCAGACGGTGCCCTTGAAGCCGAGTCGAGCGACGTACGGCAGACGGCCCGCGTGGTCGATGTGCGCGTGCGACAACACGATGGCGCTGAGACGGTCGGGCGGAATCGGGAAGCGCGCGTTCTTCTCGCGAGACTGCGCGCGATGTCCCTGAAACAAGCCGCAGTCCAGCGCGACCGTGTGGTCGCCGACCGTGAGCAAGTGACACGATCCCGTGACTTCGCGGGCCGCTCCCGAGAACGTGACGTGCACGTTCGGAACCTAGTACCTTCTCGCGCATGGACACCAGTTCGCACCTCCCAACGCTGCGGGTGGTTACGCACCCCCTGGTCCAGCACAAGCTCACGATTCTCCGCGATCGCAAAACGCCGACCAAGATCTTCAAGGAGTTGGTCGAGGAGATCGCCATGCTGATGGCCTACGAGGCCACCGTGGACATGCCGCTCGAAGAAACTCGCGTCGAGACACCACTGGAGTCCACGGTTGGTCGCCAATTGAGCGGCAAAAAGCTCACGCTCGTGCCAATACTGCGTGCCGGGCTCGGTATGGTCGACGGTATCTATCGATTGGCGCCCAACGCGCGCATCGGCCACATCGGCTTGTACCGCAATCACGACACGCTCCAGCCGGTGGACTACTACTTCAAGGTTCCCGGTGACACGGCCGATCGCGACTTTTTCGTGCTCGACCCGATGCTGGCGACCGGCGGAAGCGCCGCGTCAGCGGTTACTTCGTTGAAGAAGGCCGGCGCCACGCGCATCCGCTTCCTCTGTTTGGTCGCGGCACCCGAAGGAGTTCGTCGTTTGGCGGCCGAACACCCTGACGTCATCGTGTTCTGCGCCGCACTTGACCGCGAACTCAACGAACACGGCTACATTCTTCCCGGACTCGGAGACGCCGGCGATAGATTGTTCGGCACGCGTTGATCGCCGCGAAAAAATGCACTTGTAGGAACGGTGCGTTCACCGCTATCATTCGCGCGCTTTCGCGCACCAAGTCGCGCGGTCCCGCCTTTTACGCGCCCGGAGATCGATCGACCGAATGTTGATCAACCTGCTGCCCGATTTCTTCGCAGTCCTGGACAGCACGGACCGAGTCGCCTCCTACCGCCGCTACTACGAAAGCCACCGCCGCATTCTGCAGGCGTATTGGCATAACTACGTCATCGACCCGGACAGTCCGCACTTCGCGGACGTCGTTCGCAGCACGGTGATGGCCGATCGAAGCGATTTGCGCGCAATGTTGGAGCGAACGGATGTGGTCTCGCTGATGCGCGAGACCGAAGCGCGCTGTCGCGACCTGTTGCAGGCAGACGCCGACTTCGATGTTGTCGTGATGGTCGGTGTCGGCGCTGCGAATGCAGGTGAGCTTGTCGTCGGATCCCGCGGTGTGGCATTCGTTTGTCTCGAACACTTCACGGGAATTGCGAACCCCGACACGCAGGGCCTGGGGCTGGAGCCCGAGCTCATCCCGATGTGGCTGTCGCACGAGATTGCGCACGTCGTTCGCTACACCTCGCCGGAGAGCCGCAGCGAGATTCGACCGATTTTGGCCGATGCTGGTGGCGATTATTCGTACTGGGACACTGGCAGGCGCGCTTCTTTGCGCGAATTGTTGGTCAATGAGGGCCTCGCTGTGCACGTTTCCCAGCAAATGAGCCCCGGACATGCCGCGTGGGAGTACTTCGGCTACCAGCGCCGTCAGTACGCTCGGATTCGCGAGCTTGAGTCCACGATGCGTCGCGTGATGGAGCCGGATCTGCATAGCGCCGGACTCGGCCTGCGACTCAAGTACCTCTCGGGAGGCATGAGCGACGAGGCCCGCACGGTCAATCGTGTCGTCCTCCCTGAGCGCGCCGGCTACTACCTGGGCACGCGCATGGTGGAACCCGCGGTCACGGCTCGGGGGCTGCCCTGGGCGGTTCGGGCCAGCGCGGATGAGCTTGCCCAGGTGGCGGGAAGCCTCGCGGCGACTGCCTAGCCGCTCTACTCGGCGTCCGGGTTACGGGTCACGGGTTTCATTTCCCGACACAGAACGAGCTGAACACGCGGTCCAGCACGTCTTCGACGTCTACCGCGCCAATCAGCTCCTCCAGTAGTCGCGTGGCCTCGCGGAGATGAACCGCGGCAACCACCGCGGGCACGCGATCCTCTTCCCACGCCACAACGAATCCGGCCAGTTCGGCCTTCGCCGCCTCGAGCGCGAAGCGGTGCCGTTCGTGGGTGATCAGCGGTGCATCGAAGGACAGCTGGCCGCGGCGCGATTCCAGCGCGCGTGACACGGCCGACGCCAGCTCCGCCAAGCCAGACCCCGACTCGGCGCTGACCGCCACGGCGCCGGCCGGCGCACGCTCGACACCACGGTCTGCTTTGGTGAAGATGAGAACGACAGGCGCGTCCGTCAGCGTAGCCACCGCGTCAGCGGCACGGCGCAGCGACGCGCCAGTATCGCCGCACGCTAGAGCAACGTCGGCGCGGCCGATGTACTCGCGACTTACTTCGATGCCGAGTTTCTCCACTGTATCGGTAGAATCGCGCAGGCCGGCCGTGTCGATGAGGCGGATTGGCCAGCCATCGGCTTCCGTGATCGCTTCCAGTGCATCGCGCGTTGTGCCGGGGATGTCGGTTACGATCGCGCGGCGGCGACCGAGCATCGCGTTGAACAGCGAGGACTTGCCCACATTGGGTTCCCCCGCGATCACGACGCAGGCGCCGGCGCGCACCAGTTCGCCCACCGGCGCGGTCGCAAGCACCTGTTCGATCTGCGCGATCACATCCCTCGCGGCGGACAAGATGCGCGTCGCGGGGATCGGGCCGTCATCCTCGTCGGGAAAGTCGATGTCGTAGGCGGCCAGCGCTTCCACCTCGATCACCCGATCGCGCAATGCGCCGATGCGCCGGGACAGCCCGCCGTCCACCTGGGACAGCGCCACGCGGAGGGCCGCACGCGACGCCGCTTCGGTCAGGTCGCCGATGCCTTCGGCCTGAAGCAGGTCCAGCTTGCCGTTGAGCACCGCGCGCCGGGTGAACTCCCCGGGTTCGGCCGGCCGTGCACCCGCCGCGACGAACGCCGCTGCCACCAGCGCGGGCGCAAGCGGTCCGCCGTGACACGTGAACTCGACGGAGTCCTCGCCGGTGAACGACGCCGGCCCTTCGTAATGGATGGCGATTCCCTCGTCGATCGGCGCACCGTCCCGATCGCGGGCCCGCGCCAGCCGCGCCGAACGCGCTGCCTCCGGCCACGGCGACAGCACCTCATGCCCTATCTCCAGCGCCCGCGACCCGGAGAGTCGCACAATGGCCAGCGCCGCGCGGCCCGGCGCGGTGGCCACCGCAACGATGGTATCGGTGCGACTATCCACCGGGCGCTTTGGCGCCGCCCGCACTCTTCGCGGTGACCGATTTGGCGGTCACGCGTTCGCGCGCCAGCAGCCATTGCTGCGGCAACGCGGCGACGTTCTGCACCGCGTAGTACAGGTTCAGGCCCGACGCGAAGTTCCAGAACAACACCGTGAACATCACCGGCATGATGTACAGCATCATCTTGCTCTGCGGGTTGGGCGGCATGCCCCGCATGCCGATCCACGAAAGCACGAACATCGATGCGCCCATGAAGAGCGGCGTGATGAAATACGGGTCGCGCAACGACAGATCCGGCAGCCACAGGAACGACACGCCGCGCAGCTCGATCGTGTTCTGGAACACGAAGTAGAGCGCGAACAGGATCGGCATCGGCAGCAGCATGGGCAGGCAGCCCAGGATCGGCGTGAAGGGGCTCATGCCATGATCCGAGTACAGGCGCATCATCGCCTCGCGCTGCTTCTCGGGGTCGTTTTTGTATTTCGTCTGCAGCTCCTGCAACTGCGGTTGGATGCGCTGGAGTTTCATGCTGGACCGCATCGCGTTCTGGTTCAGCGGCCACATGAGCAGCCGTACCACGACGCCGAAGATCACCAGCACCCAGCCGTACCCCACGTTGACGGTGTCACGCATCCACAGCAGCAGGCGCATGACAATCGTCGCGAACGGTTGTACCACGCCGTGCAGCCAGCCGCCGTACGGGTTCACGTTCTCGAGTTCCGGCGCGGTGGCGCGGAGGTGTTCCCACGACTGCGGACCCGCGAAGACGCGAAACGAGAAGCGTCCGTCCGTTATCGGAAGCACCGAGGATACGTATGCCACGGTGGCGTCATCCTCGTGCGGTTCGCCGCGTCGGATCAGCGACTGAAACGGTGTGGCCGTCGGCGAGGAAAGGGCCGCGACGACGAAGTACTTGTTGCGGACCGCGAACCAGCGCACCGCGCCGCTGTCGAGCTGGGGGATGGTGTCAATCGAATTGAAGCTCACGCCTTTGGGATCCGACACGCCAACCCGGTAGGCTAACGCGAGCAATCGCGTGTCCTCCTTCACGTCCGCCTCGTCGGTGTGGATTCGTGTCGGCAGCCACGCCGTCACTTGCGCCGACGTGCCGGGCGTCAGCGCCACGGTTCCCTCGACGCTCATCGCGAAGCTGTCTGCGGGAAACCGGTATGTCAGCGTGATCGGCTTCGCGAGTGATGTACTCGTCGCCGTGATGACCGCGAAGCTCCCTTCCTGGCGCTGCGGCCCGAAGCGGAACGTCACCGTGTCGAGCGCAATGACCTCGGTGCTCGTGCGCAGGCTTAGTCGGAACAACCGGTCGTTTTGCTCGATGAGCCGGACTGGCGTGCCTTTGGCGATTCCCGGCCGAAGCGAGCGGTAGTCGGGCAGTGTGACCTGTGTCGGGACACCACCGGCGCTTGTGAGCGTGTACTCGGCCCGCGCGGTCCGCACGGTGGTGGTCTCCACGGGACGCAGCGCCGCGGACGCCGCCGCGGGGGCCGTCGCCCGCTTTGTGGATCCGGCCAAACGCGTTGCCTGGGGCGTTGCCGCCTGTGTGGCCGGGGCCGGGGCAATGGTCGGTTGTCCGGCGGCCACCGCCATACTGTCGGCAGGCGCCGGCGGCGCCGGTGTGGGTGACGGGAAGATCATCGGCGTCACGATGATGACCAGCGCCGTCAGCGCGATTGCGAGGAGGGTTTTCTTGTCCATGAGTGACGGCTGACTACGGGACCGGGTCGTAGCCGCCGACGTGGAACGGGTGGCAGCGAAGGATGCGTCGAATGCCCATCATGCCGCCACGCCGCGCGCCATGGCGTTCCAGCGCTTCGATCATGTAGGCGGAACAGCTTGGATAGTAGCGGCACGACGCCGGCAGTAGCGGCGACAGTGCGACTTGATACGCACGCACGATCAGGATGATCACGTGTCGCATCAGTGCGCCGTGCCTCCGCTTCGCGGACTGGCCGTGTCGGCTCCGAGTCGCTTGGTCGATTCGTCGACGTCGTCGCTCAGCATTGCAAACGTCGCTCCATACGCCTCGCGGCGCGCGCGCACCAGGAGATCCATCGGTGCCAGTACAGGAAGCATGCGTGACCGTACGAGTTCGCGCAGCCGGCGCTTCAACTTGTTCCGCTCCACCGCGGAGAACCCGAACTTCGCGACGACGATCCCGACGCGCGCGTAGTCGGCCGAGGGATCGAGACGGCGAAGGTCGAGCAGTTTCGCGCGGACTTTGGTCCCCGAGCGCACCAAGCGCTCTATGTCGCCGCTGCGCGTTATGCGCCGGTTGCGCGGAAAGCTCTGCGGCGGCTCAGGCGCCGGCGTACTTGCTGGGGAGTTGAACTGTCAGGCGCTTGCGGCCTTTCTTGCGGCGGCGACTCAGCGTGGCCCGTCCCCACTTGGTCTCCATGCGCGTACGAAACCCGTGCGTGCGGATGCGGCGCTTGTTTCGGGGACGATACGTCGGCTTGCCCATGACTACCAACTCCAAAGGATGATGAACTCAGAGGGGCTAAACGTATCCGCCGCCAAGAGATAGTTCAAGTTTCAACATGTCGTTGCTAATCGCGTGGGGCGCGCGTAGCTTCGCCTCCCCGCCAAGTTTTCCACACGAACAATCGTTGTGACCCTCACCGCTCAAGAAGCTTGGACGCGCCTGTTGGATCGAGCACGTCTCGAGTTGCCCGAACAAGCATTCAAGACGTGGCTTGAGCCGATGGAGCCTTTGAAGATCGAGGCCGACCGGTTGTTCGTGGGCGCTCCGGACCGCTTCGCCGCGGAGTGGAACGAGTCGAAGCACTCGCAGTTGCTGCAGTCTCTGGCACCGATGGCTCTCGGGCAACCAATGACGGTGGTGTTCCAGGTTCAGGAGGAACGTCGCCGTAGGCCACAGATTGACCTGTTCGTCGCCGAGCTCCCAAGAGGGGACGGTGCTGATATTGCGGCTCACAACAGAGCCACCAACACGCCACCATTAAGCGATCGATACATATTCGATCACTTTGTCATCGGCAAGTCGAACGAGCTCGCAGCGGCCGCCGCACACGCCGTCGCCCAAGCCCCGGGCAAGGTCTACAACCCGCTCTTCATTTATGGCGAGACCGGCCTTGGCAAGACGCATCTCATGCAGGCGATCGCGCACGAGATCGTGCGTGCGGAGCCGAACTTTCGCGTCACCTACCTCAGCACCGAGCAGTTCACGAACGAACTCATCGCCGCAATTCAGAGCCGCACGACTGGCGAGTTCCGCCGGCGCTTTCGCGAGACCGACCTGCTCCTCGTAGACGACATCCACTTTCTGAAGGGAAAGGAGACCACGCAGGAGGAGTTCTTCCACACGTTCAATGCGCTGTACGAGGCCGGCCGGCAAATCGTGCTCACCAGTGATCGGCCACCCTCGGAAATCCCGGGACTTGAGGCGCGCTTGGTCAGCCGCTTCCAGTGGGGCATGGTCGCTGACATCGAGCCGCCGGACCTCGAACATCGCATTGCGATCCTTCGCGAGAAGGCGGCGATTGACCATCTGGAGATGACGCTGCCCGAGGACGTCATCCGTTTCATAGCGGAAAACGTCAGGTCCAGCGTCCGCGAGCTCGAGGGATCCATCATCAAGCTGCTGGCATACGCATCGCTCAAGCACCAGGAGATTTCCATCGAGCTGGCGCGCGAGGCGCTGCGTGACAAGCTGCGTCCATCATCGAACCCCGGCGCCATTGGCCTGACCAGCTACACGATACAGGACTCGGTCGCCAGGGAGTGGGGGGTTACTTCCGAAGGACTTCGGTCCAAGACGCGTACAAAAAACCTGACCGTACCGCGGCAACTTGCTATGTACCTGATGCGCGAAATGCTCGGCATGCAGCTCGTCGAAATCGGCGCCGGTTTCGGGGGTCGCGATCACTCTACCGTCATCCACAGCATCGAGCGCGCCAACGCCATGATTGCGGAAGAACCGGCGACGGCGCAGCGCATTTCACGACTTCGGATGGCTTTGGAAGCACTGCGTTAAACCCACACCCGTCCACAACTTGTTCCGGCTAGCCGTCGAAGAGCGCTGAGAATTGTCGAGGGTTGGCGTGTTCCACAAAGCGTTCACACGTGGTTTGTCTAGCGAACTGCTTGTACGGCATTAAGTTGTGCAAGTCGTCCACATCACTACGACGGCTACTACTACTACTAGATACATCTCTTTAATAAGACGTAGAAGAGAAGGCGCATTCGTCCACATTCCCGGGGATCGTTGATGCGTTTCACGATTTCGCGTGAAAAGCTGCAAGAGGGCCTGTCCGCCGTCGCGTCCACCGTGCCGGCAAAGACGACGTTGCCTGTACTCGCGAACATCCTGGTGGAAACCACGGACAAAGGAATTCGACTGTCCGGCACCGATCTCGACATCGCGGTCAGCACCGAAGTCAGCGCGGACGTGGATGCGCAGGGCGCAATGACAATCCCGGCCAAGAAGCTGGCCGAGATCGCGAAAGAGTTGCCGCCGTCCCCCGTGAAGTTTGCTTCGTCCGGCGAGCAACGCGTGACGCTCGACTGTGGCCGGTCGCACTTCAAGATCCTCGGGCTGCCAAAGGATGAGTTCCCGAGTTTCCCGGTGATCAAGTTCAAGGAGAGTTGGCGCGTTCGTGCAGGCGAGCTGCGCAAGCTGATCGACCACACATCGTTTGCGGTCTCAACAGAGGAAAGCCGGCCGATCCTGAATGGTGTGCTCTGGGAACTGCGCGCCGAGCAGATGCGGATGGTGGCGACGAACGGACACCGACTCGCCAAGATGGAAGTGCCGATTGCGACCGCCGGCGCTCCCTCCAGCGACCTGATCGTGCCACCCAAGGCGCTGGATCAGATTCGCCGGCTGTTCCCGGAGGACGAGGAACTTGAGATCGCCCGCGGCGACAACCACCTCGGCTTCCGCTCGCCGTTCACGTCGGTGTATACGCGGCTGATCGAAGGACCGTATCCGAATTACTCGCAGGTCATTCCGAAGGACAACGACAAGTTCGCGATCTGCGACAAGACCGCGCTGATTGGCGCGCTCAAGCGCATGTCCGTCATCGCGTCAGACCAGACGCATCGCATCCGGCTGTCGTTCAACCAGGCGCTGCTGCGCTTCAGTGTGCAGACGCCGGATCTTGGTGAAGCGACGGATGAGCTGCCGGTGCGCTACACCGGCGACCCGATCGACATCGGATTCAACGCGAACTACCTGCTCGAGATCCTGCGCTACCTGCCGACCGACGAAGTGAAGATCACAATGAAGGCGCCGGAGCGCGCGGCCACACTTGAGCCGGAAGGCTGGAGCGATCCGGCGTCGTATCTGACGCTTGTGATGCCACTGAGGCTGGTCGACTAAAGCTTCTGGTGACTGGTAACTGGTCCATTCACCAGTCACCAGTCACCAGAAGCGGGTTCCCAGCCGTAAGCCGGGTTCTGTCGCGCTTGCGCGCTGACGATCATTCGTCTGGGAGTGTGGTCACCCACACCCTCTAGCAGCCTACCCGCAGCGTCTTGATCGAGCCGGGCCGGCTCTCGCTGCTTATTTGGCCTTGCTCCGACCGGGGTTTGCCGAGCCGACACTGTCGCCAGCATCGCGGTGGGCTCTTGCCCCACCTTTTCACCCTTGCCTGATCTCGCTTGCGCGAGCCATCGGCGGTTGTTCTCTGTGGCACTGTCCGTGGCGTTGCGCTCTCGCGCCGCGCCCCCAGGCGTTACCTGGCGATCTGCCCTATGGAGCCCGGACTTTCCTCGGGATCGCTCCCGCGATCGTCTGGCTGGAAACCACGCTCCCTTGAAGATAGCGACATGACGGTCGCGCGTGCCTTGAAATAGTTCACACCGGCATGCGACGGAAAGATGACATGCGCTGACGCCGACCGAACCCCCAATGACGTCGCGCTGACCACGCCGTCCGAGGTTGATTGCGGCGACCCCGAGATGGGGGCCGCCGCGAACCCCAACTCAGGCCGGACCATGACAGCGATCGCCGCAGCGCCACGCCGCTCCACGCTTCCCACCACCATGACGGCCGTTTCCACCGTCCTCACTCCCGCGGAACGTCTCCGCGTCGACGCTGCCGGCGAAGGGCTGTATCGCTCCATTCATCGTGACTCGGTGCACGATGTGGCGCGCGACGTGCGTGAGGCGCGAGCCAACGCCATCGTGGTGAGCGTCAAGGTTTGCGAGCGCGGCATGGCGGAGCCGCTCACCGAGATGGTCCGGGAGTTCCCACGCGTCCCGACACTGGCCCTGCTCAGCGAGTTGAATCCGCGTACACCACAGACACTGTTGGCGTTGGGGACGAGCGGCGTGCGGCGAGTGATAGACGTGCGCGACGCGGCTGGCTGGTCGCAGCTGAGGTCGGCCGTCTGCGACGAGTGCGGCAACAGCATCCAGCGCTACGTCTTGGGCAAGTTGGCGCAGGATCTCACCGGTGCGTCGGAAGACTGCTGGCGGTTCTTTCAAGCGCTCTTCCTCAGCACGCCCGACGTCTGCACCATCCGGCGCTTGGCCGACCGGCTCAACGTCATGGCGAGCACGCTGATGAGCCGATTCTTCCGGGCGAGAGTGCCCTCGCCGAAACGGTACCTGGCCACGGCGCGACTGGTGAGAGCCGCGCACCTCTTCGAGAACCGCGGGTTCAGTGTCGCGAACGTTGCCAACCACCTGCAGTACTCATCGCCGCAGAGCTTTGGCCGCCACGTTCGGGCGCTGCTCAGCATCACCGCCGTGGAGTTCCGTGAGCAATTCGACAGCCCGGCGATGGTGGAGCGCTTCCGGCAGGACCTCGTACATCCGTATCTCGACAAACTGCGTCGCATCCGGCCGCTGGCCCGCACGAGCAGGCCGCAGCGTCAGGTGATGTGAGGAACGATCTCGGTTGCCGTGGTCAGCGCGCGGACGGCGAGCCCGAGCGACTCGAGGTGTTCGCGCCCGCCTTCCTCACGGTCAACGAGCGCGAGCACGCCGACCGGAACAGCACCCATCTGCCGGAGGGCCTCAACGGCACGAGCCGCGGATCCGCCGGTGGTGACAGTGTCCTCGATGACGACGACCGCGTCACCAGCCGCGACCGGCCCTTCGACAAGCTTCCCGATGCCGTGCAACTTGGCCTCTTTGCGCACCGTGAACGCCCGCAGCGGCCGCGCGCTGTCGGCGCTCGCGTGACAGATCGCATAGGCGATGGGATCCGCGCCCATGGTGAGTCCGCCAATCGCGGCGGGTGTCCAGCCAGCGTCGACGATCGCTTGCAGTCCAAGCGAACCCACGAGACGCTGTCCGTCCGGCGTCATTGTGGTCTGTCGCGCGTCGATGTATAACGTGGACTCGCGCCCGGACGCCAACGTGAACTTCCCGCGGCGCGCGGAGCGCGACGCGAGCAGGCGCACCAATCGGTCGTGGTCTGTCATCGGTCGGGCACGTTAGTCCGGCAACAGGGCACCGTCAAATCGCACCGTCCCCGGGGTCGTTCTCAAAAACAACCAAGCGCGTCGGCAACCTCGCGCTGCTGATCGGCCTGGTGGCGTTGTCGCTGGTGGGAATCGTGACGGCAACGGACCGCACCTTGCGTGTGGCGCTGTGGCTGCTGGGCGCCCTGGCGTTTGCGGCGCTGTGGGCCGGACTGGCCCGCGAGCGGCACCAGTCGGCGCAACTGGCGCAACGCACTGAGGAACTCGAACGGCTGTACCAGGAAGTTGCGCGCGCCAACCGTATGAAGGGCGAGTTCCTCGCCAATGTCTCGCACGAACTGAGAACGCCGCTCAACGCAATCGTCGGGTTCGCCGAGATGTTGAAGGACGGCACGTACGGTGAACTCTCCGCGCGACAGGCCGTGCCGGTGGACCGCATTGCGACCGCGACAGCGCATTTGCGCACCTTGGTGGACCAACTGCTCGACATCGCCAAAATCGCGGCCGGACGAGTGGACTTTCACCCCGAGGACGTCTCCCTCAAGGCCTTCGTGCTGGACGTGGCCGCGGAGATGGAGCCGCTCGCCAACGAGCGCGGCCTCACGTTGTCGATCTCGGTGGGGCCGTCCGTTGGCCGCGTGCGTACCGACGCCACCCATCTGCGCCAGATCCTCATCAACCTCATCGGCAATGCGGTGAAGTACACGAGCGCCGGCGGTGTTCAGCTGCGCGCGAATGTGAGAGGGGGCGCAGCCAGGGAAACGTCAGCGTCGGAGCCGTTACCCAACTATGTCGCCGGCTTGGGACACCGGACATGGATGGCACTCCAAGTCAGTGACACGGGCGTGGGAATCGCCGCCGAAGACCGCGAGCGCATCTTTGACGAATTCGAACAGGTAAACGCGGGCGCCCGGTCAGACTCGGCGCGCCGCGGCAGCGGACTGGGCCTCGCGATCTCCAGGCGCCTGGCCCGGCTGATGGGAGGCGACCTGACCGTCGTCGGCGAACCAGGGCGAGGCTCCACGTTCACCGTCTGGCTGCCCCACGACGACGCGGGGCCGGCGAATGCCTAGTCCTGAACCTCGCGCGCGAACATCTGCTTCAACTTCCCGAAGAAGCCGCTGCCCCCTTCCTCAACCGGCTGGCCAACCGCGTCGCGCAGCGCCTGCGCGAAGGCCACGGTGCTCGCATACCGCTTGGAGGGGTCCTTTGACAACGCTTTCATGATGACTTCTTCGACGGCGCCCGAAAATCGCATGCCCGGTTTGGCCGAATTGAGCGGAATCGGCGGCTGCGACAGCAGCTGGGAGAACATCTCACGCGGTGTCTTCGCGGTGTACGGCAGGCAGCCGGACATCAGGAAGTAGGCGATTGTCGCGAGGCTGTACTGATCGGCCGCGGGCGTGACGAGCTCGCCCGAGAGGGCCTCGGGCGCGACGTACATCAACGTGCCGACGAAGAACCCCGCGCGCGTGAGGCGCTGCTCCGGCTGCGTGTCGGTGTCGGTCGCGATGCCGAAGTCCAGGAGCTTCACGAGTCCCGACTCCGAGTCGTACATCACGTTCTCGGGCTTGAGATCGCGATGGACGATGCCAGCGTCGTGTGCGGCTTGTACGCCGGCCGCAATCTGCTCCACGATGCTCGCGACCTGGCTCAGCTGCAGTGGTCCGTGGCGGCGCGCATACTTCTCGAGGAGGTCACCCAACGCCCATTCGATCGCGAGGAAGTGCAACCCCGGCGTCGCCTCGCCGATTTCGATCGTCTTCACCACGTTCGGATGAACGACCCGCTCGCCGAAACGTGCTTCGCGAAGGAACCGGGTGACGGCCGTGCGGTCGTTCCGCAGCTTCTCGCGCAGAACCTTGACAGCCACAAGGCCGTGCGACGGGTGCGACGCCTTGAAGACCGCGGACGTGCCACCTTCGCCCACTTCATTCTCGAGCGTATAACCCGAGAGCGTGCGCCCCACCATGCTTTCTCGTGCCACCGCGGCGAACCTAACTCCCGGGTGGGGGGTGGGCAAGCGACCCCCGAGTGAACTGCATGCTGCAAACCGATGCGGCACAGAGGTTTCCGCCACGTCGGATCGGTATGCAAATGCCTTTGTGGGCGCACGCGATTTTCTTGACAAAAAACCGCGCCGACTTCTATATAGGGCCGCGCAGTTACGGCCCATGCCCCTCCTTCAGATTGGGCACTGAGGGCCATCCTCGCGGGAGGCGGGAGACATGCCAAAGGGGAAGGTGAAGTGGTTCAATGACGCGAAGGGCTACGGCTTCATTGAACAAGAAGGTGGCGAAGACGTGTTCGTGCACTTCTCGGCGATCCAGATGGACGGATTCAAGACCCTCGCCGAGGGACAGGAAGTCGAGTTCGAGGTCAAGACCGGGGACAAGGGTCTGCACGCCGCGAACGTCACGCGCGGCTGAGTTTCTCGCCTCCACACGAACCGACACTGCCTGCCAGCTACCGCTTGGCAGGCAGTGTTGTTTTTTAAGGCGTGTCCGCTTTCCCGCCCGCCAAGCCCACCGTCTTCCTCGTTGACGGATATGCCCTGATCTATCGCGCGTTCTACGCGATGATCGCGAGGCCCCTGACCACGAGCCGTGGCGAGAATACGTCCGCCGCTTGGGGTGTGGTCAATTTCCTGAATCGGTTGCTGAACACGCACCGGCCGGACTACATCGTCTGGGTGCACGACTCCGGAACGTCCTTTCGCAAGGACACGTTTCCCGAGTACAAAGCGACGCGCGAAAAGCTGTCGGCCGATCTCCAGCAGGACTTCGACCGCGGAATGGAACGGATCGCGGCCCTGCTCGCCGCTTACCGGGTAAAGGTCACCACGGTGCCGGGATTCGAGGCTGACGACGTCATCGGCACTTTGGCGCTCAAGGCCGTCGAGCAGAAAGTGAACGTGGTCATCGTTTCGGGAGACAAGGACTTTCAGCAACTCGTGCGGCCCGGCGTGTGGCTGCTGAACCCCGGGCGCGGCGGACCGGCGAGCGTCGAGGAACACTGGGTCAGCACGGAGAACGCCACCGAACGGCTTGGCGTTCCGCCGGACCGTGTCACCGACTACCTGGCGCTCGTCGGCGACTCCTCGGACAACGTTCCTGGCGTGAAGGGCATCGGCGAAAAGGGCGCGGTCGAACTCGTGAGCCAGTACGGCGGCATCGAAGAGATTCTCGCGCACGCCAGCGAGATCACGAAGAAACGTCCCCGCGAAGCGTTGCTGGCGCAGGCGGACGCGGCGCGGCTCTCGAAGTCGCTTGTCACGATCAAGACCGATATCGACGTGCCGCTGGATCTCGATGCGACGCGCGTACGTGAACCAGACTTTCGTGCACTGCGAGCGCTGCTTGTGGAACTCGAGTTCAACACGCTGGCGCGTCAAATCGACGCCCCCGAGGACGCACCCAAGCCGGATCGCGCGCCGAGTGCGGCCCCCAGTGTCGCGCCACGTGAACGGCGGCACGAGACCATTACGACGACCACGGCGCTCGCTCGCGTGATTGGGGCCGCGCGCGTGGCTGGCCGGGTTGCCGTTGCGATCCACACGGCCCCCAAACCCGACGCACCCTTCGCGCAGGATCCGCTACGGTCGACGATCGTGGGAATCGCGCTGGGGCTCGAGTCGGGGGAACGCTGCTATCTCCCGCTGACGCACCGTGCTTGGCAGCCTCCGCAGACATCGCTCGGCCTCGACAGCGGTGACGCCGCGCCTAACAAGGCACGCGCCAGGAGCGCGGAGGCCGGAAGCATCGCCGCAAGGGCACTTTCCACGGGCGGCGTTGAGGTGGCGAACCTCCCGGTGCTCGATAGCAAGGAGATGTTGCCGCTGCGGGAACTCCTCGCCGAGGCCAGCGTCAAGAAGACCGCCGCGAACGGCAAGTTCGACATCCTGGCACTGCGTTCGGTCAGCGTCGAATTCGCCGGCCTCGACTTTGACACCACCATCGCGAGCTACCTGCTGGATCCCGGCCGCCGGGAGCACGCACTGGAGGTCCTGTCGCTCGAGTTCCTCCAGGAGAAAATCGCGGACATCGAGGAGCTCTGCGGCAAAGGCAAGTCGGCTATTCCGTACGATCAGGTTCCCGTGGCCGCCGCGTCGGCATACGCCTGCGCCCGCGTGGACGTCGCGGTCCGGTTGCGCGCCATTTTCGAGCCGCAACTCGACGAGATGGCGGCGCGGAAACTCATGGACGAGGTCGAGATTCCATTGGTCCCGGTGCTGGCAAACATGGAGTGGACGGGGGTTTCGATCGACGTCGAGGGCTTCGCGGAACTGAAGAAACGGTTCGAGGGCGAGCGTCAACGCCTGGAAACGAAGATCCACGAAGCGGCCGGCCGCGAATTCAACATCAACTCGCCGATCCAGCTCCGCGAGATTCTCTTCGACAAGCTCCAACTGCCGGTACTGAAAAAGACGGCCAGCGGCCCCTCGACCGACGCGAGCGTGCTCCAGCAATTGGCCGAGCTGGGCCACGAGCTGCCCGCGCTGATGCTGGAGTTCCGCGAGGTCACCAAGCTTGAGAACACGTACATCGACACGCTTCCGGGCCTGATCAACCCGCGCGACGGGCGATTGCACACGACGTACAACCAGACCGTGGCGGCCACGGGCCGCTTGTCGTCGAACGACCCCAACCTGCAGAACATCCCCATTCGCAGGGAGCTCGGGCGGGCGATCCGGCGCCTGTTCATCGCCCGCCCGGGTTGGCAACTCCTGTCGGCGGACTACTCGCAGATTGAACTGCGATTGTTGGCGCACCTGTCCGCGGACCCGTCGTTCGTCGAAGCGTTCAAGGTTGGCGGCGACATCCATCGTCAGACCGCGGCCCTGATCTTCGACGTCGCGCCGGACGCGGTGACGTCCGAGATGCGGGCACGCGCCAAGACGATCAACTTCGCCACGATCTACGGCCAGGGGCCGCACGCTCTCGCGCTGCAACTCAAGATCACGCACGCCGAGGCGCGGGCCTTCATCGACCGTTACTTCGAGCGTTTCGCGGGCGTCCGTCGGTACCTCGATTCATGCGTGGAGGTTGCGCGGGAGCGCGGCTATGTGGAGACGCTCTTCGGCCGGCGCCGATACATCCCCGAAGTGCGCGACCGCAACTTCAACATCCGCGCGTTCGGCGAGCGCACCGCGGCGAACTCTCCAATTCAGGGTTCCGCGGCGGATCTCATCAAGATCGCGATGATCCGCGTGGCCAAGGCCTTGCTGCGCGACCGGATGTCGAGCGCGATGCTGCTTCAGGTGCACGACGAGCTCGTGTTCGAGGCTCCTCCGAAAGAGACCGAGGCACTCGGCGCGCTGGTCCGCCGGGAAATGGAAGGCGCGGCTACGCTTTCGGTGCCACTCCTGGTGGATGTCGGTGTCGGCCCGAACTGGTTGGAATCCAAGTGATCACGGCGCGGACAATTCTGCAGCGCAAGCCGAGCGAGTCTGGCTTTACGCTCGCCGAGCTGTTGGCGGCGATGGTCGTCATTGGCGTAATCGCCGCGGTCGCCATCCCGAAGATCCGGAGTGTGCGGGGTGGGGCGAATGCCGTAGCGGCCGAAGCCGACCTCAAGGCGGTGTCCGCGGCGCAGGATTCGTTCTACCGCGTGCGCCAGCGGTATTCCGCCAGCATCGACTCGCTCAGAACCGCTGTAACACCAAGCATCGCAATCACGATCCGGGAAGCATCAGCAACCGGTTGGTCGGCGAAAGCCTGGGACCCGGACTCCTGGCCGCATGCGTGCGCCGTTTACGTTGGCACGGCTGCGCCGCCCAAACCAGCCACGAGCCAGGGCGTCATCGCGTGCGACTAAGCGGCGCCGGTTACGGAGCGTGACGGCGGACCGCTCCGCGCCGCCCTATCGGGAGTTCACCTCCCGCCGCGAAGGAATGATCTACGCGATGGACGGCGGGCTTTGGCTGCATCGGCACAGATGGCGCGGCAACCCTATGGCGCACCTGGTGTCGACCGATCGCGACAAGCTCCTCGCGTACGGAGCAGTCGTCGGGATTCCCGCCGGCCGGCTCCAATTCAAACCGCTCAAGGACCCCCGCACTGGCCATCGGCGCGAGGCGTGGCACTGGGACCTCGGTGGCCCCTTCCTGCCGCCCCGCTAGGCGACGTTCACGGCAGTTCCGGGCCGGAGGTCAGGCACGCCGCGCAGCAGCCACCATGCGCCCAGGAACATCGAAGCGACCACGCCCACAGCCAGGCGGTAAGCAACAGCTGTTCCCAGTGGCGCTTCGAGCGAATCCACCGTGAGTGACCAAATGAGCGGCCCGGCGATTGCTGCTGCGCGTGCGGACAGCAGCATCAAGCTGAAGTACCTGCCCGCCACAACATCAGGCACGAGCGACAGCAGAAGCGGGCGCTCCACCGCGTTTACCCCGCCGAAGTTGAGCCCGATCATCAGCCCCACGAGCCAAAACATGTTCTTCGATGGTGCGGCGATCATGAATAGCAGGAGCGCGACCCAGATAAGCAGGGTGGTGCTCAATGCGCGCTTCGGCCCCCAGCGGTCCGCCAAACGACCGTAGGCATAGCTGCCGAAAACGGCTGGCACCGTAAGGACCAGAAATAGCGTCGTTTCGGAGCCCCGCTCGAACCCCACGGCGCGAACTGCGTAGACCGCCATGAAGCCGATAATTGTCCCCACAGCGTCCTGATACAGGAACGTGGTGAGGATGAAACGGAACACGCCCGGACGGCCGCGCGCGTCACGCAGCGTGTTAGCCAACTCACGGAAGGCATCGCGCCACCGGATCGGTACGCTCCCCGGTGCCGGGTCGTGGTCCCGGCAAAAGAGCAGCAGTGGCAGCGTGAACGCGAAGTACAACATTCCCGTGGGCACAAATGTCGAAACGCGCCCCGCCCGATCGGTGAACGGAACGAGGTGCAGAGCGTTCATCACCGATTCGCTGAGTTTGCCGATGATCGGGAGTCCTCCAGTGAAAAACGGGATTACCAGGATCACGCCGACGATGGATCCCACATAGCCGGCCGCTACGCCAAACCCGGACATGCGACCCTGCTCGTTTGCCGGCACAAGTTCGGGCAGCATCGCGTTGTAGAACGGCATCGCCGCCTGATAGGCGAAATTCGCTGCCACAAACGCGGCCAACACCCACACGAGATCGGCGAACGCAGGTCGCCAATCAGCTGCCATGGTCGCGGCGCCAAGAACCTCCTCTCCGACCATCGGCAACGTCGTGTAGCCCAAAACGCCGATCGCCATGCAGGCAACCGCAGAGGCCATGGAGAAACCGACCACCCACTTCTTGCGCCGCCGCCGCGAGTCAGACACCGCGCCGAGCATCGGGACCGCGAGGAATACGAGGGCGCTCGCGACCGCGTTGCCCAACGCGTAGACGGTATTCGACGAGTGAAGGTCGGCCACGAGCCAGACGCCGAAATACAACGACGCCACGTTCATCGAAAAAATTGTGTTGGCGAAGTCGTAAAATGCCCAACTCCAGCGCTCACGAGCCGGGGCGGCGACAACCACACGAGCTTCTCCGGCGCGGTCGAAGTGGGCTGGGACGGAGTGTGCCATGTTTGTTTGACGTGGGTGTCGCGAAAACCAAATTACCGCTCATGCGGCTTCGCTGTTTGACCTTGTTCATGGTTGTCGTTGCCGCGGCGTGCGGACGGGCGGATGATGCCCGGAACACTCCTGGCATCGGCGCTTCTGGCGCGACGTTGGATTCCACCATCACGGTCGCCATGACCGGCGAGTGGCCGGCTGACCTGGGCACCGCGCTTGTCATTCCGTCTGACACCGAGAACCTCGCCGTCGTGTTGTATCCGGCGGTCTTCATCACACCCCTCGACCCGAAGACACCGTTCGCGCTCGTCACATCCGGCGGCGACACGGTTCGGGTTCGTGTCAGAGTGACCGGCCTGGACTCGGCGTATTGCGGCGACGCTCCCACTGTACGCCTTTCACGCGGCACGCCGCTTGTGTGGTCGATTGGCATCACCGACGGCGCGGCGCGACCGATGCGTGCCGACTCACTGGACGCGGTGTCATCCGCCGACTCACTCCTCTACTCCACCGAGGCTTCGCGACTGGCTTCCGCGGTGTCGGTGGGGGCGCCATCCCGTTTGGCGGGCCTGCCCTTCGCGCTCACGTCGTTGCGCAGGCTGCGCGTTGGCGACACCACCATCATCGCGGCCCAACTGGTCCGGCGGGTGAACCAGGAGGCGAACCCGGCCGAAGAGCGGACGTTTGTCATCGCGGAGCAAGCAGCGTCAGCGCCATTCAAGGCCGTGTACAGCATGCGTTCCGAGGGCACCGAAGAAACCACGGCTCACTTCGACCTCATCGGTGCCCTCGGCACAGGACCTGTCACCTATTTGGTGCTCGCCATGGACTCACCGTCTGGGTCGACGGTCGAGGTGCTGGAACGCTCCGGCGGAACGTGGCGCGTCCGTTGGACGCGATCGATCGGCTGTTGAGCTAGCTGGTTTCGCGTCGACGGCCCAGCATTGCCGGCGCCGTGCCGCGGCCGAATACTCCAAGGGCGGCGAGTGTTGCGAGATACGGGATCATGAGCACCAGCTCGTAGCGGACGCGCCAACCCAACGCCTGTACGACGTACTGCAGCGCCATCGCGGTTCCAAAGGCCAGGCTTGCGAGGGCGACGCCGGTCATTCGCCACCGACCGAGTGCCACGATGGCGATGGCGATGAACCCACGACCGGCCGACATGCTCTCGGCAAAGGAGCCGGCCTGTGCCAGGACGAGCGTCCCTCCGGCCAGTCCACCCAGGGCGGACCCAAACACCACAGCGCCTGCTTGCACGAGCCCGACGCGAATACCGGCCGCGGTCGCCGCTTCGTGCGAATCGCCAACCGCACGTAGCGCGAGGCCCGCGTGCGTCCGATGCAGCCACCACCACACGGCTGGGGCCAGCGCGAACGCGAGATACGTCGTGACCGGCTGTGCGAACAGCGCCCGCCCGACAAGCGGCAGGCTCGACAACAGTGGAATCACCACCGCCGGCTCAGTCGAACCGATGGCCGCTGCGATGTCGCCGCGCGCCCGGAAGAGTGTTCCTGTGATCCCCAGTGCCAGCATCGTGAGTGCCGTGCCGACGATGATCTGGTCCAAGCGACGCCACACCGAGAAGGCCACGAGCAACAGTCCCACGGCCGCGCCGGCTGCCACGGCTGCTCCATAACCCGCAAGTGGAATCGTCCCACCGGCGACGAATGCCGCATAGGCGCCGGCGATGATGCACCCTTCGAGTCCGATGTTCAGTACGCCAGCACGTTCCGACACGCTCTCGCCGATCGCGGCAAGGAGCAGCGGTGCTGCGGTTCGCACGGCAGCCTCCAACAGCGGCGCGAAGTCGCTCATGGTGCTGTTGAGGCGGGCAAAGCGGTCCGCCGCAGGAACCCGGCCCCGATGACGAGCGTTGCCAGGATCACCACTGCCTCCAGCGCCGACGCGACCACCGACGGAATGCCGGCGTCTCGCTGCATACCCAACGCGCCGGTCTCGAGTGTGGCGAACAGGAGGGCCGAGAGCGGGACGAACGCCGGGCGCAGTCCGGCGAGAATCGCGACGGCGATCGCCGAGAACCCGTAGCCCGGCGAAATGTTCTCGTACAAGGCGTAGGTGACACCGGTGACTTCCACGCCGCCGGCGAGTCCGGCCAGCGCGCCGCTCGCCACCAGCGCTCCGAAGGTCACGCGCGGAACGTCGACGCGCCCGATGATCGCCGCCGCGCTCGGCGACGCGCCAACAGCGCGTACCCGGAATCCGGCGGCGGTCTCGCGCAGGAACCACCACGCCGCCGCGCACACGATGACGGCGATGAAGATCCCCGCGTGAAGTCGGAAATCCGGCAGCAAACGCACCAAGCGCGCCGGGACTTCGACGAGCTCAGTCTGCGGGTATACGCCGGTCGGTTCCTGCAGCGGACCGCGCACGAGATACGCGACCAGGCTGGCGGCGATGAAGTTGAGCATGATGG
Source organism: Gemmatimonadota bacterium (assembly GCA_038060705.1). Lineage (GTDB taxonomy): Bacteria > Gemmatimonadota > Gemmatimonadetes > Gemmatimonadales > Gemmatimonadaceae > DASPMP01. The sequence continues at coordinate 30,479 of JBBTFS010000134.1, forward strand.
TGCTGATCACCTCGAGGACGCCAAACCGGCGCCGGAGTTCGGCGGCGATGGCGGCCCACGCGGCGCCCCCGGCAGCGCCAGCCACAAGCGCAATCACGACGTGTAGCGGTCCGAGCGAGTGCCCGAGACCAACAAAGGTCGCCGCCACAGCGCCGATCATGAGCTGGCCTTCGCCGCCGATGTTGAACACCCCTGCCCGGAACGCGACGCACAACCCGGCACCCAGCAAGGCGAGCGGAATTGCCCGCACCAAGGTGCCCGAGAAGAACGCGCTCGTGGTTCCCAGAGAACCGTGCCAGAAGGCCGCGACCACGGTAGACGCGTCGTGCGTCGGCGACAGCCACCAGAGCGCGGCGAACAGAACCGACAACAGGGCAAGGACGGCAACGCCGAGCAAGCCCCAGCGCGAAACCGTCATGCCGCGCCCAGCATCAAGGTGCCGATACGGTCACGATCGAGCCCGGCCTCGCTCACCGTTCCGTGAAACACAACGAGTACCCGAGTCGCGAGCTCCAGCACTTCGTCCACATCGCTCGAGTGAACGACCACTGCCGCACCGCTCGCTGCCGCCTCCCGGAGCTGCTCGTGCACGAAAGCGGTCGCCCGCAAGTCGAGTCCGCGCGTGGGATTGTCGGCAACAATGAGGTCCACCGGCTGCTCGAGTGCCGCGGCAACCACCAGTCGCTGTTGGTTACCTCCCGAAAGTGTGCCCGCACCTGCCTGCTCCGAGGCCGCGACGATCCCGAATCGCTGGATCAGGGCCCGCGCGCGCTCACGCACCCGGCCCCACGCGATACGTCCGCGCGCAGCGCCCACTCCGCGCAACGCCACGTTTTCAGCGAGGCTCATTGACAAGATGAGCCCGTCGCGATGCCGGTCGGCGGGGACGACGACCACGCGCTGAGGCAAGCGCAGTTCGCCGGAAGCTGGCCGCTTCAGCGCGCCGAGGGCCGCCATCAGCTCGTGATGGCCTGCCCCATCGACCGCCGCGATTCCGACGATCTCATGGCGCCGGACCACGAACGAAGCGTCACGGACGCGCACTGTTCCGCGGTCATCGGCCACGGAAACGCGTTCGGCGACGACAACCTCTTCGCCGGGAACCCCGATCGCGACGGCGCTGGTCGCCACTGCGCCCGGGAAGATGGCGCCGGCAAGCGATGACTCGGTGGCCCCAGTCGCCGGCCCGGCGAACGTCACGCGCCCTCGACGCAGCACCGTGATGTCGTCCGCGACACTCAGTGCCTCGCGCAGCTTGTGCGTCACCAAGACCACACTGCCACCCCGCGCGGCGAAACTGCGCACCCACGACAGGAGGTCGCGAACCTCCGTGGGTGCCAGCACCGCGGTGGGCTCATCGAGGATCAGCACCCGCGCGTCGGCCGCGAGCGCCTTGAGAATCTCGAGACGCTGGCGTTGCGCGAGTGTCAGTTCCCTGACCGGGATGTTCAGTGGTACGTCGAGCCCGGATGAGTCAGCCACGGCGCGGAGGCGTTCCACGACCTGCCGCGACCGGTACAGGCCCGCACCGCCGAGCGCGACGTTTTCCGGTGCCGTGAGGGACTCGGCGAGCGAGAGGTGCTGGTGGACCATGCCGAGTCCGGCGCGCGACGCGGTACGCACCGAAAGCCGCGGCGTGGCGCTCCCGAATACGGAAACGATTCCAGCATCGGGCGCCGCAAGGCCGATCGCCACGCGCATGAGCGTGCTCTTGCCAGCGCCGTTCTCGCCCAACACTGCGTGGACAGTGCCGTGCCGCACCACCAAACCCGCGTCGGTCAGCGCGGCCACCTCGCCAAAGCGCTTGTGGATGCCGCGCAATTCCAGCGCGGGACTGTCGCCCGGACCCGCCGTCGTCACAGCCCCGTGGGCACGTTCACGAAAACAGACGACACACCAAATCGCGATGCGAGGTGTGTGGCCAACGCCCGCACACCCAGCGTCTCCGTGGCGTAGTGCCCGCCATACAGAACAACCAGGCCAAGCTCCATGGCTTCAACCGCGGTGTGGTGCGTTCCCTCACCGACGATGAGCGTGTCCACGCCCCGATCGCGTGCCTCGGCGAGCGTCGCCGAATTGGCGCCGGCGCCGGTGACGATTGCCCAACGCCGCGTGCGATGACCCTTGGGAAACGACGTCGCGACCAGCGTCGTCTCGAACCGAGCGGAGTACTCGCGGGCGCGCTCCACCACACTTTCGGTGGGGACATCCGCCTTTCCGCTGACCCCGATTCCCACGCCGCGAAACTGGCCGAACGCCGAATCCGGCGTCAGCGAGAGCTCCTTTGCGAGCAATACGTTGTTTCCCCACACCGGGTGCATGTCCAGCGGGATGTGTGACGAGTAGATCGCCAAGCCGCCGCTGATCGCGGCACGCAAGCGGTCGAACGCCACCCCAACGATCGGGTGTGATCCGCGCCAGAACATTCCGTGGTGCACCACGAGCAGATCCGCCCGCTCCCGCAGCGACGCGGCGACGGTGTTTGCTGAATAGTCGACGGCCGCCGCCACCCGAGTCACGCTGCCGCCGTTCGCCAACTGCAGTCCGTTGAACGCAGCCTCGTAGTCAGGCACATCGGCGGACCGCAGCTCAGTATCGAGGTACGAAACGACTTCGGCGAGCGTCGTCATCGCGGGTTGGCGGGAGCGGTGAACCTGCCGTCGTGCATCAGTGCGCGCACCGACTCCACTCGTGCGCGCAAGACCGCGGGAATCCGGTCTTCGAGCACGGGATTCAGCACCAACTCCACGACTCCCGATCGCGAGTCGTACGCCACCACCCGTGGCCGGAACGTGCCTGCTTTTACATCTTGGGCGATCAGGAAGAAGGCGCGTGGCAGGTCGATGACGACGCTGCCGAGCGTCACTTCGGGGGCGACGCCATTCTGGTTCGAGTTGGAGCCGACCACGAACACACCCTTTCGCTCGCGCGCCGCCTGAAAGACACCCAGCCCAGCCGCGTCCGCGTTCTGGAAGATCACGTCGGCGCCTCGCGCAATCTGCGCCATCGCCTGCTCTTTTCCGGCACTGACATCGTCCCAGTTGCCGATGAACGC
>JBBTFS010000134.1:33633-35850 GCA_038060705.1 Gemmatimonadota bacterium
TCCTCGAAGTCGGCCGGCGTCTTTGTCTGCACGTGACTCACCTGCGCACCGAGACTGTCGCGAATGCGCATCAGGCCCTGGTATGCGCCGCCGTTCCACGATTGGTCGGAGATGGGGCCGGGCGTCAGCAGCGCGACCCTGAACTCACCAGCGGCAGGAGCCTCGCGACCACACGCTGCCGCGACGGCCATTAACATGAGACCAATCGTACGAAGAGCGAGCCTCATGCGCGGTCGCGGTTCGGGCCCAACACGATGTCGAGGACGCGCTCTAGATCGTCAGGCGAGTAGAACGAGACTTCGATGGCGCCCTTCTCCGGCCCGTTGAGCTTGATGGACACGTCTGTCTGGAGTCGGCGACGGAGCTCATCCTCGAGACGGCGCAGTACAGGCGCCTTCGTCGCCGGCGCGACCGTCTTCGATCCAGCGGCTGTTCGCGCCGCCGCCGGTTGCTGAATTGCACGCGCGCGGCTCTCGAGTTCACGCACGCTCATCTGCCGCGCCACCGCTTCGGTGGCGAGCGCCAGCGCTTTGCGGTCATCGTCAACCGAGACCAGCGCTCGTGCGTGACCCGCGGTCAGATGTCCCTTGGCGACAATGTCCAGCACGGCTTGCGGCAGCTGCAGGATCCTGATCGCGGTGGTGATCGACGTGCGATCCTTGCCGACCGCTTCCGCGATCTGTGCGTGCGTGAAGCCGAACTCTTCAGAGAGGCGCTGATAGCCCTTCGCCTCATCCACCGCATTGAGGTCCGTCCGCTGCAAGTTCTCGACGAGCGCCAGGGTCAGCAGCGTGCGGTCGTCGACATCGCGAACGATGGCGGGGATATCCGTCCAGCCAAGCCGCGTCGCGGCACGCAGGCGCCGCTCACCGGAGATGAGCTCGTAGCCGCGCGGTGTTTGCCGAACCGTGACTGGCTGGAGCAGTCCGGACGATTTCAGCGACGCCTGTAGTTCGGCCAACTCAGCCTCGCCGAACTCGCGCCGCGGCTGATACGGATTCGGTTGGATGGCGGCGATCGGCAGGTGCTGATACTCGGACGAAGGCGCCGTCGCGGAAACCGGCGCCGGCGCAACCGGCGCGAGCGCTGCGGCGGCTCCCGGAATCAGCGCTTCGAGTCCTCTCCCAAGCCGGCGCGGTTTTTCGAGGCTCATGATCCGCTCCGGGCGGGGACGGCCACACGATTGGCGCCGCTGCGCGTTCGCTGCATCAGTTCCTCGGCCACTTTGACGTACGCCTGCGCTCCAGCCGAGGCGACGTCGTACAGGATGATCGGCTTGCCGAAACTCGGTGCCTCGGCGAGCCGGACGTTGCGCGAAATCACCGTTTCAAAGACGCCCGCGCCGAAGTACTCGCGCGCATCGGCCGCCACCTGGCGCGAGAGATTGAGGCGGGCGTCGAACATCGTCAGCAGGACGCCGTCGATCACCAACCCCTCGTTGAGTCCGCGCTGCACCAAGTGTACGGTGTTCAGCAGCTGTGAGATGCCCTCCAGGGCGTAGTACTCGCACTGCAGTGGGATCAGTAGCGCGTCCGCCGCCGCGAGCATGTTGAGCGTGATGAGTCCGAGTGACGGGGGGCAGTCGATCAAGACGTACTCGTACTCGTCGCGCACGGTGGCGAGTCCGCGGGCCATAGCGTGTTCCCGTCCCATCCTGCCCACCAACTCCACCTCGGCGCCCGCGAGATCTGGTGTCGCTGGCAGTACATCGAGGTGCTTGAACTGCACCGATCTCACGATGGCTTCGCTGGCCGGTATTTCGCCGAGGATGATGTCATACGTGGTGCCGGCGAAACGGTCGGGCGTGAGTCCGATACCACTTGTGGCGTTGCCTTGAGGGTCACCGTCCACGAGTAGCGTGCGCTTCTCTGCCGCCGCGAGGCTGGCGGCCAGGTTCACGGCGGTGGTCGTCTTGCCGACGCCGCCTTTTTGATTCGCCACTGCGATGATGCGCGACACCCTAGGAGTTCCTCGCCATGAGGCGCTCGACTCGCGCCAGAAGTTCGTGAGACGGCTCCGGACGATCGAAGAAGCTCGCGTATTTCGCGCGCCACTCGTCGAACTGCACCCGCTTCCAACTGCCGGGCAGGTGCTTCTGGATCACGGGCAGGGCGAGCCGCAGGTCGCGACCGCGAAGCATGTACGCGTAGGAGTTGCGTCCACCGTGCGTGTACGGCCCGAAGATTCTTCCACCGAGCGTTTTTTGGAGGTGCTCCA
>JBBTFS010000135.1:0-16839 GCA_038060705.1 Gemmatimonadota bacterium
CTAGGATCCTAGATGGCCCGATGGATAAGGACGACCTCCTTCGCGGACTCCGTTAGGCCGCGCAGGCTCGCGTGCCATTTTCGATTTGGGACTTCTCGCCAAATGCGTTCGTGACCGCGGATGCGAACTTCCGAAAAGCCTGCGGCACTCATGTTGGACAGGTATCGCGGCAATTGGTCTGCAGGGCGATTGAAGGCGAGCAGCTGAACGACGTAGCCCCCCGCTCGGACGACGCGTCGGATTGAACCAAGAGTCAACAGAGACTTCGCGAAATAGTCGTCCGATGCCCCTTGTCTACGATCTCCGAAGTTGTAGTAAGATGCTCCCTTGCCGTCATTGCAACCTGCAATCCAATACGGCGCTGGCGTTTCGCGACGTCCGTCGACCTGCCAGCGGTGGTAAAGGACGTGCACGCCAGGGTATGGTGGGCTCGTAACGACGAGGGCGGCCTTCTGAGCTCCGTTCTTGAACACGGGCGCTGTGTCAACAGATGTCGCGTCGAGATTCAAGAGCGAAACCGAGCCTCCCGATGCCCGGACGCGCGAAGCGAAGAAGCCACTGGCCGCGAGCATTTGCGCCGCCTCAGACTGCAGTCGCCCACGAAAGTCAGTTAGCGCGGTGTGGCCTTGCCTTCCGTCCAGTGCCCACTGACCCACGCGCAAGATCACGCACCGGACGAAGTCACGCGCCGCAATTGTCTGAAGGCTGTCCAATGAAGACAACGCAATCGAGATGGCCTTCTTGATGAATCGTGCCCGAGGAAGGGAAAGATTCTTCGTTTTTGCCTCATCGGCGAACGATTCCATGCCTTCGGTGGATGCGTCGTACTTCAGGTTCGGGACACCGTTCCTGCGCCAATGCGTTACCGCGTCAACATCGTCGTCTGACAACGGAGTGGTCTTTGCCTTCGCGATGAATACGGCCAGTGAATTGAGGTCGTTCCCGACGGCATGTCGCCCAAGCGCCATCGCTTCGACGACCGATGTCCCGCCACCCATATATGGGTCGAAGACCACGTCACCTGGCATTGTCAGAAGCTGAATTGCTGCGTTCGCAAATCGCGGGGAGAACCTCGCGGGATAGCGGTAGAAATTGTGCGTCCATCCCGAGACGCGCGCACAGTCTCGAGCCGCCTCGGCGAGCCCTCGCACAAGGGCGCTCGTGTCGCTGTTCGATCTCTTAGCGACCTGTGCCGTTTTCAAGGATCTCTGGGCCTCAACCAGTTCTGCGATCGGAAGCCGAGCCATTGGGCTGACTCGAAGCAATGTAGGTATCGAGTGCCCACCGAACGACCGTTGCCTCAGAGGTTCGCCGCTGTTTCGCAATCTCAGCCACCTTCTTTCGCTGGTCGCTCCCAAGCGTTACGGTGATTCTTCCTGTCTTTCCGACCGAGCGCTTCTTTGTGCTGGCCATAACGCCCCTATGGTGTTTGTTACCGAGCCACCACTCGAACGCAGAGTGATGCAGGGTGATGCAGAGTGCATCACCATGATGCACCGGTAGGCGCGAAATCGCAAGCCCACACTCTCGACCCGTTTCTCCCCGTTTCACCCGTCAGAGTCCGACGGCGTAGTTCCTGAAGTCGGTCACGCTGAGACTTTCAGCCTATGAAGTCTGTCAGGGCCGCGAAGATCAGAGCTCCAGCGGCCCAATGGGGTTCAGGGGGTCGCGGGTTCAAATCCCGCCGTCCCGATTGGTTCAAGTGGTTGATTTATTGGCGATTGGGTGTGTTGGCGCCTCCGTTGTCTGGAGGCGTTGTTCGTTCCAGCAATCACTTGGCAATCACGATGGCGCGATTCGAGGCCGTATTGACGGCGATTGGAAGGGCCGCCGACTGCATCCGCCGCGCTCTCAGCAGCACGACGTTGAAGTTGTCGAGCCGAATGCCTTGAGCGGCCAGACTATCGATGTTCGGCGTCGGCACGCCGCGAACGCTGCCCTACGCGCCGACTTTCACCCAGCCGAGGTCGTCCGGGAACATAAAGACAATGTTGGGGCGATGGGCGGCCTGCGCGTCGAGTCGGGCGACTAGCGCTGCCACCGGAAGCAGTCGGATGAAGGACTTTCAAACGCGGTTACGCATCGCTCGACCGCGTTGGGATTCGGGAATCGTGACTAGGACACCATGCCGCGGCGTCGTGGCGCTATCCGCGGCTGGAGACGGTCTAGCCGCGTGGAACCCGTAACTCTATAGTATGGCCACCTGACAGAGGCAATGCACGGTGTCCGTCCCTTTCGACGAATCGGAGCGGCGCAGCTCATCGCCGGGAGTGCGCAATGCCTAAAGCCAAGGCTTTCACCGACCGCATCATTGTCGAGATTGATGCGCCCATCGCCGAGGAAATGGTGAGGTACTTGGGCAAGGGTCAGGGCGACATCACGAGCCTTGATGATGCCGCGGCGGTTGTACCGCGGTTGGTACCGCTCCGCGACATGGCCCGCACCCTTCCCGTCACTCCGGGCGGTGTGTTGGGACGCGGTGGGTCAACGCGACAGCAGGTTGACCTGGAGTTGGAGTTGCAAGAGAACGCGCGGCTGGCACGAGGACTCGTGGGCTTCTTCGTGCTGAATCTGAAGCGCCGGGTCACGCCCAGCGATGTGGCTCGTGTTGTCCGGGAGCTTCGTGCTGTTAAGGGGGTACGCTGCGCCTATCGCGAGCGACCCCATGTCAGCGCAAAGATCGGCCGAAAGCGAACGCCGGTAACGGTGGAGGAGGAGATTGGTAGCCCCCTTGGCTACATCGATCCCAAACCACGCGGAATCGGAGTTCGCACCGACAATGGCTGGGTTGGCAGCGGCGCTGGCGCGGCGTACGCCGACATCGAGGCTGCGGGCATCGGCTGGAATCTCAAACACATCGGCTTGCGTCACGTTCCCGATGCCATCGAGCTGCGGCCGCGCAACGCGTTCGACCCGAAGGATCCCAGTGCCGGGATTCACGGGACGCAGTCGATCGGCGTCATTTCGTGCGACCGCGACCTGAGGGGCAAGGGCATCGCGCCGCAGAGCAGGGTTCGTGCGTTACTCACCACCGAGGAGGGCGGTGTCGATGGCGCCATCCAGGAGGCAGCTCGCCTGCTGAAGAAGGGCGATGTCCTGCTCCTTGAAGTCGAAACGGCCGGCCTGCCCGTCGAAGTGGACAATCACGTGTTCGAGGCCATCGAGCTCGCGACGCGGAAGGGGATCATCGTGATTGAACCCGCCGGCAACGGCCGGCGCGTTGCTGGCAAGGAGGTGGCCTATGACCTCGACACCCTTGACGAGGAACTCGCGCCCGCCTGGACCAGCCGACGCGTTCCCGGCGGCGACATTCCGGCCCCGGGGTCCATCATGGTTGGTGGCTGCTTGCCGCATGCTTCGAAGGTTCAGGGAGTGCACCGCCGCGCACCGTACAGCAACTTTGGGCGCCGCGTGGATTGTTTCGCGTGGGCCGAGGATGTGGCTGGCGTCGGCGACTACTCTGACGCCGGGAACACGGAACACCACGATCGATGGATCAGCCTCCGCTTCAGCGGCACGAGCGCGGCGTCGGCGATCATCGCCGGCCTGGTTCTCTTGCTGCAGTCGCGCCGAGCAGAGGACGGTTTGCCGCTGTGGACTCCGGCTGACCTTCGCGCGGCTTTCCTGGACGCGCCCGGCACGTCCATCGCGGGCGAGCCCGTGCGGTTCATGCCCGACTTCAGGTCGATCCTGGAACACCCGTGACGCCGGACATCCGGCGTGCGTTCGCCGACGCCTTCGACATCGAACGCGAACTGGGTCGTGGCGGCATGGGGTACGTGTTTCTGGCCACCGATCGTGCGCGTGGACAGCGCGTGGCGCTCAAGGTGCTGCGGCCGGAGTTGACGACCTCTGTTACCGAGTCGCGGTTCATGCAGGAGATCGAAATCGTGGGACGCCTGCAACACGCGAATATCCTGTCGCTCATCGCGTCGGGCTCGTTGGGGGGGTTCCTCTACTACACGATGCCGTTCGTCGAGGGCGAGACGCTGCGCGACCGGTTGGAGCGCGAGCCGCAGCTGCGCGTGCCGGATGTGCTCGCCATCGCCGCGGACGTCGCGCAGGCTATCGACGCCGCGAACGCGGTTGGGGTCATCCATCGTGACGTCAAGCCCGCGAACGTGCTGCTCAAGGACGGACGGGCCGTCGTGGCGGATTTCGGGATTGCACGCGCAATTACCGAGGCGTCGGGCGAGCAGATCACGGACTCCGGGGTTGTTCTCGGTACACCCGAATACATGAGCCCTGAGCAGGGGACCGGCCAACGCACGATCGACGGGCGGAGCGACGTGTACGCGTTGGGCTGTGTGGTCTACCACATGCTGGCCGGCGAGCCGCCGTTCGGTGGCCGGAATCCGCAGGCGATCATCGCACGGCATTGTCACGAGCGGCCTCCCTCCCTTCGAGTGGTGCGGCCGGCCTTGACGAAGGCGCTGGAGGGCGCCGTGGAGAAGGCGCTGGCGAAAGTCCCCGCCGATCGGTTCACGACCGCCGGAGAATTCGTGGAAGAGTTGACGCGGGCTGCTGCGCGGCCCGATGAGCCCGAACCCGGTTCCGTCTGGCGGAGGCTTGCCGTTGGTGCGGGCGCGCTCGCGGTAGCCGTTGCGGGCTGGATGGCGCTGGGGCCGAAGCCTGCTCTGGCGTCCGACCGCATTGTGGTGTTCCCGCTTCGCGCTGCGTCACCCACCGACGCCGCCGGCGACGAAGTCGCGACGTACATCGGCTACGCCCTGGAGGGAACGCAGCCCCTCAAGTGGCTCGAGGGTTGGGACTATCTGGACGCGCGGGCACGCGGCGACCTGGGCCGGCTGACACGCCGAAGGTCGGCCGAGGTCGCTCGCAAAGCAGGAGCGGGCCATTTCATCGACGGGTCGATAGTTCGAGGCCCAGACTCCGTCACCGTGCTGCTGCGGCTGTACAGTGTTGCCGGCGATTCCATGATTGCGCAGGCCGGCGCATCGGGGGCACTGGCGAGCGCCTTTCTCCCAAAGCTGGGGTTGCAGGCGATCGCGACGTTGCTTCCGTCTCTGCTCGCGCCCGGACGGCGGGTTGACCTGAGCGCGCTAGCCGACCGGCATCCAACCGCGATAGCGAATTTCCTTCAAGGCGAGCGTGAATCGCGTCGCATGCACTTCGCGGCGGCGCTGGATCACTACCGGGCCGCGGTCAAGGCCGACTCAGCGTTGGCGCTTGCCGCGCTCCGAGGCGCTGAAGCGGCAAACTGGCTCTCGCGGTTCGGAGAGGACACGGCGCTGTCGAGCGTCGCGCTCCGACAGGAGGGGCTGCTTCCTCGCCGCCTGGCCGCGCTGGCGCGCGGCCTGCACGCGTATCTCACCGGAAACGCCGACTCGGCCGTGGCGTCGTTGCGACTGGCCATCGCGCTGGATTCGTCGTCGAGCGCCGCATGGACGGTGCTGGGCGAAACCTACCTGCGACTGATTCCTGACGTGGAGTCAGCCGATTCGCTGGCGATTGCGTCGCTGGAGCGGGTGCGGCGCACTGATCCGGACTTTGCGCCGGCGCTGCTGCTGCTCGAGGAAGACGCGCTCACTCGCCGCGACCTGCCGCGAGTGCTGCGATTGCGAGAGGAGCTGCGGTTGGCGGGCGCGGACACCTCGCACCGCGTCGAGCGCGACTTGATGCTCCGCTGCGTCCGGGACGGCGCCGCGGCCGTGGACTGGAGCAGAGAGGCGCGTCGGGCCCCGCATTCCGTGTTGGCGGTTGGCAAGCTGTTCTCCGCGAGGGCGGCCGTCCCGTCCTGTGCCCGCGCGGCGCTCGACGCGTTGATACGGGTTGACACCGCCGTGGACAATCGCTGGGTCGCGCTGCTCGCGTTGCAGAGCCTGCTCGTCGCCACCGGGCGCATGGAAGAGATACCGCCGTTGTTGGCGTCGCCCAAGGTAAGCGACATTCCGACCTGGCCGCTCTACCTGATGGACAACGCGGCAGGCGCCGGATTCGACGACGAAGCCCGGGCAGCGGCTAGGGCGAACTCCAGCGATCTCAGAAGAGCGAGCACGGCGCGACTATGGCTGCTGGGTAGCTGGCGCGCCGCGAGCGGCGACCGCGCAGGCACCGGCGCGATCGCGCGCATTGTGATGGCCCGGGCGGACTCGACGCAGCAACGCGTGGATCGGCTTGTAGCACGCGGTCTTCGTGCGCGAGTTGCGCTGCTGGACGGCGATACGGCATCAGCGCTCACGCAGCTTCTAGGGCTGAAGGCGGATGGCCGGCGTAACGACCTGGCATGGCAGCCGTGGGAGGCGCTGGCAGGGGAGCGTTTTCTCCTCGCCGAACTGCTCCTTCGGCACGGACAACTCGCCGCGGCGGAACGCGCCGCATCGGGTTTCGACGCCGGCGAGCCTGTCATCCACCTGCTGTATTTGCGCCCCAGCCTGGAGTTGCGAATTCGGATAGCCGCGGCGGCGAAAAATGCTCGTTGCGAGGGGGAATATCGCCGTCGACTTGCAGCATTGCAGGGACCGTAGAAAACCACTCCGCAGTTCAACCGTCAGAAAGGAGCGACCATGGCCGGGAAGAAGCCGTACACATCGCAGAGTCTACCCAAGGGTTTGACCGTGGCAGACAGGAAGGCGATGCGCATCATCAACAAGTGGGCCCGGGCGATGCGCACGTGGGGGCGGGATGTCAGAAATGCCGTGGGGCACAAGGGATCGGGCAGTCCAGCCCACATCGTGGGCGACCCGCCGCATCCGCCGTTCAAGCGCTGACGAGCCGCGATGCCTCGGGCCCGCCGGCGTTGGGGGTCCGGGGCATTGTAGCGCGGCTCAGCGCGCGGGAACCCGCGACGACCGCAGTACGTTGGACAGTTTCCAACGCGTGAGGGAGTTCCTCACGCAACATCCGCTGGCCGACGCGCCGGACGCACTCGGCGCCCAGCCGGCGGAGCTCGACGACGTCATCCAGCGTTTGTCCAACGAAGTGGTGGGTCAGGACGCCGGCATACGCTTCACTCGAGTGCACATCGAGCGCGAGCGGAACCTGGGCGAGACGCTGTACGCCGACCACATGATGCCGATCTCGCGAATCGCGCGCGATGTGTTCGGACGATCCGGAATGGACAAGGCATTTCGTATGCCCAAGACGCAAGTGATCGTACCGCTGGTCGCCGGCGCCAAGGCGATGGCGAACGCAGCGGAGCAGGAAAAGGACGTGTTCGTGCACCACGGGTTGCCGAAGGACTTCACCGAGCAGCTCAAGTCCGCTGCGTCTGCACTCGAGGAAACGCGGACCGCCAAGACCAAGAGCGCCCGTGATCGCACCACCGCCACGGCCTCCGTGCAGGATCAGGTCAAGCGTGGTCGCAAGGCGGTGCGGTTGCTCGACGCCGTCCTGCTGCCGCGGCTCAGGAAGGACCCGCAGTTGCTGGTGGCCTGGAAGAGCGCCAAGCGGGTACGTCCCACCGCGCTGCCGCTGGTGACGGCGGCGGTGGCGGATGAGGGAACTGACGCTGCGTTGAAAGTCGCGTAGCGTTCAGGCAGTGCGTGCAACGTCCGGCGTCGCCGTTGGCGCCGGACGATTGCCGGTCTCCTGCGGTTCATGACTTCGGACACGCGACCGCACGGAGACCGGCGTTGAGAGAATCTCCGTCTCGGCATGGGACGACGCGACCGGTCGCGCTCGTGGCACATAAGGACGCGGGCTGCCCTTGTCCGCGCATCCCGTAGCACGTACGTTAGAGCGTACGTACCGAACCGCAGGTCGCCGATGATCCCCAAGCCGATCAGTCCTACCGAGCTTCGACAGAACCTCTACAACGTCGTCCGCGAGGTTGCGCGCGGTGAACGCCAGTACATCGTCACGCCCGGCGAGGACGAAGGCGTCGTGATGTTGTCGCGCGACGCGTACAACGCCATGATCGCGGAGCGTACACTCCTCCGGGAACTCCGGCGGGCTGAGGCCGAGATCGCCGCAGGCAAGACGCATTCGATCGCCGACGTCCGCGCGTTTGTCGCCCGGCGGTCCAAGCCCAGGCGGAAGAAGAGGGCAAAGACGAGGTGAGCGTACGATGGGCGGCTCTGGCGCGACGGCGACTGGTTGAGATCCACGATCACATCGCGGCAGATGCACCCGAGCGAGCTCGCGCCTTCGTGACCCGGCTGATCGATGCAACCGAGCAGCTCGAAGCGTATCCGTTCAGCGGAGCACTACTCCCGGAGGATCCTGCGTATCGGCAGTTGGTTGTTCACGGATACCGCATCGTGTACCGCATCGCGGAGCGAGCGATCTTTGTCGCCACGATCGTCGCCAGGCATGGTGGTGACAAGGGCTCGCCTCAAACGGATGCCTAAAGCGCATACCTTGTGATGTGAGCAACGGCTCCGCCGCAACGGCCCCCGGAGGTACCTCGGACTCCGCCCCAAGCGCTTCCGAGGCCGCGGACGATCTCATTGCCGGCCCGGTGCGCGGCGAACTGCTCGGCGCGGACCAGCTCGCCGAACGCGCGCGGTCCGTCGCGAAACAGGAACGTCTCCGGCAAGGACGACGCCTCTGGCGGCCGGCGCCGTTGTTGGCGCGCCTGATCGAGACGAGAAAGATCCTCGACGCGGCACACAGGCGCCTCACCGCCGCGGCGGAACGCACCGAGGTGGGTCCCGCCGGTGACTGGTTCCTCGACAACTACCACGTGGTCCAGGAGCATATCCGCGAGGTGCGCGCCAGCCTGCCGGGCAGCTACTACCGGGAGCTGCCGGAACTCGCCGCCGGCCGACTTTCCGGATTTCCGCGCGTCTACGAGATCGCGATCACTCTCATCTCGCATACCGAGGGACGCATCGACCTCGAGAACACCGACCTCGTGGCAGGCGCGTTCCAGCAAGTGAGCCCACTGCGCATCGGCGAGCTGTGGGCCATACCGGCGATGTTGCGTCTCGGCCTCATCGAGAACGTCCGACGCATGACCCTTCGCACGGTTCAGCGCCTCGACGACGTCGAGCGCGCCGATCGCATCGCGGCCGCGCTGCTCGCCGCGGCGGAAGAAGGCTCGAAGACCTTGGGAAACGCGCTGGTCCAACTCACCGACAGCAAGATCCCGCTCAACGCGGCCTTCATCGCGCGCTTCCTCCAGCAGTTGCGCCTGGCGCCTGCTTCCTTCGCGCCGCTGGGCTGGCTGGAGCAGTGGATCGCCGGGCAGGGCATGTCGGGCGAGGTCGCGGCGTCGCAGGCCACGCACCGCCTCGCGATCACGCAGATCATGATGGCCAACAGCATCACGAGCCTGCGCTCGATCGCGCGCATGGACTGGCGGGTATTCGTCGAGAAGCAGAGCGCGCTGGACGCACAGCTCCGGCTGGACCCGTCGGGCTACTACCCGCGGATGACCTTTGCGACTCGCGACCACTACCGTCACGTGGTGGAGCGTGTGGCGCTGCGCACCAAGGGCGACGAAGCGGCCGTCGCGCGCGTCGCCACCGACCTTGCCGCGGAACATGCCCGGTCAGACGGCAGGGAAGCCCACCGCGCCCACGTCGGCTACTTCCTCATTGATGCAGGGTTGCCGGATCTCGAGGCGCGCACCGGTTATCGTCCGGGCGTCCGCGAAGCGATGCATCGGGCCGTGTTGCGCCACCCGGATGCGGTCTTTTTCGGCACCGCGCTGCTTGGCACGCTGGTGGCGCTTGCTCTCCTGCTGCGCCTCGGCGAGCCGCATGCGTATGACGCCTGGGTGACCGTCACGCTGCTCGGGTTGATCCCCAGCAGCGACATCGCGATCAGCATGACGAATCGGCTCATCATCGCGTTTCTGCCGCCGCGCATCCTTCCCAAACTGGACGTGCGAGAGGGCGTGCCGCCCGAGTTTCGCACTGCCGTGGTGATTCCGACGCTCTTTGGCAGCGTGGACGCGGTCGCCGAGGCGCTCGAGACGATCGAGGTCCAGTTCCTGGCCAATCGCGAGGCGCACCTCCACTTCGCGATCCTCAGCGACTTCACCGACGCGGACGCGGAAGCCAAGGACAGCGACGCCGCCATCGTTGCCGCCGCGGTAGACGGTGTGCGCGCCCTGAACGCCCGCTATGCCCCCAAGTCGGAGGACGCGTTCTACCTGTTTCACCGGCCGCGCTTGTGGAATCCGGCGCAAGGCGCGTGGATGGGATGGGAGCGCAAGCGCGGCAAGCTGTCGCAGTTCAACCACTTCGTGCGCGGGCAGGCCCACGACGTGTACTCGACGATCGTCGGCAACGTGGACGCACTGCGCGGCATTCGTTACGTGATCACGCTCGACTCGGACACGGTGCTCCCGCCGGACGCGGCTGCGTTGTTGGTGGGCACCCTGGCGCACCCGTTGAATCGCGCCGTGTACGATCCCGCGCGGGGCCGCGTCGTGCGGGGCTACGGCATTCTCCAGCCGCGCGTGGGCATTTCGCTGCCGAGCGCGCACCGGTCGGTCTTCGCGTCGCTGCAGTCGGGGCAACCTGGCGTGGATCCGTACACGACGGCGGTCTCGGACGTCTACCAGGATCTCTACGGAGAGGGGAGCTTCACCGGCAAGGGGATCTACGACGTGGACGCCTTCGAGCAGGCCACCCGAGGGCGATTCCCGGAGAACCGGCTGCTGTCGCACGACTTGATCGAGGGCACGTACGCGCGCGCGGGACTGGTCACGGACATCACGGTCTACGACGACTATCCGGCGCAGTACCTGACGTACACGCGACGCAAGCATCGGTGGCTGCGCGGCGACTGGCAGTTGCTCCAGTGGCTCACGGCGCGCGTCCCCGGTCCCGACGGGCCCGAGCGGAACCGTCTCGGCAAGCTCTCGCGCTGGAAGATCTTCGACAATCTGCGGCGCAGCGTGGTCGAGATCTCGCTGATGGTCTTCCTGGCGGCCAGCTGGTGGATCCTGCCCGGCTCGCCGGTCCGGTGGACCGTGCTGGCGCTCCTCGCGCTCGCGTCTCCGTGGATCATCTCGCTGCTGCTCGCGGTGTTGCGGCCCCCGCTCGACAAGTCGTGGCGCGCGTTTTACGCCGGCATTGCGCGCGACGCGGTGACCAGCGTGAATCAGGTCGCGCTCACCGTCATCTTCCTGCCGCATCAGGCGTGGATCTCGCTGGACGGCATCGTTCGTACACTCTGGCGCCTGGCCGTCTCCCAGCGGCGCTTGCTCGAGTGGCAAACGGCCTCGCAGACGGAACAGCGGATGGTGCGTGGCGTGCGCGCATGGCGTCGACCGTGGCGAGCGATGTGGCCGGTGTCCCTGCTGGCGCTGATGGGGCTCACGTTCGGCCCACTCACCGCCGGAACGTACGCGTTGATCCCGCTCTTTCTGCTGTGGGCCGCGTCGCCGGCAATCGCGCATGCGCTGTCGGCGCCCGCCCGGCGCCGTGCCTGGCGGATGCCGGACGTGACACGGGCCGGGGCGCTGCGCTACGCCCGGCTGCACTGGCGTTTCTACGAGCGGTTCGTCACCGAGGAAACACACTGGCTGGCGCCCGACAATTTCCAGGAAGATCCCGTGCCGGTTGTGGCGATGCGAACGTCGCCGACGAACATCGGCCTCCAGCTGCTCTCCACGGTGTCGGCGCATGATCTCGGCTTCATCACCACGCACGACATGGTGCACCGGCTCGAGTTGACCATCCGCACCCTGGAGCAGATGCGCCGTTTTCACGGCCATTTCTTCAACTGGTACGATTTGCGGGACCTGAAGGTGCTCGAGCCGCCGTACATCTCCACGGTGGACAGCGGCAATTTCGCGGGCCACCTGCTGGCGTTGCGCCAGGCGTGCCTTGGGATCAAGGGCGCCGTGGCCGCCGAGTTGTCATCCCGTCTCCAGGTCATCGCCGACCGCGCGGCGGACTTCGCCAACGAGATGGACTTCAGCTTTCTCTACGACGAGAGCCGCGAGTTGTTCGCGATCGGGTATCAGCAGGCGAGCCACACGCTGGATGTGTCCTTCTACGATCTGCTCGCCTCGGAGGCGCGGCTTGCCAGCTTTCTCGCGATCGCGCGCAATGACGTTCCGGTGGACCACTGGTTTCACCTTGGACGAACGCTGACGCGAGCCTCGGGCGACACGGCGCTCGTGTCGTGGAGCGGCACCATGTTCGAGTACCTCATGCCGACGCTCGTCATGCAAGTGTTCCCGCTGACGCTGCTGGACCAGACCTATCGCAGCGCCGTGAAGCGACAGATGGCGTACGGCGCGGATCACGGCGTGCCGTGGGGCACGAGTGAGAGCGCGTACAACCTGCGCGACCGGCATGCCACGTACCAGTATCGCGCGTTCGGCGTGCCCCAGCTCGCGCTCGAGCGCCGCATCGGGCAGGATCTCGTCGTGGCGCCGTACGCGACCGCCCTCGCGCTCGCGGTCGCGCCGCGGCGGGCCTTTGCCAACCTCGCCGCCCTCGAGGCCAAGGGCGCGCTGGGCGACTTCGGCTTTTACGACGCCCTCGACTACACGCGCCCCGAGCCTGGCAAGCGGTACGCGATCGTCCGCAACTACATGGCGCACCATGTCGGCATGTCGCTCGTTGCGCTCACGAACGCTCTCATGGGCGACATCTGGCCGCGCCGGTTTCACGCGGAGCCCCTGGTGCGCGCCGCGGAACTGCTCCTCCACGAACGCATTCCGCGCAAGCTGGTGTTTCACAAGGCGCGCCAGCCGCGCCCGGCGGATGCGTTGCCCGATCCGGCACTGGAACATCCCGTCGTTCGCGAGCTCGATGTGGCGGACACGCCCCGTCCGCACATCGCACTCCTGGGCCGCCTGCCGTATACGGTCATGGTCAGCCACTGCGGCGGGGGATACAGCCGCTACCGCGACCTGGACGTCACGCGCTGGCGCGCGGACGGCACCACGGACAACACCGGCCAGTTCTGCTACGTGAAGGATGTGCACGCGGGTCACGTATGGTCGGCGACGCACCAACCCGTGTGCGCACCGGGCGAATGGTACCACGCGTTCCTCGCCGCGGATCGCGCCACGTTCCATCGGCGCGACCACGGCATCGAGACGCGCACCGAAGTCGCGGTGGTCCCTGACGATGCCGCCGAGGTCCGTCGCGTGACGCTCACCAACGACAGCGACACGGCGCGGGAACTCGAGGTCACGAGCTACGGCGAAGTGGTGTTGGCGGCGCCCGGCGCGGACCGCCAGCACCCGGCGTTCTCGAACCTCTTCGTGGAAACGGAGTGGCACGCATGGTGTGCCGCGATCACCGCCACGCGGCGCCCCCGCTCCGCCAAAGAAGCGCGGCTGTGGTGCGCCCACGTGGTGGACGGCGGCGGCAGCGAGCGCGTGGGGCGAACCAGTTTCGAGACGGACCGCGCGCGATTCGTGGGGCGCGGCCGATCGCCGCGCGCGCCACACGCGCTAGACCACGATGGTGCGTTGCCAGGGTCCATCGGCGCCGTGCTCGACCCGATCTTCGCCATCCGCGTGCGCGTGCGCCTCGCGCCGGGTCAGTCGGCGTCCGTCGCGTTCACGACGCTGGTGGCGGACAGCGCCAAGCGCGCCTTCGCGCTCGCCGACCGGTATCACGATTCCAGCACGGCACAGCGGGCACTCGATCTCGCGTGGACGGCCACCCAGGTGGAGTTGCGTGAGCTGGGCGTGTCTCCGGCCGATGCGTCCGTGTTCCAGGAGCTGGCCGGGCATCTCTTCTATTCACACCCGGGCCTGCGCGCGCCGGATGCCGAGGTGCGGGCGAACACGGGTTCGCAGCCGCTGCTGTGGTCGCACGGCATCTCCGGCGACTGGCCCATCCTGCTGGCGCGCATCCGCAGTGAGGATGGGATTCCGACGATCGCGCAGCTGTTCGCCGCGCACCACTACTGGCGGCGTCGCGGCATGATGGTGGACCTCGTGGTGCTGAACGAGCAACCGTCGGGCTACCTCCAGGTACTGCACGACCGGATCACCGCGGCGATGTTCGCCGCGAGCGATTCCGCGGTCGTCGAGCAGCCAGGCGGCGTCTTCATCCGGCAGAGCGATCAGCTCGGTGAGGCCGACCTGAGAATGCTGCGGGCCACGGCGCGCGTGATCGTGGAGTGTGACGGGCGCTCGCTGGCGCACATCGCGGAGGTGTGGCGCGGAGCGGAGATCGCGGAGGAAGTGCCGGCGCCGCCGGCCCGGTCGCGCGCGTCCGGCAGGCGGCTGGAGGTGCCCGAGGAAGTGCACCGCGTCCGCAAGGTGGTCGGCCGGCACTCGCTGGCCACGCCGCGGATTCCCGTATTCCTCGAAGCGCACGATGGGCTGGAGGGGGAAGGGCAGGCGCCAGCGGCGGCACTCCGCTTCGACAATGGCACCGGCGGGCTCACCGCCAACAACGACTACGACATCCGGGTGCAGGGCGACGCGCTGCCGCCCGCGCCGTGGGCGAACGTAATCGCCAACGCTCGTGGCGGCTTCCTGGTCACCGAGCGCGGCGCGGGGTGCACGTGGGCCGGAAACGCGCAATTCTACCGTCTGACACCGTGGCACAACGATCCGGTGTCGGATCCGCCGAGCGATGTGCTCTACCTGCGCGACGAGGAGACCGGCGAGCTGTGGAGTCCGACGCCGGCGCCCATTCCGGGCACAAGCCCGTACACCATCCGCCATTCGGCGGGCAGCTCCGTCTTCAGGCATCATCACGTGGGGATCGAAACGCTGCTGACGCTCGGCATGGCGCCCGACGATCCGGTGCGGCTGTCGCTGCTGCGCGTGACGAACCGCGAGGACCGCACTCGGCGCGTCTCCGTGACGTCCTACGCGGAGTGGACACTCGGCGCACAGCGGGAACACACCCGCCACCAGGTGATCACGTCGTTCGACGACACGCTGGAGGCGCACATCGCCTGGAACACGTTCAACCCCACCTTCGCCGCAACGCGCGCATTCGCGGCGATGAGCGAGCCGCTCACGAGCCACACAGGCGACCGGCGCGAGTTCCTTGGACGCAACGGCTCGCTGCGGAGTCCGGCGGCGCTCGTCGACCGGGCGACGGTACCGCTTTCGGGAAGGACGTCCGCGGGGCTGGATTCCTGCGCGGCGCTGCAATGCACGCTCGTGCTGGCGCCCGGCGAAGCGCGCGAGATCGTCGTCGTGCTGGGCGCGGCCGACAACGACGCCCTCGCGACTGCCAGCATTACCCGGTACCGCGACCTCGGGCGCGCCAGGGACGCACTGTCCGACGCGGTGGAGGGGTGGACGCGCCGGTTGTCGCAGATCACCGTGCGAACGCCCGAGCCCTCATTCGACGTGATGTTGAACCGTTGGTCGCTGTACCAGGCGCTCGCGTGCCGCATGTGGGGTCGCGCGGGGGTGTATCAAAGCAGCGGCGCCTTCGGCTTTCGCGACCAGCTGCAGGATGTCATGGCGTTTGTGTACGCCGAGCCAATGCTGGCACGCGAACACATCGTCCGCGCCGCGGGACGCCAGTTCGTCGAGGGGGACGTGCAGCACTGGTGGCATCCGCCCGACGGCCGCGGAGTGCGAACGCGATTCTCCGACGACCTCGCGTGGCTGCCCTTCGTCGTCGAGCACTACGTGCGTGTGACCGGCGACCGCGCCGTGCTGGATGAGCCGGTGGGGTTCATCACCATGCCGCCGTTGCGCGACGACGAGCACGAGGTGTACGATCTGCCACAGCCGAGCAGCGATCCACCGGTGAGTGTGTACCAGCACTGCCTGCTGGCGTTGCGGCGTGCCTGCACGACCGGCGCGCACGGCCTTCCGTTGATCGGCACCGGCGACTGGAACGACGGTATGAATCGCGTCGGCGCCGAGGGGCGCGGTGAAAGCGTGTGGCTGGCGTGGTTTCTGACCGCGACGCTCCGCGCGTTTGCGAACGTCGCCGTTGATCGCGGTGATGAACACACCGCGTTGGCCTTTCGCGAACGCGCCGTCGCCTATGCGGCCGCCGTGGAGCAGCATGCCTGGGACGGCGAATGGTATCGCCGGGCCTGGTTCGACGACGGCGCCATGCTCGGCTCGTCACAGAACGAGGAATGCCGAATCGACTCGATTGCGCAGAGCTGGAGTGTGATCTCCGGTGCGGGCGATCCCGGGCGCCAGCGGCTCGCGATGCAGTCGCTCGAGAAGCACCTCGTGCACCGGCGCGAAGGCATCATCCAGCTGCTCACGCCGCCCTTCGACAAGTCGCCGGTGGATCCGGGGTACATCAAGGGCTACTTGCCGGGCGTGCGGGAGAACGGCGCGCAGTACACACACGCCGCGCTCTGGGCCGTGCAGGCCACGGCCCTGTTGGGCGATGGCGGCGGCGATCGCGCCTTCGAGCTGTATCAGATGATCAACCCGTTGATGAAGGCGCGGAGCGCCGCGTCGGTCGCGACCTACAAGGTGGAGCCGTACGTCGTCGCCGCGGATGTCTATACCGCGGAAGGCCAGTTGGGGCGTGGTGGCTGGACCTGGTACACCGGCTCGGCCAGCTGGATGTACCGCGTGGGCCTGGAAACGATCCTCGGCTTCACCAAGCGCGGCGACACGCTGCGCATCGAGCCGCGCGTGCCGGCGTCGTGGACGGAGTACGCCATCGAGTACCGGTTCGGCACGAGCACCTACGCGATCTCGGTACGCGTGGCCGCGCGGGATGTGGGTGCCTCGGTCACCGTGGACGGGCAGGCACTGGAGGGCGCCGAGATCCCGCTCGTGAGCGACGGTCGGCGGCATGACGTTGTCATCATCGCACGAAACCCCTAACCTTCCCTGATGCCCATGCCGCGAAAGTCGCCCCGCGCCCACGCTGCCGCCCTTCGCAGCGATCCCATTTCACGAATGACTCTGATGCATGAGGTGCAGCGGCAGATCAAGAGGTTCGGATTGAATCAGGCGATGGCGGCGAAGTTCCTGGACGACGCCGCGACGCAGATCAATCG
>JBBTFS010000136.1:0-19009 GCA_038060705.1 Gemmatimonadota bacterium
TAGTTTTTGAAGCTTCTGGAGAACATCGGCTGGTTCACGGGGGCGCCGGTTTCTCCATTGAGCACCAGCGTCGAGGACATCGTGATGTCCCCGGCCATGCTCGCCGCCACTGTGCAGTATTTCTGAATCGAAAGGTCGATGGCGCGTTCGGCCGCGACGCGCTGGATGCCGGGGCCGGTGATCGTGAACGTCAGTTCGAGCGTTTCCACTCGGCGCGGAAACTCGGCGCGCCGGATCGCCATCACGTCCACCGAAAGCTTCTCGGCCGGCGTGCGCTGCTTGGCCAGAATCTCGACCACATCACTCGCCGCGCACGTGCCCACCGCGCCGAGCAGGGTCTCAACAGGCGACGGCGCCACCTTCGAGCTGCCGTCGATCACGTGCGTGCGATTGCCGACGCCGACCACGAACTCCAGGCCGCTGCGCCACTCGGCGCGCGATTTCGCGATCGGGTTGCCGGTGGAGGGGCGGGGTGCGGGCTTCGGATCCGGATTGGTCATATAAAGGAAGTGAGTCAGGCGATGCGCGTGCCGTTGGCGACGCGTTGGTCGGGTGCCAGCAAAACTACTTCCGTCGCGGTCGGCATTGCGCCCAGCACCAGTACTTCGCTCTCGAACCCGGCGATGCGCCGCATGCCGAGGTTCACCGCCGCGATCACTTGCCGTCCGACCAGTTGATCCGGCGCGTAGTGCACCGTGAGCTGTGCGCTGGAGCGTTTGACGCCGAGTTCCGGGCCGAAGTCGATGCTGAGCTTGAACGCCGGTTTGCGCGCTTCGGGAAACGTCGTCGCGGTCAGCACCGTGCCGACGCGCATGTCGATGGAAGCGAAGTCCGGCATCAGTGTTGGTCCATCCAGTCGACGATGTCCTTGGCGGGTTTCTCCCACCCCGGCTCATTCATGATGTGGTGCGCGAATCCGTCGTACACCTTGAGTGGCGCGCGGTACTTCGCGGCGATGGCGCGGGCCACGCGCGGTACGATGAACTTGTCGTCGCTGCCGGTGACGGTGTACATCGGCGCGGTCACGCGGCGCTCGTTCACGCCGACGATGCCGAAGCTCGCGTCAAAGCCGGCACGTCCGCTCTCTGGCACGAGGCGCGGGAAGAACGCGGCGCGATCGCTCATCGGCGTGCGGTTGAACATCAGCGCGTCGGCGTCCGAGCGGTCCGGCACCAGCGGCTCGAACAGCGTGAGTCCCTTGGCGTACTTCAGTTGTCGGATCAGCAGCACCCAGCTGACGACGGGAATCCAGCGTGGCGGCGCGGCCGCCAGCAGGACGCAGGCGCGGCAGAGGCCGGCCTCCGCGAGTTTCTGCGCGATGAGTCCGCCCATCGAATGTCCGATGACAATCGGGTTCTTGAGGGCGCGCGCGACTTCTGTGGCGTCGGCGATGTAATCGCGAAGCGGCACCTTGCCGATGTCGTGCACCGGCCGACTGCCGTGGTGGCCGCGCAGGTTGATGGCATGGCTGGAATAGCCGCGGGATGCGAGCAGGGACTGGTATCCCTCCCAGTACCAAGCGCCGCCGAACATGCCGTGGATGAGGAGGACGGGCGGTTTGTGCGTCGTCGCGGCCGGTCGTTCCACGGCGACAATCAGGTCGCCGACATTCGTGTTTTGCGGTGTCACCGTCGCTCCGGTTGAGATCGGGCGTGCTCAAGGCGAGTATACCGCCATGGAAGCAACGATGGAACCGTATCGCCGTCACGTGATTGTTTGCACGGGCGGCTTTTGCTCGCCCAATCGCGGTGGTCGGGAACTCTACGCGCTATTGCCCGAGTTGCTCGACGAAGCTGATCTCTTGTTTGGTCCCACTCGGGTGAAGCGGGGAGAGACTCCGTGCCTCGGCGTCTGTGCCGGTGGACCGATTGTCGTGGTCTATCCGGAGGGGGTCTGGTATTCGGGCGTCACGCCTGGGTCGTTGAAGCGAATCGTGAAAGAGCATCTTCGCGATGGGAAGGTCGTCGAAGACCTCGTCTTCTTCCGCCTATGATCTGACATGCCCCGCTCGCCGGGCGTTCTCTTTAGCGCAGCCCCTTGGCGCGTAGCAGCGATGCGATCACCCGATCATCATCCGCGTCCGCTTTCAATGCGGCCAGCACCTCGGTGTCACTCCCGGCCGTAGCCGTCTTCAACGGCGGTGGATCTCCTCCCTCCTTTTCCCTCGGCGTTCCCGCCCGACGGTCCACATCGATGACCGCCGTGACCGGCGTGGCGCCATCGGCCGAAGTGCGACGAATGCGCACTTCCGGTCCATGGGCCAGCTTGCGGCGATACAACACGCTGTCGGACATGCGGCGGAAACTGGGTGCACGGCAACCTGTGCGCAATCGCGGCCGACGTTCATGGTAGTGACGCGAGTCACACGGTACCTTTCACGCCGATGCCCGATCCCATTCAGCCGCGGCGTTTCCTGCTGGACGCCGCGAAGCGAATCCTGCTCTCGCCGTCACCGGCCACTGCGGACCCGGCCGACGACTTCCCTCGTCTGACCCTCAGCGCCCTCGAGAAGATGCGTATGTCACGCTCGCGCGACCGTATCATGGAAAACCTGGAAACGATGTACCGCGAGGCGTTCGATCGCGCGAAATCCGGCACCGACCCGGCCCAGATGGCCACGCTCGACTTCGCATACCGTCGCGAGCAGCTCTATCTCGAAATCCTGCTCGACATCCGCGACGCGGCGGAACGCCGCTGAATCAGGGCTTGCGGCGGCGCCATGACCGGAAGGCACCGAAGATCGACCCGGTGCCGACCGCCTCGCGCCGCATGGGTTCGGGCACTTCTTCCGGCCGCGGCCAGCGCAGCGATGCCAGGATCGACGCTGCCAGCGTCCCCAGCACCACGCCGAGCGATACGACGATATCGATGTGGAAGAAGCTCTCGCCCAACATCTTCACTCCGATGAACGACAGGATGATCGCCAGCCCGTACTTCAGCAGGTAGAAGCGCTCGATCACCGCCGCGAGCAGGAAGTACATCGACCGCAGGCCCAGCACCGCGAAGATGTTCGACGTGAAGACGAGGAACGGGTCGCGTGTGATGCCGAAGATGGCCGGAATCGAATCCACCGCGAAGATGAGGTCCGTGAATTCCACCAGGATCAGCACCAGCAGCAGCGGCGTCGCCAAGCGCTTGCCGTTCTCGACCACGAAGAACTGCTTGCCCTCGTAGCGCGTCGTCATCGGCACGAAGCGCCGTACCAAGCGCACGATCGGGTTCTTGTCGCCCTCGAACACCTCATCCTGCTTGAACATCATGCGGATGCCGGTGAACAGCAGCATTGCGCCAAACACGTACAGGATCCACTCGAAGCGGGCCAGCAACACCGCGCCCAACCCGATGAAAAGCCCACGCATGATCAGCGCGCCCAGAATGCCGTAGAACAACACGCGATGCTGGCACGACGCGGGCACCGCGAAGTAGTTGAAGATCACCACCATCACGAAGAGGTTGTCGACGCTGAGCGACTCTTCGATGACGTAGCCGGTGACGAACGTGAGGGCGACGGCGCTGCCCTCGAACATCCACAGGCCCGCGGCGAAGACCATCGCCAACGCCACCCACACCGCCACCCAGATGCCCGCCTCGCGCGGGCGCACTTCATGGGCCTTGCGATGGAATACGCCCAGGTCCAGGGCCAGCATCGCCAACACGAACGTGATGAACCCGATCCAGAACCAGATGTTGGTGGCCATGCGCGTCAAAGCTAACCAAGTTCTCGCATGCGCCTTTGCATCCGCAGGCTCCATCCTCCTTTCTCCTTCCTCCTTCCTCTCCTTGCTCTCGGCTGCACCATGACCTCCGTGAGCACCACCATCGAGCCCACTCCCACACTCGCGATCGTGAACGCTCGCGTGTGGACCGGCGATGAACGACGCCCGTGGGCTGACGCCGTGCTCGTGACGGGCGACCGGATCTCGGCCGTTGGCTCGAGCGCCGAGGTTCGCAAGGCGGTGCGGCCGATGACTCGCGTGATCGATGCCAACGGCGCCATGCTGACGCCCGGATTCATCGATGCGCATGTGCACTTCATGGCCGGCGGCTTCGGCCTGACATCGGTGCAACTGCGCGACGCCAAAACGCGCGAGGAATTCATCGGCCGGATCAAGGAACACGCATCCAGGCTCCCGCGGGGAGCCTGGATGCTCGAGGGCAACTGGGACCACCAGCACTGGGGCGGGGAACTGCCTCGCAGGGACTGGATCGACTCGGTCACACCAAACACGCCCGTGTTCATCCAGCGGCTCGACGGTCACATGAGCCTCGCCAACACCGCCGCGCTCAGGGCGGCCGGCGTCACACGCGATACCAGGGACGTCGCGGGCGGCGAGATCGTCCGGGACGCCAACGGCGAGCCCGCCGGAATCTTCAAGGACAACGCCGCGGCGCTCGTGAATCGCGCCATCCCGGACCCGCTGCCGGCGCAGGAAGACGCCGCGCTGAACGCCGCGATGACGTACGTCGCGCAACAAGGCGTGACGTCCGTCCACAACATGGGCTCATGGCGCGACGTCGCCACGTTCGCGCGCGCCGCCACTGCCGGCCGTCTCCGCACGCGCATCTATACCGCCGTGCCGCTCTCATCGTGGGAACGGCTGCGTGACACCGTTGCTGCGCGCGGACGCGGCGACGAATGGCTCCACATCGGCGCGCTCAAAGGCTTCGTGGACGGATCGCTTGGCTCGCATACCGCGGCCATGCTGGCGCCGTTCACCGATGTGCCCAACGACACGGGCTTCTTCGTCAATGCACCCGACGCGCTGTACGCATGGACGAAGGGCGCC
Source organism: Gemmatimonadota bacterium (assembly GCA_038060705.1). Taxonomy (GTDB): domain Bacteria; phylum Gemmatimonadota; class Gemmatimonadetes; order Gemmatimonadales; family Gemmatimonadaceae; genus DASPMP01. The sequence continues at coordinate 4,788 of JBBTFS010000136.1, forward strand.
GACGCCGCCGGCTTGCACGTGATCATCCACGCGATCGGCGACAAGGCCAATCGGGTCCTGCTCGATATCTATGAGCGTGTCGCGGCCGAGAACGGCGCCCGTGACCGCCGCTTGCGCATCGAGCACGCGCAGCATCTCGCTCCGCCCGAGTTTGCGCGCTTCGCCAAACTCGGCGTCATCCCCAGTATGCAGCCGTACCACGCCATCGACGACGGACGCTGGGCTGACAAGGTCATCGGCGCCGAACGCGCCAAAGGGACGTATGCGTTCCGCTCCCTCCTTGACGCCAAGGCGCCCCTGGCGTTCGGGAGCGACTGGTTCGTCGCGCCGCCCACGCCGCTGGAGGGCATCTACGCCGCCGTCACGCGGCGCACACTGGATGATGCGCACCCGAACGGCTGGATGCCGGAGCAGAAGATCACGGTGGAGGAAGCGCTACGCGCCTACACCGCCGGCTCGGCGCGAGCGGAATTCATGGAAAAGGAGAAGGGGATGATTGCGCGCGGTTTCCTTGCCGATCTCGTCATGATTGACAGGGACCTCACGACGTCCCAGCCGGACGAACTCCGTGACGCGCGAATCGTCCTCACCGTGGTCGGGGGCCGCGTGGTGTACGAGCGCGCGGCGCCGTAGTTCGCTACTGAATCCTGCCGGCGCAGAACTGCGACACGTCGTTCCCCACCACGAAGTGGAGCACGATCTGGGCGTCCCGGGCCCGGAGCGTCGTGCTGCAGTCCGCGTCGCCGTGCGGCACCGCGCCGGCGCCGGCGGGCAGCGACAATCCCACGACGGATTGAAGGATCAGCTGGGCGTCAAGCGCTGCAACGGATCCGCTGACGTCTATGTCCCCGCGCAGTACACCGCCGATGATCGCCTTGCCGTTCTTCACTACCACCCCGGCCAGCAGGTCTGCGAACGTAACGGCGGCATGCACCTCGCTGACGCTCAGGGTCAGCGTGGTCTGTTTCGGGAACGAGTCGTTGACGAACCGATAGTAGAGTCGCGCCAGAGAGAAGGGCGGCCCCCCGCGCCCCAGCGCGTCGGCTGACGTCAGTCGCAGTTCGGCGGCGTTCGGCTGATTAGTCTGCGGCGCGGCGAAGTCTCCCGGCCGGGCCGAGTCCAGGCGCATGATGGTCGAGTCCCAGGTCACCGTGGCCGCATAGGACCCAAGCGCAACGCCCGCGGCCGCCGAAACGTCCGCGGTCAGGTTCAGCACCGGTTTGAAGCCGACCCGTTCGCGCAGCGAGTCCGGGGTGATGCCTACAAACACCTGCGGCGCGAGCACGCGGGCCACAGCGCCGGACGCCGAAAAATCAGACAGCAGGTTCGAGAAATCCGAGGCCGTAAGCTCGCTGAATGTCGGGGTGATCACTGTGCGCTTGCCCGCAGTGTCATTCACGAATCGATAGAACACGCGCGCAAGCGTTGGCGCGCCGCCAAGGCCGCTCGTGTTCACCTGTGTGAGCCGGACCTCTGCGCCCGAGACGTAGTTCACGAGTGGCGCGCCGAAGCTTCCGGATCTTACGGAGTCGAGACGGACAACCGTCGAGTCCCAGACGAGCTTTGCGGTATACGAGCCAAGCAGCTTGCCCGTCGAGCCAAGGTTGGCTGCCAGCGTGAGAGTGTGCCGCAACCCCTTGACGCCGCTCACCGAATCCGGTGTGAGACTCGCGGTGACCGCCGCAGCGGCCGCCGTGGTGATCGCACGCGTAGTCGGCGTCGCGGCGGCGCACACCACGATTGCCGAGGCGAGAATGGCCATGCGCCGGGCTCGATTCACGGCCGCACCGTGGTCACGAGCCCGGAGAGCAGGCTCTTGCCGTCCACGGCGTTCAACTCGCGCATCGTGAGCTGCAGTGCCGGCGCGTTGCCGCGCGGTCGGATGCGTAGCACCACTCTGACAAGCGCGCCGGGCGCGAATCCTTCAGGAGCAGCGCCGGCGAAGTTCACGCGTCCGGGCTGAGTGGCGTTCTCCACGCGCATACCGCCAGCCGGTTTCTCCACGCGCACGACGCGCACCGCGGAGGAATCGAACAACAGCTCACCGTGGTAACTGCCGATGCGCACCGCAGCCGACCGGGCCACGACGCACACGGTGACCGTCGCCAGTGTATCCGTTTGGCGCAGCGGGTTCACGGCCACAAACGCCTCAACATCCGCGGCCTTCGCCGGCGGCGTCGCACACCCGGCCGCCATGGAAGCGGACCCCGTGGCGGCTATCTGGAGGGCGAACACGGCGGCGAACAGCATCGTTACCGGCGGTTCTCCCGGTAGAGGGCGCGTTCCACGCGCATCTGCGCGCGCTGATCGTGGAATGCAACGGAGTTCATTTCGCTCACCGTGAGCTGCAGCGTCTCCATTGCGTTTGGCGCGGCCACCTCAAACACGGCCGTGATGAGCTGGTCGTCCGCAAACCCTTCGGCCGACGCACCCGCCGCCTTCACCATGCCGCGCTCGGCGCCGTTGGCAAGCACCATGCCGTACGCAGACCGCCCCGCCTCGATGAAGCGGAGCTGCTTTGCACCGTAGGCCAAGCTCAGCGTAAAGCTGCCGATCCTGCCGACGGACGCACCGCGAATGGCGCGTACGGTGACGGTGACGCGGTCGCCGACGCCGGGCTTGGGGTCGGAGACCGTGATGAATGCGGACATGGCGTCGGGTCCGAGGACAGCCGGCGCCGAGGGCATCACATCGCTGATGCGATCGTCGTCGGAACAGGCCAGGGGCGCTGCGACCGCCAGCGCCAGCGCACAGCAGGTGCGGAGATGGCGTGACATCAAGAGGAAGGTCATGGGATCACCAGTGCGTGTGTCACCTGAACGGTGAGTGGAAGGAGATCAGTGAAGTCGTGCGCGTTCAACTCGCGGGCCGCGGCCTTGAGCGTGCCGGTTGCCGCGCCGTTTGCCGTCTTGAACGTTATGCGCAGCAGTTCAACGCGTCCGCTGAAGCCGGCGACGTCCGCCATCGCCAAGGTCAGCTTGCCGGTCGAAGTAGCGCTGAAGTTGACCGTCGGCGCAACGCCGCTCCCGCCATTTGCGTGGCTCTGGTAAAACAGTTGCGCCGGATTCCAATCCACGTCAATCGTCGCCGATCCGAGTTTCTTTGGCGATGTGCGCAAATCAACAAAAACCGCGATGGTCATTGTCGTGTCGCGGGGGTAGCGGAACCGGTCTGCGCTTGTGACCACCACGGGACCGTTGGGTTCCGCGACAACGGCCCGGATGGAGTCCGCCAGCGTGCCGAGCGTGGCGATGATCACGGTCTGACCCTTGGCGACGCCGGTGATGGCGCCAGCGCTGCTCACGCTGGCGATTGCGGCATCGCGACTGGTGTATGTCACCGGCTGCCCCGTCATCGTCGAGCCGTCCTGCGCCCGCACGGTGGCCGGCGCGGCCTTCACGCCACCGACGTCCACGACTTCGATGCCGCTGGCGAAGGCGATGGACGACGGCACCTGGCTGAAGACGGCGGTCGCCGTGGCCGTGGTGGGCGTCAGGCCAGTGACCGTGGCGTCAAAGGACTGCGACGTGGAACCGGTGCCGAGTGTCATCGCGGCCTGCGCCCGTCCCTGTGCGTTGGTGATGGCGCTGTCGGGCGAAACGCTTCCGCCGCCCGTGACGGCGCGGAACCGCACCTTCACGTTCGGCACGCTCAGATTGTCCGCGGCTCGCACCTCCACGATGAACGGCTGCGCCAGCGCCGTGCCCGCGTCGCCGCTCTGCCCGCTGCCGGAGACCGTGACCACCTGGGTGGCTGCGGGGACCAGCGTTACGCGCACCGTGTCGCGCAGGAGGTTCGGCGTGGCCACGGTGATCCGTGCGGTGCCCCGGGCGCCGGAGCCCACGAAATCGCCGCCGGTGGAGGGAATCGTTCCAAGCGTGGGGTCGAGATTGGCCCACGCCAGTCGGCTCACGAACTCCGGGTTGGTGACGACGACGTTGGTGGCGGTCGTGGCCACGGCGGCAAACGTAACGCGGCCCGTGGCGGCGATCGTGGTGTCGCGCGGCGCTATGCGCACCTTGGTGGCCGCGGCCCCTGGTCCCACCCAGAGCGGGACGAGCACCGGCGGCGGCGGCGCGGCGGGATTCGCGCCGGCGTACGCGGTCACGCTGGTCGTTCCGTAGAACAACAGCACGGAGCCGCTGCGCATCTCGAGCGCCGCCGTGAGGCGCTCCTCCGACTGCCTGAGAACCACCAGCAACTCGACGACGACGGAGTCCTGGCCCTCGGTGACGGTCACGGTCGTGTCCTTCAGCGTGTCGGCCGTGCCCGGGCGCAGCAGCACCAAGCGCAGCGATTGCACCGTGAGTCCGAACAGCGGCAGCGAGGCGTAGATCGCCGCCTCGCGCGGCGCGAAGCGCGGCTCGATGATCACGCGCGCGATGCCGCCACGTCCGCCACCGAACAGCAAGTCACTGCACGCCACGGACAGCGCGGCGGCAACAAGGCACAGTCCGCGCAACAGGGCATGGCGCGGCGATCGGCCTATGTCACGCGCATCGTGTGACCGACGCGGAGTGGGCAGGGTGTTGGGCTTCACGGCGTACATCAATAGGCGTGTCGAAGGCCGACCTTGTCCGTGTCACGCGTCACGACGCCGCCGCCCTTCGGTGACGCTCGTCATATCGCTTTCGTGGCGTGGCAACGCTACTTCTTTCGATGCAGATTGCGGTCATTCGGCACATGGAGTCAACTTTGTCAGGTGCAGCGCAGCGCGCGATGTCGGTAGATAGGTTATTGGTCACCCGTACACAGACCAAGCGCGGATCCTTCTTCCGCCTCGGACGCCGGATCTTGATGCACTCAAACTACCGTTACCTGCTCGCGGCGCTCGGGTTGGGCGTGATGCTGGCGACACCCCGTATCGCCGAGGCGCAGACCTTCAAACACGGCGACGTCAACGGCGACGGCCTGGTCACCGCGCTCGACGCTCAGGCGATTCTGTCGTCGGTGGTCGGACTGTCCCTGCCAAGCGGCTTTGTCGTGGCGAACGGTGATGCCGACTGCAACTCGGCGGCCGGCGCGTTGGACGCGCAGATCGTCTTGAGCTACGTGATCGGCCTGCCTGTCACGCAGTACTGCGTGGCCAAGAACTTCGGTCCCGGCGCCACGGTTGTGAGCATTTCCCCGACCGATACGTCCGTGCTGGTGAACCGCGGCCTGATGTTTCGGGCCACGCTCAATGACAGTGCCGGGTTCCAGATTCAGCGGCCTGTTGCGTGGACGTCGGCCAGTCCGGAACTGCTGTCCATTGACAGCACCCGCGCGGATACGGTGTGGATCACGGGCAGGACCAACGCCGGCACCGCCACGCTGAGCGCGTCCGCCGACGGCTCCGCGGGGTCCACCACCGTCAAGGTGGTCACGTCATATGCCGGCATTGTGATCCAGCCGCAGCGCGGCGACACGCTGCGTCAGCTGAACCTTACGCGGACGTTCAATACCAAGACACGCGACTCCCTGGGTGCGCTGTCGGGCGCGCCGGCCGCATTCTGGACTGTCCTGGACACCAACATCGCGAGCGTGACGCCGGTGTCGCCGGCCTCAGGCGCATCGGGCGTCGTCACGCCCAGGACCACCGGCGCCACCTGGCTCAAGGCCGTCTCGACGACGAGCGGGTCGGTGATGGACAGCGTCCGCGTTGTGGTGACCCTGCCTGCCCTCAACACATGCACCGGTCTTGGCGGCACACTGCATGCGACCACCACGTACACCACGCCGCAGACCTGGTCAGCCACGACCAACCCACACTACGTCACCGGAACACAGACGTTCAACAGCGGGGCCAGGCTCACGCTCACGCCAGGCACGCTCGTCTGCATCAGCTCGGGCGTAAGCATGAGCTTCAACGCAGGGACGCGCCTCATTGCCCGGGGCCTCCCGGACAACAAGATCCGCATCACCTCCGCAACCAGCTCCGTGTTCTGGGGCGTGATACAGCTTGGTGTGGCCTCGAGCCAGACCGGAACGCCGCCGTTGGACACCAGCGTGGTCACCAACGCGGTGATCGAGCGCGGCTCCAACTCCACGAGCACCGCGGCGCTCAGCGGACGGGAACAGCACGCCTTCATTCTGGACAGCGTGTCCGTTCGGGAAATGAACGGCTCGGCGGTGCGACTCTACGGGCCGGGCAGCCGCATGAGCCGCAGCGTGATTGACACGGTGTCGGTGGGCGCGACGGGCGGGCAACCCGCCCTGATGGTGGGGCGAGGCACGCTCGAGTTCACCGCCATTCGCAACGGCCCCAACGGCACAGGGGTACGGTTAGATGAGGTGGGGACAGTGCGTGACGTTTCCATCGTGGGCGGGGCCGGCCTCAGCATGCTGTGCTGTTTTGACAGCGCCCGGGTGAACAACGTGAGCATCACCGGGCCCACTCGTCTGGCCCTCGACGTTTCGAACGGCGCGCTGCACCGGTCCTCGGCCAACGTGACGGTGTCCGGAGGTACCGCAGGAGCGTTTACCGGCCGACTGTACAATCTCGCGACGTTGTTTGCCGACTCCGTGAAGCAGGAAACGCTCAAGGCAAACGGCCGCGATACGCTGTACGTCAGCGGTGGCGGCGCCGTGCGGGGCGTGGCCATCACGGTGCGCCCCGATCTGCCGTGGCGGGTGAGCGCGACGATTGAGATCGACTCCGCCTCGCGCCTCAATGTGCGACCGGGGGCCTCACTCCTGTTTGCCAGCGGCTATCTCTCCATGCAGAACGGCGGGCGCTTGAACGCACGGGGAACGGCGGCGCTGCCGGTAAACTTCCGTCCCGCAGCGGCCGGAAGTTTTTCCGGGCTGCTCTTTCTCGACGCACCGCTCCCAGGTGGCGCGCTGCCGCCGCCGGTGGACACGAGCTACCTCGTGAACGCCCGCGTCAGCAACGCCAGCGGTGTGTGTGCCTACTGGACGTGCTCGGCGATTAGTACGTACCCCCGGCACATGGTCGTGATTGACAGCTCGGTGATCCGGCAGTCCGGCCTCGGAGGCGTTGGCCTTGCGGCACCCAACAGCCGCATTTCGCGCAGCAGTGTGGATACCACCGGTTCGCCCACGGCCAGCTACGCCGGAATCTTCCTGGGTCCCAAGACGCTCGCGGAGACCACGACGGTGCGTCGCAGCGGCAACATAGGCGTCTATGCGCACGGCGACTCGTCGCGGGTGCGGGCCGTGCGGATCGTGGGCAGCCTCGGCGTGGGACTTCAGGCCGACAACGGCCGCATTTTGGCGGATCCGGGTACGGTGCGTGCGGACAGTGCCAACGCGTACGGCTTCCGCGGCGACCTGGAGAACCTCGCGACGCTCGCACGCGATTCGGCGTCCCAGGTCCTGCTGGTGGGCAACGCCGACAGCGTCATCACGATCACGGGTGGCACGCTCACACGCGACACGATCACTGCCATTCCACAGTTGCGCTGGCGGGTCGAGTCATCCATCACCATTGACACGCTCGGCCACTTCCGGCTTCGGCCGGGAGCCCGCCTCTCGTTCCAGTACGCCGGCATCATCTTGACGCGCGGCGGCACGATGGACGCGCACGGTCAACCCGGCAAGCTCATCCGCTTCGAACCCCAAGGATCGAGCTACTTCTACGGATTGCGGTTCGACAATCCGGGCGGCGGAGGCGGGCCGTTCGGGACCATGCCGGTGGCGCTCAGCACGCTGATCAACGTGCGCGTCGACTCGGCCACGGGGCAGTGCGCCACGCTTGGGTGCGCCGCCATCGCCACCAGCGACCGGCACGCGGTAATCATGGACAGCGCGCTGGTGCGCATGTCGGTCAGCGGCGGCGTTCACCTGGCGGCCGCGGGCAGCCGCATCTCACGGAGCACGATCGACACGACCACCACGGTATCCTATGCCGCGCTCGCACTGGGCAGAAACACGCTTGCGGAAAGCACCACCGTCCGCCGCAGCGGAGGCAGCGGCGTATACATCGGCGGCGGGTTGAGCGACACGGCACGCATTCGCGCACTGACCATCCTTGGCAGCGTCGGCGTCGGGCTTCAGGCCGAGGCCGCCAAGGTGCTCGCCGACTCTGCCAGCATCCTCATCAACGGCAATGCCTATGCGTTCCGAGGCTACGTGGACAACTTCGCCGCGGTTGCGCGCGATTCACTCTCGCAACTCAAGTTGCTGGGGAATACGCTGGACGTCGCCGTCATCGTGGGCAACAGCGGCCGGCCCTTCCGGGGGCGGCCGGGGCGGCTCGATACCCTGCGGGTCATTCCGCAGCTGCCATGGCAAGTCACCAACGATGTGTACATCGACACCCTGGCACGGTTGCTGCCGAGTCCGGGCGCACGTGTAGGCTTCTGGAGTGGGTCCATGCACTTCGCCGCTGGAGGCCGGCTGATTTCGCGCGGCACGTTTGCCGCGCCCGTGTTTTTTGAGAAATACAGTGCCACGTCGGGGCAGTTCTACGGTCTCCGGTTTCTGAACGCGGGCGGGTCCGCCATGGACACGAGCGTCATCGTGAATACCGTCGTGCACACCATCGAGAGCTGCCAGAGCGGTTCGTTGACGTGTTCAGCGCTGGCGCCCTTTGACCGGCATGTGCTGCTCATCGACAGCACAACCGTCCGCGGCTCGACGTACACTGCGGTGACGTTGGCGGCACCCGGCAGCCGGATTCTCCGGTCAGTCATTGATACGGCAGGTCAGCCATCATCCTACGCAGGCCTCTGGCTGGGAAGGGCGACCTTGGCCGAGGCCACCACGGTGAAGAACAGCCGAGGCACCGGCGTGTACGTCGATGGTTCCATCACCAATCTGGCAGACACGGTGCGGCTGCGATCCATCACCATCATGAACAGTGGGGGCATCGGATTGCACGCCGAGGCGGGGCGCCTTGTGGGCGATTCCGCTTCAGTGACGACCTCGGGGAACAACACGCCGTTCCGCGGCTTCGTGGACAACTTCGCGGCGATCGCCCCGGACTCGATCTCGCAGTTGCAGTTGCTCGGCAACGTGGACAACACGACCGTGATCGTCGGGCGCAGCGACCGGCCCTTCGTGGGGCGGCCCGGGCGCGACACCATTCGGGTGATTCCGCAGCTGCCGTGGCTGGTCGTCAACGGCCTGTACTTCGACTCGTTGGCGCGCCTCAAGCAAGGTCCGGCCACCCGGATCGGCTTTTGGAGCGGGTCGCTGCATTTCCGTGACGGTGGCCGGCTGCTGGTGCGCGGCAGCGCGGCACAGAACGCGGTGCTGGAACGCCACAGTCCCAGCTCCGGGCAGTTCTACGGCATCCAGTTCCTCAATCCGCCGGGTAGCGCGGTGGACACCAGCTACGTGGTCAACGCACAGGTCCGCACGATCGAGAGCTGCCAAAGCGGGGCACTCACGTGCTCAGTGCTGGCGACCTATGACCGGCACATGCTTATCGTAGACAGCAGCACGATACGCGGTGCGACGTACACCGCGGTGTCGCTGGCCGCGCCCGGCAGCCGTATCTCGCGCAGCCTGGTTGATACCGCCGGCCAAGTGTCTTCGTACCCGGGCGTGCTGCTGGGTCGCGCCACGCTGGCGGAATCGACCACCGTGCGTTTCAGCCGGGGCACGGGAGTGCAGATCGGCGGCAGCGTCACAGCGCCGGCGGACACCATCCGCCTGCGCGGCGTGCAGATCCAGAACAGCGGCGGCGCGGGTCTGCACGCCGAGGGTGGCTTCCTGCTCGGCGACTCGGGCAGCGTCACGCTCAGCGGCAACGCGTATCCGTTCTACGGCTACATCGACAACTTTGCGACGCTGGCGCGCGACTCCCTCCAGCAGGTGAAGTTCCTGGGCAACACGGACGACGTCGCGTTCATCATCGGGCGCAGCGACCGGCCGTTGATCGGGAAGCCGGCGCTGCACAGCGCCGTGCCGCTCACGCTGTGGGCGATCCCGCAGCTGCGCCTCGAGTTCCGCTCCCAGACGTACTTCGACACGCTCACGAAGTTCCAGCCAAGAAAAGGGGCGCGGCTCCGCTTCGAGAACGCCGGACTGATCTTCGAGGCCGGCGCGACGCTGTCCGCCGTTGGCACGGCCTTGGACAGCGCGAACGGGATCACGTTCAAACCGGCGCGCGCCGGCGTGAATTTCTACGGCCTGCTGCTCGCCAACCCGGGTGCGCCAACGGGGGCGTTCCCGCCGCCGTTCCCCATCGCCACGAGCACCATGGCCTTCGTCATGGTGGACAGCGCCAGCGGCCAGGGCAGCGGCTATTTCGGCGGCTCCGTGGCCCTCACGACGCAGGACCGGCACCGGTTGCTCATCAGCGATGCGCGACTGCGCCGCTCGCTCAACGCCGCCATCTATCTCGGCGCACCCGGCAGCTCCATCACTCGCGTCCGCATCGACACCACCGGCAACCCGACGACCAGCTATTCGGCAGTCGCCTTGAACGACAGCATCGCCGTGGACAGTCTCACCGTGTACCGCCCGGGGAACATCGGCGTCTACACCGAAGGTCGCGGCATCACGCTCAAGAACGTGCTGGTGCGCAAGGGCACGAGCTACGGCCTCTACTTCGACGTCAACAGCAGCATCACCGGGTCGCGCGGGCTCACGCTGTCGGCGCAGTCGCCGGGCGCGCTCACCTTCACCGCCGATTCCAACGCGTTGGGCGGGGTGCTCATCCTGGCCGACAGCGTACAGGTGGCCAGCTGTGTCGTGCAGGACAACGGCACAACGGCCTCGCATCACGGGATCGCGGTGAACACGGCTCGCGTAGCGGTGCAGGTCCACAACTGCAGCTTGGTCAACAACGCCGGGAACGGCGTACACAACACAACGGCTTTGGTGGCGAACGTGATTGACGCCGCCAACAACTGGTGGGGAGACGCGGGCGGCCCGAGCGTTGGGACCGGCGATGGTGTCAGCGCCAATGTCACCGCAACGCTGTTCTGCACCGTTGTGTGCACGACACCGGCGTTCGTTCCGATGGGATCCGGTCTGCCTCCGGCGCCGGCGCTTCCCGCCCCCGAGCGTTCGACGCGAGGCGTGTTGCGGTCGCGGCGCCGGAAGCGCCTGTCAGGCTAGAACCGCGAAATCTCTTCGATCGCGCGCTTCACGTCCTCCACCTGCGGCAGGATGGCGTCTTCCAGCTGCGGCGCATAGCCAACGTACGTGTCGGTGGCCGCTACCCGCTTGACCGGTGCATCCAGCCACGGAAAGCAATCGTCCGCGATGCGCGCGGCGATCTCGGCGCCGTAGCCCCACGACATGGAGTCTTCGTACAGCACGATCACACGGTTCGTCTTCTTTACGGACGCGTACACCGCCGCCTGATCCCACGGCGACAACGTTCGCAGGTCAATCACTTCGGCGCTTGGCCCGCCCGCCTCGGCCACCTGATTCGCGGCCGTGAATGCGCGCTGCACCGTGGCGCCGTATGTCACTATCGTCACGTCCGTGCCCTCGCGCACCGTGCGCGCCTTCCCGAACGGAATCATGAAATTCGGCCCGGGATATGCGGCCTTGTTGTACGTCTGCCGGTACAGGTGCTTGTGCTCCAGGAAGATCACCGGATCGTCGCAGCGGATCGCCGTGCGCAGCAGTCCGTTGGCGTCCAGCGCGGTTGACGGACACACCACGCGCAGGCCGGGGCAGTGCGTGAAGAGCGACGCGCCCGTCTGCGAGTGGTACACGGCGCCGCGGATGTACCCGCCGTACGTCGTGCGCACCACCACCGGGGCGCTGAAGTCGCCGTTGGAGCGCCACCGCATGGTGCTCAGCTCGTCGCGCAGCTGCATGTAAGCCGGCCAGATGTAGTCGAAGAACTGAATCTCCACGACGGGCTTGAAACCGCGCAGTGCCAGACCAATCGCGCGACCGATGATGTTGGCCTCTGCCAGCGGCGAGTTGTACACGCGGTTGCCACCGAACTCCTTCTGCAGGCCCCACGTGACTTTGAAGACGCCGCCCTTGCCCTTCACCTTGCCCAGGTGCTGCTCGCGCGACACGTCGGCCACGTCCTGGCCGAAGATCACCATCTTCGGATTACGCCGCATTTCGTCCTTCATTGCGGCGTTGAGCAGGTCCACCATCGTGGTTTCGTTGCCCGAAAATTGCGGATCGTCCTCGGTATCGAAATTCTCGCTCGTCGGATCCACGTCGGGCGAGTAGACGTTGACGTAGACCGAGTCGGCGGACGGCTGTGGCTGGCTCAGTGCGTCGTCGGTTGCGGCCTGTACGACCTCATCCACTTCCTTCTGGATGCGGTCGATGTCGGCCTTGGTCGCGTGGCCATTGTCCACGAGCCAGCGCGGGAATACGGTGATCGGGTCGCGCTTGGCATCGGCATCGCGCTCCTCGGTCGGACGGTAGAACACCTCGTCATCCGACAGCGAGTGCGAGTACGGGCGGATCACATTGGCGTGAACCAGCGCCGGTCCCTTCCGCTGGCGCGCATGCTCGATGGCGGCGCGCATCGCGTCGTACGACTTCGAAAAGTCGCAGCCGTCCACTTCTTGTATGAAAAGGCCGGGGAAGCCTGACACCAGCTTCGAGACCGAACCGCCCGCGATGCCGACTTCCTTCGGGACCGAAATTGCGTAGCCGTTGTCTTCGACCAGATAGACGACCGGCAACTTGAGGTTGGTCGCCGTATTCAGCGACTCGAAGAACTCGCCCTCGCTCGTCTGGCCTTCGCCGGCGGTGACGAGCACGACTTCGTCCTTCTCGAACCCGTGCTCGATCCCCAGCACGTCCGCCTTGGCAATCGCCTCGGCCGATCCCACCGCCTGGAGGAACTGTGTTCCCGTCGGCGAAGACACCGACACGATGTTGAGCTTCTTGTGGCCCCAGTGGCTCGGCATCTGGCGGCCGCCGGAGTTGGGATCCTTCGACGCGCCCACCGCCGAGTAGAGCATCTCGGCTGCCGTTTCGCCCAACTGGAGGCAGATCGCGCGGTCGCGGTAGTAGAGGTAGAACCAGTCGTGACCGGGCTTGCACAGCATACCCGCCGCCGTCGTGACAGCTTCGTGGCCGGCGCTGGAGATCTGGAAGAAGATCTTGTTCTGTCGCTTGAGCTGGATCTCCTTGTCGTCGAGTCTCCGGGAAAGGAGCATCGTACGGAAGGCTCCGAGCAGCTGCGCTTTGGAAAGGTCGGCGGCAGTTCTGCGGTCTGTCTTGGTCTGGATTCCCATGGCTTGAAAATAAGGAGCGTTCTCGGCCGCCGCCTCGCCGGCCGAGAAGGTGATCCGCGCCACAGGCGCGGCCGAGCACGGGTTTGCCTCTTGCGCGAATCGCGATAGCATCACATAAGTACTCGCGAAGGCGACCTCTCAAGGAGCCACAACGCTGGACAAACAGCGACGATCCTCTCTGAGTGCAGTCCGACGCGCCCTGCAAAGGCGCGTCCGACGAGTCGCCGCGAGCGACATCACAAGCCGGTGGTTCAACGCCCCGCGATGGGAATTCCTCCCGTCGCGGGGCGTCGTCTTTTCCCGCGAGGTGCAATGTCCGTTCGTCAGAGTCACGGTATCATCCTCCACTCCGCCCATGTTCGCCGGGCCTCCCACCGTCACCGCCGCTCCAACTCTCCTTTTCGGGGCGCGCGCCACAAACGAGCCATCAAACGCGCCACTATGCGCGACTGCGGTCGGCGCTGCGTGTATTGTGGCACCGGCCTGGATTTCGAGACCGCCACGCTGGACCATGTCTATCCTCTGGCACACGGAGGAACGCACTGCGCGGGCAACGTGGTCCTCGCTTGTACGCATTGCAATTCACTGAAGAGTGACACGCTGCCGGTCGAGTTCTTCTCGGCCTATCCGTGGGCCGGGATGAACTTCATGCGCTACGCCCGAACGGTGCATCGCGCCCTGAAGCGAGCGGCTCGGCGAGCAGTATCGTTGGCGTATGCAGAAGCCGCCTAAGCAATTCATTTCGTCGGGAACTCCGTGGGAACCCATCGTCGGCTACAGTCGAGCCGTCCGACTGGGCTCACATGTGTACGTGAGTGGCACCACGGCCACGGGTCCTGACGGCACGGTCGTCGGCGCCGGTGACGCCGCGGCGCAGGCGCGTCAGACGCTCGAGAACATCAAGTCCGCCATGGAGAAGGCCGGCGCCAAGATGAGCGACATCGTCCGCACGCGGATGTACGTCGTGGACATTGCGCGCGACTGGGAGGCCGTGGGCCGCGTGCACGGCGAGTACTTCAAGGACATCCGGCCGGCGACTTCGATGGTGGAGGTGAGCGCCCTGATTGATCCGGCGATGCTGGTGGAGATCGAGGCCGAGGC
>JBBTFS010000136.1:19109-22933 GCA_038060705.1 Gemmatimonadota bacterium
CTCCCCAATCGCCGTCGGCGACAGCATCGCCACCGTCGGCAAGCGCCGCTTCCAGTGCGTGCTGTCCAGCCGCTTGCGCACCAGTTCCACGTCGCTCGCCGCGTAGCCGCGCGATACGAGGGCGTCGGCCTTGTAGCCGGCCACCATCCAGTTGAGAATCTCGTCGGCCTTGGCATACGAGATGCCGAAGTCGTCTTCATCGGTCTGGCCCACGACGAGATCCGCGGTCGGCGGCTTGGAAATGATCGCCTCGGGCACACCCAGGTGGCGCGCCAGCGTCCACACCTGCGTCTTGAACAGGTCGCCCAGCGGATTGATGGGCGGCGCGTCGTCGGCGTGCCACGTGAAATAGCCGAAGAGCCGTTCGGTCTTGTTGCCCGTGCCGAGGGGAATGGCGTTGTGCTTGGCAGACAGGTCGAACAGCGCGATCATGCGCGTCCGGGCCATGACGTTGCCGCGCCGCGTGGCATCGGCCTTCGGGTCGCTTTGGAGGTAGCCGTCCACGGCGGCGCTGATGTCCACCGTGCATGATTCGATGCCGATCGCGTCGATCACCAATTGCGCGTGGTCGAGACTTTCCTTGCTCGATGTGCGGTACGGCATGCGCACGCCGATGACGTTCTTGGGGCCCAGTGCTTTGGCCGCGAGATACGCGGTGACCGACGAATCAACGCCGCCGGAGATGCCGACGAGCGCGCGCGTGAACTTGCGCTGCGCCATCTCATCCTTGATGAAGGCGACGAGCCATGCCTCGGTCATCTTGCCATCGATCGCGAGTGGCACTGGCGCGACGTTGCCGTTTGCCGCCGCGACAACCGGCAAACCCGTTCCCTGCCGAGAGCCGGGAGCCGCGAACTGAGTGCTGGCAGATCGATTTCCGATTTCCGGTTTCCGATTCACGACCGCAGGCACTGCATCGAACTCAGCTGGCGTGTGCGGCTGACCGACTCGTGAGACGTTGGTCATGAGATGCGGCATCATCACCTGCAGATCCGCCATCAGCGGCATGTCGGAGCGCGCCCGCGTGACGTCTTCCAGGGTCAGCGTCGCGGAGACGATCGCCTCTTCCCAGAGCGGCCCCCGGACGAGCAGGTCTCCCTTGGGCCCGAGCACCATGCTCGCGCCGGGGAACATCTTGCCACCTTCGCTTCCCACGAGGCTCGCCAGCACGACGTAAACGCCGTGCTCTTCCGCGATGTCGCGCGCCAGACGTTCCCACCGATTCACGCTCGCCGGCATGGTGCTGCCGCTCTCCTGGAGCCATGGCCCGCGCGCCGGCGGCGCCGCGAGCAGCAGGATCATCTGTGCGCCGTCCAGCGCCGCGATCGTGCCGGTCATGGAGTGCCAGGCGTCCTCGCAGATCAGCATCGCAACGCGTCCGTGCGGCGTGTCGAACGCGCGGATGTCGCGGCCGCGTTCCACAAAACGCTCCTCGTCAAACATGCCGTACGTCGGCAGGAACACCTTGCGATGCACATGGCGAACCACGGGCTCGCCGCCCCCGACCGTCACGTAAAGCGAGCTGTTGTACAGCTTGTTCTGCCACACTTCGTAGAAACCGAGCACGACGTCCAACTGACGCGGCGTGGAGACGCCGGCCCGGTACCGATCGTTGAGTTCGTGCGCGAGCGTCCCGGCCGTGACGGCCACATCGCGGACGCCACCTTCCACAAAGTATCCGCTCAGCGCCGACTCCGGGAACACGAGCAGGTTCGGCCGCGGCGAAAGCCCGTCGATTTGCGCGAAGAGGGCGCCGAGGCGCTCGAGGTTGTGAGCGTAGTCACCCTTTTTCGGGGAGAATTGGGCGACGGCGAGCTGGATGGTCATTACCTATAGAATGTAGGTAATTCCGGCTGGTGCGCGGTGTTGTCCGCGACCCCGGCTATCCGTCAGGTGTATCAAACCACCATGCGCGCGGCACTACTCCTTCTCGCGGCTCCATCCGTGCTCCTCAGCCAGCAAGCCGAGGAGGCGTGGAGAATCATCATTCCGCCGCAGACCAGCATCATTTTCGCGGCAGACGGCTCGATGATCGGCGAGATCGGCAAGGAGAGCCGCTTCAACGTCCCGCTGCGCTCGCTGCCGAAATACGTGCCGCAGGCGTTCATCGCCGTGGAGGACCAGCGCTTCTACCAACACGACGGCGTCGATCTGGTGGGCGTCGCCGCCGCCATCAAAGACAACCTGATGGGCGGGAGCCGTGGCGCGAGCACCATCACACAGCAGCTGGTCGGCAACATGCACCCCGACCTGATCGATCGCCGCGACCGCAGCATCTCGCGCAAGCTTCGCGAGCAGTCAGCCGCTCGCGAAATGGAGAAGCACTACACCAAGGAGCAGGTGCTCGAGGCGTATCTCAACCAGATCGACTACGGCCACGGCTGGCGCGGTCTCGAGATGGCGTCACGACACTACTTCGGTAAAGGCGCGGCGCGCCTGACCATCGCCGAGGCGGCGACCCTGGCGGCGCTGCCCAAGGGCCCGCCGATGTACGATCCCATCGCCCATCCCGATCGTGCCAAGTCGCGGCGCAACCTGATCCTCGGCTTGATGGTCGAGCAGAACTACATCACCAGGTCGCAGGCGATGCTGGCGCAGCAGGCGCCGCTGGTCACCGCGCCCAACCTCGGTCGTTCGGCGTCGGCGCCTTACTTCATTGAGGCCGTGCGACTGGCGGCAGAGCAGCAGGGCATCGACATCTCGAAGGGCGGGTATCGCGTGTACACCACGCTCGACGCGTCGCTGCAGCGCGCGGCCGTCGACGCCGTCACGCGCGGCGCCAACGACGTTGAGGCGCGCGAAGGATTCCGGTATCCGAAGATGGCGCAGGTGCCGCGCGACGGGACCGACTACCTCCAGGCGCTCGTTGTGGCGCTCGACCCGCTCACCGGCGACGTGCGTGCGTTGGTGGGCGGCCGCGACTTCAGTCGTTCGCCCTACAATCGTGCCACCCAGGCGTTGCGTCAGCCCGGGTCGTCCATGAAGCCGTTTGTGTACGCGCGCGCCATCATGGACAGTGTTCCGGCCAACGCGATGCTGGCGGACTCCGCGCTCCAGATCATTCTGCCCAACGGCGACGTCTACAGCCCGGACAATTTCGACAACGAATTCCGCGGTGCCATGACGCTGCGCGAGGCGCTGGTGTTGTCGCGCAACACTGTTGCGGTGCAGCTCGGGATGCGCGTTGGCATGGATTCCGTTTCGGCGCTGGCGCGCGACGCGGGACTCGACACGCCGGTGCGTCCGTATCCGTCCAGCGCCATCGGTGCATCTGAAGTGCATCCGGTGGACTTCGTGGCCGCGTACTCCGTATTCGCGACCAACGGCGTCGCGGTCGAGCCACGCTATGTCGTCCGCATCGAAGACCGGGCGGGGCGCTCGACGTGGACGGCGCCGCCGCCGGAACCGCGGCAGGTGCTGGATCCGCGCGTCGCGTTCATCGTGCGCGACATGCTGCGCGAGGCGGTGGAGCGGGGCACCGGCGCCGCGGCGCGTCGCATGGTGCCGCCCCATATCGCCATCGCGGGCAAGACGGGAACCACCAACGACAACGCTGACGTGTGGTTCATGGGCGTGACACCAACGCTGGTCGCCGGCGTGTGGCTCGGCTTTGACAAGCCCAAGAGCATCATGCCCGGCGCCGCCGGCGGGTCATTGGCCGCGCCTATCTGGGCCGACATGGTGGCGCGCTGGTACGGCGACTCCAGCGCTGGCGAATGGTCTGTTCCCGCCGACATGAGCATCGCCGAACTGGATCGTGAGACCGGGGCATTGGCGGACTCGACGACGCCGGCTACTCGGCGGCTGTTCGAGTACTTCCTGCC
>JBBTFS010000137.1:0-9680 GCA_038060705.1 Gemmatimonadota bacterium
TTGGGTCTTGAGTCTGCAGTTGTCAGTTCCTTGAGACTGCTGGAAAAACCGGAGCAAATTGCAGTTGATCGCCGCGAGAAACCCCGGAACATCCGGTGGCGTGGCCTCGGGATTCCCGTAGTGAGCGCCTGGGGTCCGGAGCGCCTCTCCGGCGACTGGTGGAACGACGGCTTCAGCCGCGACTATTGGCGCTGCGAAGGCGCTGATGGTGAGTTGCTGCTCTACCGCGACGCCGAGGGCTGGTGGATGCAGGGGTGGTATGACTGAAGGCCGTGACTCGTGACTCGTGACTCGTGACTCGTGACTCGTGACTCGGCCTTCGCAATACATCGAGTTGCACTGCCATTCGGCGTTCTCGCTCCTCGACGGCGCAGCCCTTCCCGAAAAGCTCGTCGAGCGCGCTGTCGAGCTCGGCTACCCCGCCCTCGCGCTCACCGATCACGATGAGCTCGGCGGCGCGGTGCGATTCGGTGAGGCAGCAATAGAGTCTGGCATCAAGGCGATCATCGGGGCAGAGATAACGCTCTCGGTCGCCAGCGCGCCTTCGGCGCGGTTCTCGGCCCAGAACGTCAATCCACCGCCGCAGGCGGTGGCCGAGCACCACCACATCGTGTTGCTCGCGCAGGATCGCGAAGGCTACGGAAACCTCTCCACGCTCATTTCACTCGGCCGCTCCAAGGCACGTGGTGAACCAGCCGTTGATCTCGAGGCACTCGCCAAGCACTCCGCCGGCCTCTTCGCACTGACCGGGTGCCCGCGCGGCTGGGTGCCGTCGCTCGCCGCCACCGGCGACACCGACGCCGCGTGCGACGCCACCGCGACCTTGCTCGACATCTTTGATCGCCGCGTGGCCATCGAGTGCTGGGATCACGGCCTGCCCGAAGAACGCGCGACGTCCACAACGCTGATCGCCGTGGCTCGCGCGCTGGACATCCCCTGGGTGGTCACAAACGACGTCCACTATGCCCGTGCGCGCGACCGCACCGTGCACGACGTGCTCAACTGCCTCAAGCACCAGCGCACGCTGGACGACATGGGCACACGCCTGCGCCCCAACGGCGAGTGGTATCTCAAGAGCGACGCGCAGATGCTGCGTCGCTGGCAGCACGCGCCTGAAGGCATCCGCAACACGCTCACGATCGCGGAGCGCTGCGCGTTCCGGATGAAGGACATCAAGCCCACGCTGCCGCACTTTCCGCTGCCGCCCGGGGTGGGCGCCGACGAGTATCTCGAGCGGCTCGTGGCGCAGGGTGCACTGGAACGCTGGGGTCCCGCCGAGAGCCGAGAGCCGAAGGCCGAGAGCCAGATTGCGCACGAGCTGGGCCTGATCCGGAAACTCGGACTCGCCGGATTCTTTCTCATCGTGTGGGACATCGTCCGTTTCGCGCGGCGGCGCGGGATTCTCTGTCAGGGCCGCGGCTCCGCCGCCAACTCCGCTGTCTGCTTCTGCCTCGGCATCACGTCCGTGGACCCCATCAAGCTCAACCTGCTGTTCGAACGCTTCCTGAGCGAAGAACGCACGGAGGCGCCGGACATTGACGTGGACTTCGCGCACGAAGAGCGCGAGCACGTCATCCAGTACGTGTACGACAAGTACGGACGCGATCACGCGGCCATGGTGTGCGAGCAGATCACGTGGAAGAGCCGCAGCGCGGTGCGGGATGCGGCGCGCGTGCTGGGCTTCTCGGTGCAACAGGCCGATCGACTCGCTACGCTCGCCGATCGGCATTCAGCGCAAGAAACGGCTGCAGCGCTCCGCGTAGCGGTGCGGCCGAGTACAGAGTCCAGCCTCATTGAACTTGCCGGTCTCGATAGCGCCGACAAGCGCGTTGCACTCTTGGCCGACATAGTCGGCGGACTACACCAGTTGCCCCGCCATCGCTCCATCCACGTCGGCGGCTTTGTCCTCACCAGGGAACCGCTGGCCACCGTCGTCCCCATCGAGCCTGCGTCGATGAAGGACCGCACCGTCATCCAGTGGGAGAAAGACGATCTCGACCCGGCCGGCTTGGTGAAGATCGACCTCCTCGGGCTCGGCATGCTCACGATGATCCAGAAATGCATCACGTACGTACGAAAGACGCGCGGCGTGACCGTGGATCTCGCCAGGCTCGACATGAACGACCAGGCGGTCTACGACGACATTTGCAAGGCCGACACGATCGGCGTCTTCCAGATCGAGAGCCGGGCGCAGATGAACACCCTGCCCCGCCTCAAGCCACGGAAGTTCTACGACCTCGTGGTCGAAGTCGCGATCATCCGCCCGGGCCCGATCCAGGGCGACATGGTGCACCCGTACCTGCGGCGCCGCGCCGGCGAGGAAGAAGTGACGTACCCGCATCCGTCGCTCAAGCCGATTCTCGAGCGCACGCTGGGCGTGCCGCTCTTCCAGGAGCAGGGCATGCAAGTGGCGATCGCGGCGGCGGGCTTCACGCCGGGCGAAGCCGATATCCTGCGCAAAGCGATGGGTCACAAACGCAGCCACGAGCGCATGGCGGCGATCTGCCAGAAGCTCATTGACGGCATGCGCCGCAACGGGTTTTCCGAAGAACTTGCCGTGCGGATCTACAACCAGATCAACGCGTTCGCGGACTACGGGTTCCCGGAGTCGCACGCGGCCAGCTTCGCGCTCCTCGTCTATGCGTCGTCGTTCCTCAAGCACTACTACGCGCCGGAATTCACGGCGGCGCTGCTCAATTCACAGCCGATGGGGTTCTACGCGCCCGGCACCATCATCGAGGATGCCAAGCGGCATGGGGTGGTGGTGCGGCCGATTGATATACGAAAGTCGGGGTGGGATCACACGTTGGAGAGAGGAGAGAGGAGAGAGGAGAGAGGAGGCACAAAGGCGAAGGCTCCTCCCTCCTCTCCCCTCTCTCCTCCCTTTGTTCGCATGGGCGTGAGGCTCGTCAAAGGCCTGGGGTCAAAGGCACACGAGACATTCGACAACGCCCAGGCGGCCGGCTCGTTCACGTCCATCGCAGACTTCGTCCGGCGCACCGGGTTCGACCGCCGCTCATTGCGGCACCTGGCGATGGCCGGCGCGTTCGACGGATTCCTGAAGAGCGAACCGGACCTGAAGAAACGGCGAGCGGCACTGTGGGGTGTGCTTGATGCTGCTCGCGGAGATGCAGGACCTCTCGCGCCCCGGGCTTCGCCCTCGTCGCCGTACTCGGCCGCGCGCCGGATTTCCAGCAGCTCCGTGACCCGGCTTCCACCAATGTCGCCAGGTGAGCTGACGGAAGCGGATTACAGGATGACCGGGGTGAGCTTGAACGGACATCCCATGGAGCATCTCCGTTCCGTGCTCGATCCCAACGGTATACAGACCACTGCGCAAATCGCCCGCGCGCGGGACGGCGACCGGGTCGCCGTCGCCGGGCTCGTCATCTGCCGTCAGAGGCCTGGCACCGCCAAGGGGTTCGTCTTCCTCACGCTCGAGGATGAATTCGGACTCGTGAACGTGGTCATCACGCCAAAACGCTTCGAGCGGCAGGCGCTGCTCATTTCGCAGACGCCGCTGCTGCTGGTGCGCGGGGTGCTCCAGATCGAACAGAGCGTGGTGAACGTCCGCGGGGAGTACTTCCGGGGGCTACAGGCCGAGGTAGGCGCCGAGTTCGCGCGGAGCCACGACTTTCACTGAGACCGAATCACGACCCCCGAGTCCCGTCTCCGCCAGTAATCGCGATCGGAAATCAGAACTTCCAGTTCAATCGATCCCTTGTAGTCGGCGATATGAATGGCGCTGGTGCGGATCGCGCGGCCCGCGTCGTCCTCGAGCGACAAACCCAGCGCGTCGCGGGAGCGGTGGTACCGGTCAAGCTTGTCCGAATCGGTGGCATCGGAGCCTGGTGACGGCACCGCTTCCGCGTACAGCTGGAACACCGGCTGCACCAGATCGTAGCCGACTCCCGGCCGGAACCGGCCGCGCGCACGGCCAAGCGCCGGCTCCGCGACTTCGAGATCCGACCAGCCAACGACGATGTTCTTGAGAAGGACGGTATAGCGGCTCACGATCAGGGCTTCTTGGGCACCCTTGCACCGGCGATGACAGTGTTGATCCGGAACGTGAACTCCTGCTCCACAATCTGCCTCACGACCTGGGCGCCGACCTTGGCCGGACTGAATCGCATGAACGGCAGCGCGTCGCGCACGGCCTTGGCGAACTCGTCGCCCGTCCAGTCAATGAGCTTGAACGAGATCGTGTCGGCGTATCCGCCTTCGTCCACCACCCACTGCGCCTTCACGTAGCCTTCTTTCTTGGCTTCGAGCATCACCGCCGGGTATGCAGGCGCCGCACTCCACGAGTACCGCGTGGCCGCGCTGTCCACCTCGATCAGGGTGAAGACGGAATCCTGGCCGGCCGCGACCATCGTGGCCTGCGCAGTCTGGAGATCGAGCCCTGACACTTGCCGATCCGGAACGCGCACCACGTCTTTGGCGCGCACCAGCCTGGATCCGCGGATGGGCGCCTCGGTTTCGCCCAGCGCCACGAACTTGAGCTGCTCGCGCTGCGCGTCCTGGCTGCCCTGACGATCCACGGGCGCAAGGAACTGAGCGAACACGTCAGGAATCTCACGGGGCTCCAGGAGCCGAGGCGCCGTTTTGATGATGGCCGCGGCAATCAGGAGAACGTGCAGCGCAACGCTCAGTGCCGCGCTGGCGCCGACGCCCGTGGTCCTCGTAAAGGCCCCTGCCCCTCTGTAAGCCATGCTGTATCAACCCCTACTCGCACTTTACGCGTCAACTGTCCGCGCGGCAACCCAATTCACCCTTCAGCGCATCGCCGCAATGCACTCCAATTCGAGCCGGCCACCCATCACCAGTTGGACACCGCCAAAGGCCGATCTGGCGGGCTTGTTGGTGAGGAAATACGTCGTGTACACCTCGTTCATCGCCGGCCATTCGGCGATGTCGGCCAGGAAGGCCGTACACTTCACGACCCGATCCATGCCCAATCCGTTTCGCTGCAGGGCGGCCTTGATGTTCTCAAGGGCCTGCCTGGTCTCGGCTTTGATGCCGCCGGCCACGAGTGTGTTGGTCGAGTCCGTGCCAAGGACACCGGACAAATAAAGCAGGTTCCCCACGCGCACGGCCTCCGAGAACGGGCCTGGGGCGTTGGGCCGGGCGCGGAACTCCACTTGCGCGCCGACAGCAGAGGCCGACAGGGTCGAAACAGACAATGCGAGAACCAGCGGGACGATGCGGCGCATGACAAGGCCTCTCATGGTTGCAGGTAGCGCTCCTTCACGATCTTGACGTGGTGACGCTCGTGGCCGGCGACGATGTACGCCAGGGCGCGCACCGTGACGGGATTGTTGTTCGCCATGCCCGACCGTTCCCAGTCGGCTTCAGCGAATCCGCGAAAGAGCGACAGCGTCGCCATGCGAAGGACCTGAAGGTCGTCGAGTAGCGACGCCATCGTTCGCGCATGCGCATTGGTCGTCTGGGCCCACAACTTTTCGTCGTAGCCCGGAAGCGGCGTGGCGTCGGCGCGCGCGAACCGCAACGCGCGATACGTGAAGACGCGCTCCGAGTCTGCCAGGTGCCCGATCACTTCGCGAATGCTCCATTTGTCCGGAGCATAACGGTGTTGCGATTTCGGCTCGCCGAGGGGCCGCAACAGCTTCTGCGTGCCGGCCGCCTGTTGTTCCAGCAGCGCGAACAGGTCGCCCTCCGGCACCAGCGCGACGTAGCCCGCGTAGAACGATGCGTATTCCTTGTCCGCCGGACGATTTAGCGTGGTGCTGCTCATGCGCTGCGACTCCTGTGTCAGGGCGTCCGGCGCAGAATCGCGGCCGGACTGAGATTGCCCACGCGATCCACCGCGGTGACGCTGATGGCGTCGGCGTGTGACTCGGGGCCAGACAATATGTACATGCGCTCGGCCGACGGCAGGATCGCCGAGCTCCAGGCGCCGTCGACGCGCGCCTGCACGAACCACGCGGACAGCGGCTTGGCGTCGGACGGCACGAATCGCACCACCTTCGTCTCCAGCGAGTCGATGGCGATGCTGGCGACGGGTTTGCCCGGAGCAATGCTGTCCAGCCACGGCATGGCCGGAATCAATGCCGGCTCGCGATACGTCTGCGCCAGACGGTCGGCCACACGCTCCACATTGTTCATCAGCACGCGCGCATTGAACAGCACATGGCCGCGTGCACCGGGCTGCGCCCGCGTGAGCTCGATCTGCTGGACGATTTCGGTGGCGCTCATTTTCCGCGGGCCGGTGATCGGCAGCTTGTAGAGCGCCAGCCCCGGCCACACCTCGCGGGCTTTGAGGTTTTCCTCCACCCACCACTTGAGCAGCACCGGATAGCTCTGCTCCGCCGGTTGTATCGGCCAGTACAGCTGCGGCGCGACGTAGTCGAGCCATCCCTCGTTGAGCCATTTGCGCACATCGGCAAAGAGCTCCTCGTGCTGGTCAATGCCGGCGGTGGTCGTCGCCGGAAAACCGGGGCGCCAGATGCCGAACGGGCTGATGCCGAGCTTCACCCACGGCTTCTCGGCTTTCACCGTGGCGTACAGCTCGCGCACCATTTCGTCGTTGTTGTTGCGTCGCCAATCAGATTTCTCCAGCGGCCCACCGGAACGCCGGTATGTTTCGTATGCCGCGCCGTCCGGGAAGTCGACTCTGGCGCCGCCTCGGATCTCCGGGTACGGATAGAAGTAGTCGTCGATGTGGATGCCGTCGATGTCGTACCGCCGAACAATGTCCACCACGGCCCGCAACGTGAACGCACGCGACTCGGGCAGGCCGGGGTCGAGCCAGAGATACTGGCCGTACTGGCGGACGAGATTCTGGAACTGGTTCGTGACGTGATTCGAAGCGACCAGCGAGTCACGCCAGAATGCGGCGCGATACGGATTGACCCACGCGTGCAACTCGATGCCGCGCCGGTGCGCTTCTTCCACCGCGAACGCCAGCGGATCCCAGAGCGGCGCCGGCGGGCGGCCTTGGCGGCCGGTGAGGTAGCGCGACCACGGCTCGTACGGCGACTGGTACAGTGCGTCGAACTCCGGCCGCACCTGGAGGACGATCGCGTTCATGCGCAGCGCCGCCACACGGTCGAGAATGGCGAGCAACTCCGCCTGCTGTTGCTCCGTGGGCAGGCCGGGACGCGACGGCCAGTCCAGGTTGTTCACCGTGGCCACCCACACGCCTCGGAACTCGCGTGCGGGCGCCGGCGCCCTGAGGATTTCTTCCTCGGGCGCGGTTTGTGCCGTCAGCATCAGTGGCACAGCGAGGAGCAACGCTGCGCAACGCATCAGGCGCGGAAATCCAATCCCGCCGAGACAACTTCCTATCGCGGTATTGTCCAAGAGGCGAACTCGCTTACCTCGTGGCAGCATGAAGCGCATCGGTCGCTGACCGTACCAAGCGCGCCTGGGCCTCGATCGCCGCCGCGATGCGCGCCAATTCCGCGTCCGCCTCCGCCCACCAGCCCTGTTCGATCGCCTCGCGCGCCGCCGGCATCGTCTTCACGCCGTACCCCGTGTAGAAACCCGGCGCGTAGAGCAGATGCTTGTACCACGGCCGCTTGGGCAAGCCGGCTTCGCTCGTGAGCGTGCGCTCTGCCTGCATCAGCTTGGCATTCACGCCGGCCACCGCGGCGCGCGACAACAGGGAGCCGCCATTGTCGTGTGCCTTCATCACCGCGGCCTCGTAGTCGTCCGCCGCCCGACGCAGCGCGTCCACCGCGTTACGCAGCGGCGCCCAGTTCAGGTACGGTGCCGGATCCTGACGCTTGGGCGCGATCGTCGGCGCCTGCGGATCGTTTGTCGCCGCATACACGCCGTCGTCAATCTGGTGGTTCCGCTCCGTGATCGCCTCCGCGCGCGAGTCGCGCAGCTTCTCCAGTTCGGTGAGGTATCCGCCTGCCGTCTCCGCCATGTTGGTGAAGCCAAACGGCAACAGCTCCGCGTTGGCGATCCGCATCACGGTGCTGCCCACCACCTGCGCCAGCGCCTTGCCGTACACGAACGACGTGTCGCTGAAGCGCGAGTACCAGTTGAAGTCATCGTAGATGGAGTGGTAGATGCCGCCGCCATCCTCGCCGCCAAAGCCCATGTTGAGCGTCGCGACACCGGCGTGCTGGAGGAACGGCGTGAAATCAGAGCCGGAACCCAGCGCGTTGATGCGCAGGTCTGCCCGGTTGCGCGCGTCCGCGCGGTCGGTGGCGCTGCCGTACCGGATCGTTTGGGCCTGCGCACGCTTCCAGATCGTAAGCTTGGTCTCCGGGTCTGCAATGTCCTTGGCCACTTCGTTCACGAGCTTTTCCAGCGAGTGCGAACCGCCCGCGCCAAAGAACCCGCGCCCGTTGCCGTCGGTGTTGATGTACGCCACCGCGTGCCGGGCCAGTTCCTCACGGTGCGCTTCCACCCACTCGGTTGAGCCGAGCAGTGCGGGCTCTTCGCCGTCCCACGCGGCATACACCAGCGTGCGCTTGGGCCGCCAGCCCTGCTTCACCAGCTCGCCCATCGCGCGAGCTTCCTCGAGCAGCGGCACCATGCCGGACACCGGATCCTCGGCACCGTTCACCCACGCGTCGTGGTGATTGCCGCGAACAACCCACTCGTCCGGTAGCATGCTGCCGCGCAGTCGGGCAATGACATTGTACAGCGGCTTGATGTCCCAATTGAACGCGAGCTTGAGGTGCACCCGCGCCGCGCCCGGACCCATGCGATACGTGATCGGCAGCCCGCCGCGCCAATTCTCCGGCGCCACGGGACCCGTGAGCGCGGCGAGTAGCGGCTGCGCGTCACCGTACGAGATTGGCAGCACCGGGATCTTCATGATCACGTCGGCGTCCTTGAGTGCCAGTCGCGTCGCGCCCGGCGTCGCGCCGACACCCGGCGTGAGCGGATCCCCGGGGCGCACCGGGAGGTCCATCACGCTGCCGCGCTGCACACCGTTGGCGTTGCGCCATGGTCCGTCCGGGAACACCACGCCCTGCTGGTAGCCGTCGTCACGCGGATCGGAGTACAGGATGGCGCCCACGGCACCGTGCTCCGCCGCGACCTTGGGCTTGATGCCACGCCACGATTGCCCGTACCGTGCGATGACGATCGCGCCCTTCACCGAAATGCCGCGACGCTCCAGCTCTTCGTAGTCCGCAGGCACCCCGTAGTTCACATAGACCAGTGGTGCGGTGACATCGCCGTCCGCCGAGTAGGCGTTGTAAGTCGGCAGTTGCTCGGACTGCTGGTTGGATGTCGGGTCCGACGCGAGGACCGGTTCCTGGAGCTTGAGGCGGTACCGCGTCGGGGCGACCAGCTCGACGACACGCTCCTTGGGCGTGGGGAACAACACGTCGAACTGCTCGATCTGCGCATCCCACCCGTACGACTTGAGTTCGGACACCAGCCACTCGGCCACTTCCTTGCCGTACGGTGAGCCCACGTGATGCGGCCTCGCCGACATTCGCTGCATCGCCGCACGCATGCGCTGAGGCTGGGGAATGGCGCGGAACTTGGTTTCCCATTCGCGCTGCACCTTGGCCGCGGCATCGGAGTAGCCGCGGAGGTCAGGGTTGCCGGCGGCGCTGAATGCGGCAAGCGCGACAAACGACAGGATCAGAGGACGCATCGGAGGGTTTCGGGTTAGACGTGATCGTCGGATGATAATCTGGTGCCGCCAGCTATTTTTTTCCTATGGCGCGACGCCGTTCCAACCGACC
>JBBTFS010000137.1:9780-27717 GCA_038060705.1 Gemmatimonadota bacterium
AATCTGGTGCCGCCAGCTATTTTTTTCCTATGGCGCGACGCCGTTCCAACCGACCCGGCAAACCCGGCAGACCCGGCAAACCCAGCGGGCCCAAGAAGCGCGGGGCGCGGCACGGGCGCGGCAGGGCACCGACCAGGAAGGCCACGCCGTCGCTGTACCTGCAGCCCGGCAAGCGCGGGGCGGTCGTGGTGCTGCACCGCCCCGTTGGCAATCGCGCGACGCCGAAGGTCTGCGGCGTGATGCCGTCCAAGGAAGCCGCCGAGACGCTGATGAACCAACTGTTGCGAGCCGAGGGCGCGCTGATGGACCTGTTCTACGAGGCGACGGACGACGGCATCGAGGCACTCGAGGCGGTGCTCAAAGCGACCTGGACGTCGGTGCTGGACCGCGCGCCCGCCGCCGAGGGGACGCCGTCGCGTGAAGAACTGAACAGCGAGCGCGACCGTATCCAGCGCGAACTCGACTCCGCGCCGCGCCCCGGCCGCTAGGCGAAGGGCTCAGGATGGCATTCGACGGTTGGCGCGCCAGTACAGCAACCCGCCGAAAGCAATAAAGGTGCCCGCGCCGCCGGCGACTTTCACGAAGAACAGCACTGGGTGCTGGGTCCCCGGCGGCGGGATCATGGCGATGGTCATCGCGAACACCGTGACGGCTGTGCCCGACGCGCAGAGAATCGCCACCCTGGCCGCTGCCAACCCCGTCGCCGCCTTGTCGCGCAATGCCCACATGGACGCGAAGAGGTACACGAACGGGATGAAATACAGCAGCAGTGTCGTGTCGAGGAGGATCAGGTAGACGGTCTCCACCGTCGTCCCGCGGCCGAGCACCGAGAGCAGCAACGCACCGGTCGCGAGCCCGGCCTGCACCAGGATGGCGACGTGCGGCGTGCCCCACTTGGGGTGCACATTGCCAAACGCCGGCGGGAAGTAGCGGTCCAGCCCGATCACAAACGCGATGCGCGCGGGTCCGCTGAGCCACGCGCCCACCCCACCCACACTGCCCACCGTGTACGCGATGGCGGCCACCGGTACCAGCCACACCAGGCCGGGCGCGAACGTCTGCACCCCGCGCTGCACGCCTTGGAGGAACCCGGACACGATGTTCAGGTCTCCCGTGGGCACGAGCCACAGCAGTGAACCGGTGCCAAGGATGTATACGGCGGCCACGAGCGGCGCCGAGATGAATACGGCGCGGGGCAGGTTCCTGTCGGCATTCTCCACTTCGCCCCCCATGGTCGCTGATAATTCCAGGCCGCCAAACGCGAACGCCACGGACGCCCACAGGTTCAGCGAGCCGAAGTCGGTGAGGTCCGGGATGAAATCGCGCGCCTGCATCGGATTGGCACTCGGCGCGCCGACCACCAGCGCCCACACGCCGAACGCCACGATGATCAGGCCGGGGATGTACGTGCCGATACCGCCGGCGTTCTGGAGCCAACGACCCGTGGACAGCCCGATGATGTTCATCAGTACCGCGCCCCACAGCGCCACCAGCGTCACCGGCAGCACGTAGTGCCAGTTCTGCGCCAGTGTGCTCTCACCCATGCCGAACGCATATGTGGCAATTACCGCCGTGCTGATCAGGAGCTGCGGGTAGTACATGACGTTCGACGTCCAGTACGACCAGCCGCAGATGAAGGCATGCCTGTCGCCCAGCGCGCGCTTGGTCCAGGCGTAGATGCCGCCTTCTTCCGGGTAGCGGCGCGAGAGCTCGACGACGCTGAGCCCCTGCGGGACGAAGAAGAACAGCGCGGCCAGCAGCCAGAGCACCAGCGCGGCTGGTCCTGCCTTGGCCGAGGTCGCGAGCCATCGCAGGCCGATGATCGCGACGAGATTGAACAGCACCAAGTCCCGCAGCGTGAGTACGCGTTTCAGCGACTGCATCAGGGTGCGGGGTGGTGTCAGTGTGCCGGGGGCGGGGTCACACCGGCTGAGCTACTGAGGCTTCGTCGGGGCCGGAGGAACCAGCGAGCGCAAATCCGCGAACATACTGATCGGGCTCGGCACACGTTGCACGCGCGCGCCGTCCACGATGGCCACGGGGCAGTTGCGCACCGAGTTGGGCGGATCCACCGGAATCGTCGTCGCCGCCACGGCCGCCGCACCCTTGAGCGTGTTGGGCACGTAGGTGGAGTCCGGCCTGGCGAAGCGGACGTGCCACATGTCCGCGTACGGCGGCGTCACCGGAAGCGTGTCCACAATGTTCACCTGTTCGCGCAGGAAGTCGGGCGCGCCGGTGGAGTCCAGGCCCTTGATGAACGCGATCAGAGGTACGGGGGTGAGGCCGCTCCGTCCAAAGTCGAAGAACTGCACTTCCCGGCCCTCGTACCATCCCATCAGCGACGGCGTGGAATCGCGCTCGAGCCGCGAGCCCTTCGGAACGATGGCGAGGTTCACCGTGAACCCGGCATCACGGATGGCCGCGCGCTTGTTCTTGACCAGCGCGTCCGTGCCCGCGAGGTCGCGCAGCTGGTTGGGCTGCACCTTGTCCGCCACGATGATGTAGTCGAGTTGCCACAAGCCGCTGTAGCCCTGCAGGCCCGGCAGTGTCGAGAAGATCGGACGCTGGCCGCGAATCGCGACCGGATAGCCGCGCGCGTCGAATCCGTGGATCGGCCACAGCACGCGCCCGGCTGTTTCAGCCACGCGGCCGAAGTCGTAGTACATGATCGCGCGGTCGCGGAACCAGCCCTGGTGCAGCGCGATATCACCGGCGAACCGCGACGACAGGTCATCCAGCGCCGTCATCGCCTCGGGCGATAGCGGCGACAGCGGCGGTTCGGCCACGGTCCGCTGGGCCTCACCCCGCATGGCAGCAGCCACGATCGCGATCGTCACCACGCGCACAACGTTGGTCATCCGGCTCATCCCACCCTCCCGACGCGCATAAATAGAGGCCAGCGAATATCCCGGGTATGTCCCGCGGGACCCCACACTTTCCCGAGCCGCCCAAGGAACGGAGCCACCGGGTCCTTGCCATGCTCGCGAACATACGAGGCGACTGCGGACCAGCTTCTCAGGTACCCGCCAAGTTGGTCCAACGTCCACACTTTGTGAAGCTCCAACGTGGGCGGTGTCAATTCCGCGAACGGAAACGGGATCGTGTGGTACCCCTCGTCCACCCATCGGCGCCGTTCGTCCCAGTACAGCCCCAGCGTCTGGTCCTGGAACTCGCGCATCAGCGGCTCGACATCGTCTCCGCATGGCAGGAAGCGTATGACCATGCCGCGATGACCCCCGCCGCCGACACACGACGTACCTCGGCGAAGAACGCGTCGTGCGCGAACCAGTGCAGTGCCTGCGCCACCGTTACGAGTCCCACCGACACGCTCGTCAAGCCGCTGGCCTCCGACGTCGCTACCCGATACTCGACATTGGCCGCCGGCTGGGCGCGAGCGATCTGGTCCGCGCTGGCGTCGGTGGCGCATACGGATTCGCATCGTCCTCAGTCGCCCGACGCGCCCATATGCAACCGGCGCTGGTGGTGGGCATCGCCGGCGGCGTTCACGGCCGTCGAGGTCGAGAGAGACACGACGATGCCGACTGCGAACGACAGCGGAATCGTCACCAGCGCCGGGTTCTTGAGTGGGAACCACGCTTCGGCGCGCTGGAACACGTCCACCTGGATCGTCGGTGACAACCAAATGAGCAATAGCGTGCCGAACGTACCGGTGAGAATGCTGGCTACCGCGCCCGCCGTCGTGAACCGCGGCCAGAAGATCGACATGAGAAGCGCCGGGAAATTGCCGCTCGCTGCAATCGCAAACGCCAGCGACACCATGAACGCCACGTTCTGGCCCTTGAACGTGATGCCGAGCGCCACCGCAGCCACGCCGAGCACGACCGTCGCGGCACGCGCAACCTTGAGTTCCTCGGTTCCACTCGCGTGTCCACTCTTCACCACGTTGACCCAGAGGTCGTGCGACAGCGCCGACGCGCCCGCCAGCGCCAAGCCGGCTACGACCGCGAGGATCGTCGCGAAGGCGACGGCGGCAATGAATCCCAGGAACGGCGTGCCGCCGATGAATTCCGCGAGCAGTGGCGCGGCCATGTTACCACCGCGGTCCACCGCGCGGATCGCGTCGGGGCCGACGAACACCATGGCGCCAAAGCCGAGGATGAACGTCAGCAGGTAGAAGAACCCGATGAGCCCCGTGGCGTAGAACACCGACGTGCGGGCCGAGCGCGCATCCGGCACGGTGTAGAAGCGCATCAGGATGTGCGGCAGTCCCGCCGTGCCGAACATGAGCGCCATGCCCAACGAAATGGCGTCCCACGGGTTCGACACGAGTTTGCCGGGGGCCAGCACGGCGGCGCCGTACTTCTCCGCGGCGGCGCCAAAAAGCGCCGCCGGATTCATGCCAAAGCGCGCAAGCACCAGCATCGCCAGCGCGAACGCACCACCCAGCAGCAGCCCCGCCTTCACGATCTGCACCCACGTGGTGGCGATCATGCCGCCGAACAGGACGTACGCGATCATCGCTGCGCCCACGATGACGATGGCGGTCTCATACGGGATGCCGAACATCAGCCTGATGAGGCCGCCCGCGCCCACCATCTGCGCGATGAGATAGAACACCACCGTCGACAAGGTGCCGATGGCCGCGGCGATGCGTACCGGCGTTTGCTTCAACCGTAGCGCCACGACGTCCGCGAACGTGTACTTGCCCAGGTTCCGCAGCGGCTCAGCGATCAGGAACAGGACAACGGGCCAGCCCACCAGCCAACCCGTGGAGTAGATCAGACCGTCGAATCCGGTCGTGGACACCAGCCCCGCGATGCCCAGGAACGACGCCGCGCTCATGTAGTCGCCCGCGAGCGCGAACCCGTTCTGCACGGGGCTGATCGTCCGACCGGCGGCGTAGAAGTGCTCGGTGGTGCGCGTGCGTCGCGCCGCCCAGTACGTGATGCCCAGCGTGATGGCAATGATGGCGAAGAAGAACACCATCGCGATGGCGTTCGGCTGGCCAATCGCGGTCTGCGGCGCCGTCGGCGCCGCCTGTGCCGCTGCCTGGAGCATCACGACTTCGCCTCGCTGATGGACTTGAGCTCGGCGTCGTAGTGCTTGTTGGCCCAGCGCACGTAGAACCACGTCAGCAGCCAGGACGCCACGATCACCATCGCGCCCAGCAGGATGCCGAGGCTCAAGCCCGACCCGATTCGCCGACCAAGCAGCGTTGGATTGAACGCGATGAGCGCGATGAACCCGAAGTACACCACGATCATCGCCCCCGTCAGGATGCCGGCGATCCAGCCCCGCCTGCGCGCCAGTGCGCGCAGGCGTTCATCGCGCCCGACTGTCGGGTCGGCCATCGGCTACTTCCCGCCCAGCGAGCGGTACGTGAACTCGACGAACTGGTCCGGGCTCACGAATGTGCCTCCGACCTTCGCATCAAACTCGGCTGTCGGCTTCTCCGCCTTGATCGCGTCCAGCGACTTGCCCGCCCGTATCGCGGCGGCGACGCGATCGCGGATCGTGGCAATCATGTCGCGATAGGTCTTGAGCGAACCGCAATCTGCGACGACGCCATGTCCGGGGATCACCTTCGTGTCCGCGTTGCACACCGCCAGCGCGCGATCCGCGGCCGTGACGATGCCGCTCACGTTGCCGCCGCTGGAGATGTCGACGAACGGGTATCCGTAGCGGACGTATGTGTCGCCCATGTGAATCACGTTCGCCTTGGTGAAGTGCACGATCGCGTCACCGTCCGTGTGGGCCTTGGGAACGTGGAATGCCACGAGCTCCTCGCCGTTGACGTGAAACGCGATTGAGTCCGTGAACGTCACGACGGGCAGCGCCACGGGCGGCGCCGCCTTTTCCGCGCGCTTCAGAAACTCGACGAACTGGTCCGCGGACAAGCGCTTCCGCACGTTGTCATGGGCGACCAGAATCGCGCCGGCCTTTCCCATATTTTCGTTGCCGCCGGTGTGATCGAAGTGCCAATGCGTGTTCATGACAAACTTCACGGGCAGCGGTGTGATCGCCTTGATCGCCGCGAGAATCTTGTTCGAGAGCGGCGCGTACTGATCGTCGATGATGAACGCCGCGTCCGCCCCGACGCTCAGGGCGATGTTGCCGCCCGCGCCCGTGAGCATGTACACGCCACCGCGCAGCGCCTGCGACCTGACCTGGATCGTGTCGTAGTTCTGTGCGCCGAGTGCCATCGGCAGGGCGAGCAGCAACGCGACTTCGCGCAATTGTGTCATTTGTGCCTTGGGTCTTCGGTCTTGGGTTTTTGATTCGGTGTTCGGCCGCAATTTGCGGCCTAAAGGTGCTCCCCTCGCTGTACGCGCGCGAGGTCGTCGGGTGTATCCACATCTATAGGGCGCGGCTCGTCCATCTCCTCCAGCACCACGCGAGACGGATCTGCGTCCACCACCGCTCGCGCTCCGTGATCCCCCTCGAGTCTCCGTAGCTCCGCGAATACCGATCGGTCGAACAGTACCGGGTGCCCGCGCCCCCCGCCGTACGTGGCCGCAACGATCGCGGCGCCGCCCTTTCGAAATCGCGCCACCACCCGCTCGTGGCATCGGCGCGGCAGCAGCGGTTCGTCACCCAAAGCCACGAGCACCGCGTCCACATCGTCCGCGAGTGACGCGACACCGCACGCCAGCGAAGTCGCCATCCCATCCGCGGCGCGCGCGTTCACCACGAATCGCACGTCGAGTCCGTCCAACGCTTGACGCAGTGCCTCGTTGTCCGGCGGAGCCACCACGACCAACACGTCGGCCACACCCACCAGCGACTCGGCGCTCCAGCGTACCACCGGGCGCCCATTGAGCAACTGCAGCAGCTTCGGCGCGCCGAAGCGCTGCGACGCGCCCGCCGCCAGCAGCAGCGCGGGAATCACGCGCCTTCGCTTCCGCGAAGCGCTTCCTTCAGCGCGGTGAGCGGCAGGACGGCACACGCCTCGCGCGCGCGGGGCACGTCGGTCTGCAACGCCGCCAGCGTCTCGGCGGCGGTGATCCGGACCGCGGCTTCCACGGCCAGCCCAACGAGGCGGTCCGTGAGCAGTGACGCCGACGCCGTGCACAACGCGCATGCATTGGCCGTGAACGCCGCGGCGCGAATCGCGGCGCCGTGCAGCTCCAGTTCGATGCGAACGCGATCGCCGCACAGCGGATTGAACGCCTCGTGCGCCGCGCTTGGCCGTTCCAGGGCTCGCTGGTTCCGCGGCCGGCGGAAGTGCTCCAGCACCACCGCGCCATACGGCAGCGTCATCCGCGCTGGGCGATCGGCTTGCCTTCGCGCACCGCGATGAGCTGCGCCGCGATGCTCAGCGCGATTTCCTCAGGTTCGCGGCCGCCGATATCAAGCCCGATCGGCGAATGCAGCCGCGCGATGTGCTCGGCCGACAACCCCTCATCACGCAACAGTCCGCGCATCGAATCGGCGCGCTTGCGGCCTGCCAGCATCCCCACGTACCGCACGGGTGCGCGCAACGCGTCGCGCAGGACTGGCAGGTCGTACTTGTACTCGTGGCCCACGAGGACGACGTACGTGCCGGCCTTGTAGTGCGGGCGTGCCAGTTCCGACGGCATGCCCACCAGGATCTCATCCGCGGTCGCGAACCGGTCGCGCGTGGCGTAGCGCTCGCGACCGTCCACAACCACCACGCGCATCCCCAACCCCCGGGCAATGCGCGCCAGCGCCGCGCCCACATCCGACGCCCCCACGAGCACCAACGTGTCCGCCGGAGCGATGCGCTCCACGAACACGTCCGGCCCTGTGGCATCGAACGGCTCGCTGCTCACCATGCGTGCCGGCGGACCGGCCGCGGGAATCCGCGTGATGACGTACGCCTCCTTGCCCGACCGGCTGATATTCGTGGCTGTCTGGAACGCCTCAATAGCCGAGTCCGTGCCGTTGAGCGAGATCGGCTCGATGAGAAGGTCGAACTCCGCGCCGCACGCCAATCCCAGTTCCACGGCCTCGGAGTCGTCCACCGTGACCGTGACGCGCTGCGCGCGGTTCTCGCGCAGCAGGCGCTCGCCGTGCTCCACCACCCGCGCGTCCACGCATCCGCCGATGGACACCGACCCGAGCAGACGCCCACCCTCGCCCACGAACAGCTTGGCGCCTATCGGACGCGGGCTACCGCCGCGCGCGGCGATCAATGTCGCCATCGCGACGCGGGTCTCGTGTTCCCGAAGGGCAGCCAACTGTTCGAGGATATCCGGCATGCCTCAGTTCTCGTGCATCGCGGCGAGCGCGTCAAGCCACAAGCGTCGGATCTCGTTGGCCCCACGTGCGCCCGGCTCGATCAACGAGCGCTTCCAGTACCAGCGATCGGCTTCGGCCGCTGTCACGCCGTGGCCCAGGAAGTGGGTGTACGCATCGGCCACGGCGCAACGCGGCGACGCCCGCGCAATGGACGCGATGCGCTCGTTCATCTCGTGCAGCGATTCCAGAGGCAACGGGCCCGCGGCATCGAAGAAGCCCGGAATCTTGCGTGTCTTGTCGGACGGATCGTAGACCGTCGTCACGATGATCGCGGAGTCGGGCCGGATACGGCGGAGCGACTCCACCAGAAACTCGAACGCGTCGGCGATGTCGCGCACGAATCCTTGGAGCAGCGCCGGGTCAGGTTTGTTGGCAAAGGCACTCATCAGGTCGTTGCCGCCCGCTGAGAGCGTGAACAGGGTGCGCGTGTCCGCGGCCTCCACGGTTGGCAACTGTGACCCGAAGACGTCGCCGATGGTCGCGCCGTCCTCGGCCACGTTCAGCAGCGTGATGCCCGCATACTTCGTGGTCAGGTCGTTGCCCGCGAAGTCCGGATAGCGCTCGTCGATGTTCTGGAAGAAGAGCGACGCCGCTCCCTGGGGCGCCACGTGCCCGGCACGCGCGTCCCACTCGAGCGCGACTTTCACATCGGTCTCACCAGCATCCAGCGCCGGATACAGATCGATGGACATCGAGTCACCCAGCGCCACGTACTGCGCGAACCGCGGGGCCTCGGTCACGCGACGTCGGGTAACTCAAGGCCTCGTGTGGCGAGGATGCGCATCACGGCCTCGCCGATTTTTGAGTTCGGCGTGCTGGCGCCCGCGGTGATGCCGATGCGGATGGCGCCGTGGCCCAGCCACTCGGGTGTGGTCGCCTCATGGTGCTTTGGGCCGGGCAGGCGATGCCGCACCGAACCCGCGTCCACATCGATGCCCTCAGGTGACTCGACGTGGTAGGTCTTCACATGTTCGGCGCACAGCGCCGCGAGCGAGATCGTATTGCTCGAGTTGAATCCCCCGATCACGACCATCGTGTCGAGCGGCTCGCGCAGCAGTTCCTCCACCGCGTCCTGACGCTCCTGCGTGGCGCTGCAGATGGTGTCGAATGTGCGGAAGTCCTTGACGTGCGCGTCCTCGCCCCGCGCGCGCCCGATCGCGTCGCCCACGGCCGCGCCGATCGCCAGCGACTCACGCGCCAGCATCGTCGTCTGGTTGGCCACTCCGATGCGGCGCAGGTCGCGCGCCGGGTCGAACTCCGGCGACGCCGCGTGTCCCAGCTGCTCCAGCATCGTCGCCGCCGTCGCACGCCCCTCGATGAAATCGACCACCAGCTGCACTTCGGCCATGTCGCGCACCACCAGGTAGTGTCCCTGATGCTTGCGCGCCTGCGACGCCGTCGCTCGCGTCTCCTCGTGATAGTGCTTGCCGTGGATCAGCGAGGTAAAGCCGTCGCGCGCGTAGCTCTCCACGCGCTTCCAGACGTTCAGCACGGAGCCGCACGTCGTGTCCACCAGGATGCAGCCGACGCCGCGGAGATGCTCGAAGTCGTGGATCGTCACGCCAAACGCGGGCAGGATGACCACGTCGTCCGGCGTGATACCGCTGAAATCAAAGCGGCCGTCCCTCGGCATCAGGATCCGGATGCCCATTTCGCGCAATCGCGCGTTCACGTGCGGATTGTGGATGATCTCGCCGACGAGGTAGATGTTCCGGTCCGGGAACTTGCGGCGCGTCTGGTAGGCATACTCCACGGCCCGTTCAACCCCGTAGCAGAACCCGAATTCGCGGGCGAGCCGGAATGCGACGTCGCCGACGGTGAGGGTGTAGTCCTCCGCCCGCATCCGGTCGACGATCCGGCCACTGTAGTCGGCGGTGAGTTCCTCCTGTACCTCCGACTTGAGGCCGAAACCCTTTCGGAAGTAGGTACTTGGGTCGGCGGTCGCCATCCCCAAACCTAGCCCGAGGCTCGTCCATGCGACGTTTTTTGGTCCACCCTGCACGCGGAACGCTGCACCCCGCACCTGTCAGTTACTATCTTGCGGCGAGGCTCAGCCAACCGACCATCCACGGTGCATGCCGCCCACGATGACGCTCACGATTGACGCTGTGAAAGCGGGTGCGGCGGAACGGCCGGCAACGCTGCTGCGGCCACGCGCCCTCGCAGTCGGCAGCACGATCGGCGTCGTCATGTCGTCCACGGCGCCCAGGGAGGCGCGGGTTCGTCGGGGCGTGCAGGCACTGGAGCGCGCCGGCTTTCGCGTGAAGACAGACCCTGCGCTCCTGGTGCCCCGCCGGTATCACCGTCGCGAGGACACCCGCCGGGCCGAGGCTTTCATGGCCATGTGGAGCGATCCGGAGGTGGACGGAATGATCGCAGGCACTGGAGGCTATGGCGCCGTGCGCGTGCTCCAGTACCTCGATCCCGAGGTGTTCCGCCACCACCCCAAGGCGCTGGTGGGGTATTCGGACGTGACCGCCCTGCATTTATGGATGTGGCGCGTCGCGGGCCTGCGCACCATTCACGGCCCAACGCTGGACGACCTTCTCTCCGCGCGCGTGCCGACTGTGGCGTCGCTTGTGACCACACTGACGCAGCCACAGCCCGACACCCGGCTGGGCGACGGCGTGGCCCGGACGATGATCCCCGGGCGCGCCGTCGGACGCCTGGTGGGCGGTAACCTCTCGCTCGTCCAACAGTCCATAGGTACACCGTGGGAAGTGCCCGTGGACGGTGCGATCCTCTTCCTCGAGGAGACAAAGGATCCGATGTCTGTCGCGGACGAGCGGCTGCTGCACCTCCGCACGTCGGGCTTGCTTAGTCGCGTCTCGGGTGTCGTATTTGGTCATCTCACGCTCGACCGTTCCGAAGAGGTCGAGTTCGAAGACTTCCTGCTGGACCTGGTGTCCGACCTCGGCGTACCGGTGCTCATGGATTTTCCCGCGGGCCACAAGCATCCCAACCTGTCGCTGCCTTTGGGCACCGGGATGGAATTGGTATGCGACCGCGAGTCGGGATGGCTGCGGTATCACGAGCCGGCGTTCACCCCGCACCACGACTCATGAGCGAGCATTTCGATCTGGTCGTGATCGGCGCCGGCCCAGCCGGCGAGAAAGGCGCCGCGCAGGCGGCCTACTTCGGAAAGAAAGTCTGCGTCGTCGAAAAGGCCCCGAGGCCCGGCGGCGCCGCGGTGAACACCGGCACGATTCCGTCCAAGACCCTGCGCGAGACAGCGCTGTACTTCAGTGGCTTGCGCCAGAAGGGACTGTACGGCGTGGACCTCAAGGTGAAGCACAACATCACGATCGCCGATTTCATGTATCGCGAGCGCGCCGTCGTGGAAGGCGCGTGGCGCCTCATAGACGAGAACTTCAAGCGCCATCACGTCACCGTCGTGCAGGGAACGGCCAAGCTCGTTGACCCCAAGACGGTCGAAGTCACGCGCTACGGTCAGGACGCGTACACAATCACCGGCGAGGCAATCCTGATTGCCACAGGTTCGCACCCGCAGCAACCGACCGGCGTGGCCGTGGACGGCACCATCATCGTGGACAGCGACTCGCTGCTCACGCTCCAGGCGATTCCGCGACGCATGATCGTCATCGGCGGCGGCGTGATCGGCTGCGAGTACGCGTGCATCTTCGCGGCACTCGGGGTCAATGTCACGATCATCAACGCGCGCTCGCGCCTGCTGGCGCACCTCGACGCCGAGGTCGGCGACGCGCTGCGAAACATGATCACCGCGCGCCTCGACATCTCCGTGCACCTCAACGTCGAGGTCAAGGAGATCAAGGTCGAAGGCGACACCGCCAGCGTGTCGCTGTCCGACGACACTACGCTCCACTCCGACGTCGTGCTCTTCAGTGCCGGCCGCGTGGGCAACACGCAGGGGCTCGGCCTCGAAGAACTCGGCGTGAAGTGCAACAAGCGTGGCTATATCGAAGTCGACAAGACCTTCCGCACGGCAGTGCCCGGCATCTACGCCGCCGGCGACGTGATCGGATTCCCCGCGCTCGCGTCCACCGCGATGGAGCAGGCGCGCGTGGCCGTGTGCCAGGCGTTCGACCTCAAGTACAAGCAGCAGGTGTCCAACGTGCTGCCGTACGGCGTGTGGACGACGCCGGAGATCGCCACCGTCGGCGAGACCGAGGACGCGCTGGTCCAGAAGGAGATTCCCTACGAAGTCGGCCGCTCGTCCTATCGCATCAACCCGCGCGGCCAGATTCTCGGCGACACCGACGGCTTCGTGAAGCTGCTCTTCGATCCCGACGACCAGCGGATCCTCGGCGCGTCGATCGTCGGCGAAGGCGCGTGCGAACTCATCCACCTCGTCGCCGCCGTCATGAGCTTTGGCGGCACGCTCGACTATTTCATCCAGAGCGTGTTCAACTATCCCGCGTTGTCCGATGCGTACAAGTACGCCGCATACGACGGTTTGCAGGCATTGGCAAGACGCCGCGCCAAGTCGGGCGGCCTGCAGGCGACAGGCGCTTCCGGCGCTGTCAAGGCGTGACGCGCGCGCACCCGCGCGTGTGATCCACGTCGTCTGGCGCGCGTTCGCGGAGCGCGGTATGGTAGTTTCGTCATGCTCACCACCGCGACACAGATATCCACCACGGAAATTCCGCCAGCCACGGCCGCGGTAGCACCCCGCGCGCCGCGGACCGTGTTTGTCTTCGTCGGTGAACGCCTTTGGCTGGACTTCGTTAACACGGACGGTGGCCAGCACGATGCCGACACCGTGGCGGACTTCGATGCGCTCGTGTCGTGGCTCGAGACCGCGGTGGCGTTCGACACCGAGCGAGCGCAGATGATGCGCCGCCGCGCACAGCAGCAGCCGAGCGGCGCCACTGCGGCGCTGGTGGACGGACGTCGCGTGCGCGCCGCGCTGCGGAGTCTCGCGGAGCGCGGTGGTGTCTCGCCGCAGGTACGCATCGAGGCCCTGGCCGAGATCAATCGCGTGCTCGGCCGCAGCGCCGGCACGCGCCGGCTCGAGCTGCGGCTCGATGGCACGTTCGCGCGATCGTTCGTGCCGGTGGGCGACGCGTTCGCGGGCTTGATGATCCCGATTGTTGAGTCCGCCGCCGATGCCCTGATCCTCGGCGAGCTGGCGCGCGTGCGGTGCTGCGCCGATCCACGGTGCGCCCGCGTGTTCTACGACAATACCAAGAACGCCACGCGCCGCTGGTGCGACATGGCCACGTGCGGCAATCGGGCCAAGGCCGCGCGGCATCGCGCGCGCGTCAAGACGCCGTAGTCCTGCGCAGCGTCGAACTTACCCGCACGTACCTGGCGCTCGCGACGCCGGAACAGTTGCGCCCGGCCACGCGCGACGCGCCGAGCGCGCGCTTCGCGTTGCGTGCACCGTGCGGGGTGGAGACATACCGTCGCTTGTATCACGACGTGGGCGGACAGTATTTCTGGCACGATCGCCTCAGGTGGAGTGATGCGGAACTCGCGGCGTACCTCGCACGCCCGGAAATCACGGTATGGGAAGCCATGGTCGGCGACGCGTCCGCCGGGTACTTCGAACTCGCGTGCCGCAATGACGGCAGCGTGGAGGTCGTGTACTTCGGGCTCACCGCCGCGTTCATCGGGCGCGGACTGGGCGGCGCAATGCTGACGCGCGCGGTGCGGGAAGCGTGGGCCCTGGGCGCCAATCGCGTGTGGCTGCACACATGCACGCTCGACTCACCGCACGCGCTGCCGAACTACACGGCGCGCGGGTTCGTGCCGTTCAAAACCGAGCGCTTCGTGGCCGACATCGAAGGCAGCCTAATCGTGGGCGAACGCCCCCTCCCTGCGTGACGCTAGCGGCCCTTTCGCCGCCGCTTGCGGTCCTTGTCGTCGTATTTGCCGTCCCAAATGAGTTCGGTCATTCGCGGCTGATTCCCCACTTCGGGTGAACTAGGCCTTCACGTCCGACGGACACAGTCCTACGTGGTGTTTCTTCAACCAGCGAACCACGTCGGACCGCAACTCCTCCACCACCTTATATAATTCCTCAGCCTCCCTGGCGGACGTGGCGCCGGCGGCCTCGTAGTTGGCCTGATTGCGCTTGCGCCGCACCAAGTCCAGCAAGTCCACCGTCCGGGTACTGGCCTTCACCGTGTACGCCAGCGACTGAAGGGCCCGCTCGTGATGCCGCTCGCGGCCGGTGCGGTACCCCTCGGCCATCAACGCGATGGTCGCCAGCTGCAACGCGGCATTGTACGCTATCCCCAGTCGCCAATCGTCGCTCAATCGCGGCACCGCCGCGTCCTTGAGGTCGCGGTCCACGACGGCAAAGAGGCCCTCGATCTCCCCCAGCGTGGCCGTGTGTGCCGTGATCCACCGGTTATCGAGCCAGCTTTTCAGCGTCATGGTCGGTACCGGTAATCATAAGCCGCGGGCCTGACAGTACGCGCTTGAGGAATGCCGAGCCGCCCTTCACCTTTGCCCGGAGTTCAGCGCGCGAGTACACCGTGGCGTTCACTTCACGGCCCAGCTTCGACTGGGCGGACTTGAGCGCCGGCGCCACGTCCGCCAGCGACGCCTCACCCACCACCAGCACGTCCACGTCGGACACGGCCGTCTGCCTGCCCGCCGCCACCGAGCCATACACAAACGCCAGGTCAACGAGCCCTTGGCTCATCAGAGCAGCCATGCTGACTCGCAGCACCTCCGCCGTGCCCGTCGTCTTTTGAACGATGCTCTGCAACTCGGGGAAGATCGGCGCCGAGCGGTTGGCGGAGAAATGGACCTGGTTGCCATGGGCCTCGCGGCGAATGAGGCCGGCGTCCGCGAGTTGTCGGAGTTCGCGCTGTACCGGGCCGATGCCGGCGCCAATGGCGCGCTGAATCTCGCGCAGGTAGAAGCGCTCGTCCGGACGCCCCAACAGGAGCGCGAGCACCGCCCGCCGCGTCGCGCCAAACAATACCTCGGCCGAACGGTCGGATCCGATGTCTGTAACCATTATGGTTACAATTGTAACCTATTCGGTTACGCCGTGCAACCCTCTCGCTGCGCGCGACGTCCGCTAACGACCCTTGCGCCGGCGACGGCGATCCTTGTCGCGCGCCGGACCGCCCTTGCGGCCATGACGCAGTTCACGGGCCGCGTCACGCGTGTTGCGTTCGCGGCCGCGCTGATTCCGCTCATCCCGGACCTTGGTCTTTGCGCGATCCAGTTGCGCGAGCTCCTCGGGTGTGAACGGCCGGTCCAACTCGTCGCGCAGCGCGTCGAGGGTGTCAGCCCGGGCCGCGCCGCGCGCGCCGCGCGTCACCACGAAGCGCACCGGCCGGTCGAAGCCGGGGAGTTCCTGCTCCGCCAGGTTGCGCGCGACCTTCTCGGGCAATTGCAGCTTGATCACACCAATCAGGCCTGACGCCGTCTCCTCCACATCGTAGCGGATCGCGATCGCTCGACCGCGAATCTCGACCGTATCCGGCATGGCCAGATACCGCT
Organism: Gemmatimonadota bacterium; assembly: GCA_038060705.1. Classification (GTDB taxonomy): domain Bacteria; phylum Gemmatimonadota; class Gemmatimonadetes; order Gemmatimonadales; family Gemmatimonadaceae; genus DASPMP01. The sequence continues at coordinate 25,450 of JBBTFS010000137.1, forward strand.
CGCGCTCGGCGCGCGGCACGATGGCGTCGGCATCGAGCGTGAGCCGCGAGCGACGGAACGAATCCACCGAGTGAACGCCCTGCGCCGCGAGCTGCGCCCGATAGATCGCGGCGAGTTCCTCGCGCCCCAACTTCGCCGTCCGGCCGCCCGAGCGGCGCCACGATTCGCGAATCTCCTCGATCGCCACGTCGTTGGCGCTCACCGCTGGATGCCGAGCCTCGCCGCGCGCCACCGCGTCAGCCATGGCTTCGATCGCCCGGTCCACGAGTGACGCCGGCACGTCCTCGATGGGCTCGTTCTCACGCGCCAGTTCAAAGCCGTGGTACGTGACGCGCTTTCGCAGCAGCAGCGGCGACCGCTTGGAGTTGCCGTCGAAGATCAACTCGGCGTCGCCTTCCCTGGCGTGCTTGCGGATGAGCGACATCGGCACTTGCGTGCCCTCCACCGATGCGCGCGGCACGCCAAACTTGTCGGCGAAGTAGCGCACGTCGCCCGCGATCGCGCCCCAGCTGCCGCACACGCTGGTCTTGCTGACGCGGCACTCTTGCGCGTCGATGGTCTCTTCGTCGATCACGAGCGTGAATGGCATAAACGCCGCGAGCAGTTCCTGGAACGCGTGCAACGCCCGGTCGCCGGCGAGCGTCATGGTGGCTGGCAGCGGCAGACCCACGGCCCGATACACGCTCGCCATTCCGACCGCTGCATCCTCGACTGACTTCACGAGGACACCGCGCTCAGCGGCCCAATCGTCCACCGCTCGCTCGTCGAACATGTGCCGCGGAAGGCCATATACCTCGCCCATCGATCCGGCTTCGGAGAACGCTTCCGCGTACAGGTTGTACGCCGTGAGGTGATCGCTGCCCGGCACGATGATGTTGGTCAGGTCGCGCTCTTCGCGCGTCATGCGATGCAGCGATTCGATCGACGCCATGACCGCGACGAACGGCACCAGCGCGTCGTCGGCGTTGACGAGCAGTTCTGCCCACGCGCGCTCCACCGGCAGCGCTTCAACCTTGCGGCCGTACGGAGTGAGGCGGCCGTTCTCCACGATGCCGCGCCCTTCCAGCAACGACAGCGCGCGGCGGTATGCCACTTTGTCCAGCGGCACCGGCAAATCCAGTTCGTCCGCGCGCACGCCCAGCGCCGCGCATGTCATGGCGACGCGCTCCGAGTCGCCGGCGAGTTGGAAATCCGGCGCCGTGGGACGCAGCGACGCAAAGTGGATGTCGCGATCGCTCAGGATGAAGACACGCCCGCCTTCCACGCGGCCGTGTACGCGCCCTGCCATCTGGAGGATCTCGTTGGAGCCGAGGTACTCCTGCGTCAGGACGTTCCGGCCGCGATCGATGTTGTTGTAGAAGCGCTTGTCGTGGACCACGACGGTATCCAGCCCGCGCACGTTGAGCGCGCTCTGGCCCGCGGCGGTCATGGCCAGGAAGAACGGCTTGCGCTCGCCGCCTTCGAGAAACGGGCGGAGAATGCGGATCGGCTCGCCGCCGTGGTAGTACGCGGAGTTGACACCGGGCGCGTACAGCGTCACGTGTGCGGCCACTTCCTCAACACCGCGGCGCGTGGGCACGAACATCGCCACACCACGTTTCTCGCGGCGCACGTGCTGGAGAAACGGCGCGTCCAGGAAATCGATCGGATCCTTTCGCAACACCTTCACGTGCGCCGCGCGGCTCTCGTCGAAGTCCACGACTTCAAGGACGTCGGCCGACTCGAGATACTCGCGATAAAACGTCGGATCCACCGTCGCGGACAACCACACGAAGCGGCAGCGTGCGCGCTTGCCAAGCGCCAGGCACAGCTCCAGTTCCGCCGACGTTTGGTGGATCTCATCCACAACCAGCGTATCCGACGCCAGGATGTCGCCTTCCTCGAACCACCGGCGCGCAATGCCGGTTGTGATGATGATGACGTTCCACGTGGGCGTCTCGGGCGTGGCTTCGCGCTCACGGTTCACCACGCCGACCTTGAGCGCCTTGGTCTTGAGGATCTCCTCGGCGATCGGCCGGACCGCCAGCGTCTTGCCGGTGCCCGTGCCGGCGATGATGCCGAATCCGCGGCCCGCGCGAGCCAATTCGCGGACGCGCTCGCCATGGTGTTTCTCGAGGAACGTCTCGATGTGGAGCGACAACGCCAGCTCAATGGTCTCGCACGCCGCGCGCGTGGGCGCGATCACCAGCACGCGACCGGTCGGCGGATCGGCGCGCACGAACGCCTCGCGGTCCGGCGGCAGCCAGTGTTCGTGAATTGCGCGGGTCA
>JBBTFS010000137.1:27817-30543 GCA_038060705.1 Gemmatimonadota bacterium
CGCACGAACGCCTCGCGGTCCGGCGGCAGCCAGTGTTCGTGAATTGCGCGGGTCAAGTCCCCGCCCGTTAGAGCGTATCCCGGCGGACCGGCTTCTTGACCTCGGGCTTCGTGGGCGCGAATCCCTTCACGAACGGCAGGGGGCGCGCACCGGTCTTGGCCCGTGTCTTCACATAGTCGTCGCCAAAGACAACGCGACCCTTGGGCGGGCGATTGCGCACTGCCGACGCGCAATCCGTGGGCGCGGGCTGCTGCGCCACGGGCACAGCGTCGAGCCAGATGCGGCACATCCCGGCCGGCGGACGCGCGTTCAGCGGCACCGCACCGGTATCGCGCACCACAACCTTGCGCATCGCCGCCGAATCCTGCGCGACGACACTCCGCGGCGACATGGCCGCGACGACTCCCAGTCCAACGACGGCAATCAGCCTCATGGTCTCGCCAGAAGATACCCCGTTCGCCGCACTCGCGTTCCCTAGTCGCCAAAGCTGATTCCGACCTGCCGCGCCGTCTGCACCACGTCGTGGTTGGGGTCCACGCGCTTCGCTTCGCGCAACGCATCGGCAATGGGAATCGTGACAATATGAGGCGACTGAAGCGCCACCATGTGGCCCCATTTCTTGTCGGCCACAGCCCGCACCGCCGCGCCACCGAACCGCGTCGCCAGCAGCCGGTCATAGCCGGTAGGTGTGCCGCCGCGCTGCAGGTGCCCCAGCACCATCGCGCGCGTCTCCTTCCCGGTGACCTGCTGGATCTCGAACGCCAGGCGCGACGCCAGGCCGCCGACGCGGCGATCCTGTCCCGGCATCGAGGGACCCATCGTGGACTCCACACCGCCCTTGGGCACCGCACCCTCGGCCACGACCACGATCGAAAAATGACGCCCGGCCCGCGATCGCGCGGTGATCTTCTCGCAGATCTTCGACAGATCGAACGGAATCTCGGGAATCAGGACGACGTCCGCGGTGCCCGCGAGCCCGGAGTGCAGCGCGATGAACCCGGCGTGTCGCCCCATGACCTCAAGCACCATGACGCGGTCGTGGCTCTCCGCGGTGGTGTGCAGTCGGTCGATGGCCTCCAGCGCCGTACCCACCGCCGTGTCAAAGCCGAACGTGGTGACCGTACCGGCGACATCGTTGTCGATTGTCTTGGGCACGCCGACGATGCGCATGCCTTTGTCTGAGAGCTCGCGCGCGATGGCGAGCGTACCATCGCCGCCGATGATGATGAGCGCGTCGATGCCCATCTGGCGGGCGTTCGAAATCACCTCACCCGACCGGTCCACTTCCTTATATGTGCCGTCGGCCTGCCGCTGCGGCCATTCGCACGGATTGCCGCGGTTGGTGGTGCCGAGGATCGTGCCGCCGAGCCGGGCGATGCCGCGCACCGAATCTCGGGTCAATGAGACGACGTCGTCCTCACCCAGGAGGCCCGCGAATCCGCGCTTGACGCCCAGCACCTCCCAGCTCCGACCGAGCGCGGAAAGGACCGCCGCCCGAATGACCGCATTGAGGCCGGGTGCATCACCGCCGCCGGTTGAGAGCGCTATTCGCACGGACTGACCGGAAATGGAGAATCGGAAATCGGAGATTGAACTGCTCCAGTGGTTCGATCCCCGATTTCCGACCTACGATTTCCCCTGTTCCATGAGCGCGATGATCTCACCGGGCCTCGCGTGTCGATCGAGTTTCGACTTCTCGAAGATGGCAACACCATCCCGATGCACCTCAAACCGGCCGCCGCTCGACGGCACGAGCTTCACGACGGCATCGCTGAACTTGCCCTTGATATCGGCCGCCAGACTGACGGCCCGCGGTTCGTAGTTTCAAACCGTGCAGTACTCGATCGTGATATTCATGGCTGTCGTCGCGGTGAACGGGAATTAGCGCGGGGGAATGGGCAGGCCGGTCAGGTTTGCCAACTGCCGTATCAGGGTATCCTGGCGCGCAACCACGCTGCGCAGTGAATCGACCGTGTTGTACAGCTCGCCGTAATCCTGCTGCATCTGCGACAAAGTCGTTCCGACATCGAGCATGGCCTGAGCAATGTTGGCCTCGGCACGAGGATCGCGACAGGAAAGGCCGGCGGCGGCGACAGCCGCCAGAAGCAGGAAGCGACGCATGAAGTGGCTTTGGCTGGTGATTGGGACAATCTACGCCAGAGACCCAAAGACCCAAGCAAAGCGAGGGTACGGCGGGACATAGAATGGTGATTGGATTCCAGGGCGAATGCACAGATTCGGCCAATGCAGGACTTCAAACGACGAAAGGGCATGACAGTCATTGAAATCCTGACTGTCCTGACCATCGTCGGGACCCTCATGGCTATCGCTATCCCTCACGGCCAACTCATGTTGGACCGAATCTCGGTCCACTCAGCGGCCGGCGATCTGGCCATGACCCTGAGCTCTGCCCGCGAGTTTGCCCTGGCCAGCCGGTTCGCCGTCGCCGTGGATTTCGCCGGCCCCGGCGGCGCCCTAAGGGTCCGGCGCGGTTCGGCTGTCCTCTTTACACGCAACATCGCTTCCGCCCACGGGGTGGAACTGAGCCAGACCCGCGACTCCTTGGCGTTTGGCCCCCTCGGCTTGGGCCGCGGTGCGGCCAACCTCAGCATCATCGTGCGCCGCCGGGCAGCCGCGGAAACTGTCTTCGTTTCACGACTTGGACGGATCCGCTAGCCAGCCGGATGGCGGACAGCGCGACGGCAGGTAGATTCGGCTTCCCCTTG
>JBBTFS010000138.1:0-8920 GCA_038060705.1 Gemmatimonadota bacterium
CCGATCTCCTCGAGCGTCATCGGCTCGGTCTCCTCGAGGCCGAAGTACAGCTTGAGAATCTTGGACTCGCGCTCTTTGAGGTGCGCCAGCGCGTCCACGATCGACTCCGTGAGCGCCTTCTCGAACGTCAGCTCGTCCGGCGTCAGATTGTTCGTGTCCGGCAGGTAGTCGAGAAGCTTGTTGTCCTCGCCGGGTGTCATCGGGGCATCAAGCGAGAGGTGCGTCTGCGAGATGGACATCGTCTTCGCGACTTCCTCTTCCGTGATCTCCATCCCCTCGGCGATCTCGGCGTGCGTCGCCTCGCGGCCGAGTTCCTGCAACAAGGCCGACGCACGCTTTCCGATGCGGTGCAACGTCCCCGCGCGATTCAGCGGCACGCGCACGATGCGCGACTGCTCGGCCAGCGCCTGGAGAATCGCCTGACGGATCCACCACACCGCGTACGAGATGAACTTGATGCCCTTGGTCTCGTCGAACTTGTGCGCGGCGCGGATGAGGCCGAGGTTGCCCTCGTTGATCAGGTCGGCCAACGACACGCCCTGGTTCTGGTACTTCTTCGCCACCGAGACGACGAAGCGCAGGTTGGAACGCACGAGCTTGTCGAGCGCTTCCTGGTCGTTGACGCGGATCATCTGCGCCAGTCGCACTTCTTCCTCGCGATTGATCAGCGGGTACACACTGATGTCGCGCAGATACTGATCGAGGGAGCCTTCTTCGTACGAAGACTTTCGGATGACCGGGGGCATTGTACTACCTGGGAACGGCGGTGAGGCGAAGATCGTGGAGCCTGCTGCGGGACTGATTTATCTCACACGCGCGCGCTCCGACAGTAGGCACCGCGCGGGTTCTGACGAGCGACATCAACGAACCAACTCTCCAAGCCGGCCCCAGCGAATCCGCGTCAACCACGCGAGACTCTGCGAGGAGTCTGGAGCATAGCTGTAATAGATGACAAACGGCCGCCCCTTCACGAGCGTGTCCGACACGAAGCCCCAGTAGCGGCTGTCGCTCGAGTTGTCGCGGTTGTCGCCAAGCACGAAGTAATTCTTGTCAGGAACGACCAGCGGACCCCAGTTGTTCCGTGACGGATAGTACCCGATTGTTGCATCCGCCCGGACGACGAACTGCCGCTGCCAGCGGAAACGTTCTTCCACGCGATCGACTTCGGGCGCTGTGTGCGACACGTACTGCTCCGTGAGCCGGATGCCGTTCCGCAACAGCACGCCATCCTTCATCTCGAGCGTGTCGCCGGGGACGCCCACCAGCCGCTTCACGTACGTCTTGGACACGTCCTCGGGCGCCTCGAACACAATCACGTCGCCAAGACGCGGCTCGCGCAGCGCCGGCAGCCGCTTGCGCGTGAACGGAATCTCGGCGCCGTAGGCCAGCTTGTTGACGAGCAGGAAGTCGCCCACCAGCAGCGTGTGCTCCATGCTGCCGCTGGGGATCTTGAACGCTTCGACGATGAAAGTGCGGAGGACCAGGAAGAGCGCGACGGAGATCCAGAAGATCTTGGTCCATTCCCACAGGAAACCCAAGCCGATGCCACGTCTGCTGTTGATGTGGCGCAGCGCGTCGTTGCGCTGCTCCGGCGTGATTCGGGGCGAATCTGGACTCGGCGCTTCCTGCATCTCGACTGAGTCTACTCGCACGCACTCAGGACTCAAGTGGCGATAAACTGCCTCGCCAGCCGCAAAGCAAACGCCCCCTCTTGCGGCTGAACTGGTAAACGAGCCGTCAGTAGTTGTCGATCTGCGCCCTTTGGAGCGTCCCGGAGAAATCCACGTAGCCGACTTTCGTCTCCGAGTAGAAGTCGTAGACTTCCCATCCGCCTTCTCGGTGCCCGTTTCCGGTCTGCTTGACGCCGCCGAACGACAGGTGCGCCTCCGCGCCGATGGTGGGCGCGTTGATATAGGTGATGCCGTTGTCGAGTTCGTTCAGCGCACGGAACGCCACGTTCACGTCCTGCGTGTACACCGACGACGACAGGCCGTACTTCACGCCGTTGTTCACCGCGAAGGCCTCGTCCACCGTTTCGACGCACACCACGGACAGCACCGGGCCAAAGATCTCTTCCTGCTCGATGCGCATGCCGGCTTTGACGCCAGAGAAGATCGTCGGCTCGAAGAAATGGCCGGCTTTCAGCTCTCGGCTCTCGGCTTTCCGACCACCGGTCACGAGCCTGGCGCCCTCTTGCTGCCCGATCTCGACATACTGCTCCGCCTTCGTCACAGCCGCGGCGTTGATCATCGGTCCGACGTCCGTGCCCTTCGCCCGCCCGTCGCCAAGCCGCAGCGTGTTGACGCGTTCGGTGAGCCGGTTGAGAAAGGCGTCATGAACCTTGGACTGCAGCACCAGGCGGCTCGTCGCGGTGCAACGCTGACCGGTCGTGCCGAACGCGCCCCACAGCACGCCATCGAGCGCGAGGTCCAGGTTAGCGTCGTTCATCACGAGCATCGCGTTCTTGCCGCCCATCTCGAGCGACAGGCGCTTGTGCATCCGGCCACACGTCTCGCCGACGCTGCGTCCCGTTTCCGTCGAGCCCGTGAACGAAATCAACGGGATGCCCGGATGTTCCACGATCGCCTTTCCCACCGTCTCGCCAGCGCCGTGGACGAGCTGGATCACGTCCGGCGGCAGTCCCGCCTCGAGCAGGATCTCCACCAGCACGGTCGCCGTGTGCGGCACGTCCTCCGCCGGCTTGAGGATCACCGCGTTTCCGCACGTCAGCGCCGGGAACATCTTCCATGTCGGGATCGCCATCGGGAAGTTGAACGGCGTGATGAGTCCGCACACGCCGATGGGCCGGCGCCAGCTCATCGCCCATTTGTTCCGCAGTTCGCTGGGCACCGTGTGTCCGAACAACCGACGCCCCTCGCTCGCGGCATAGTACGCGGTGTCGATGCCCTCCTGCACGTCCCCGCGCGTTTCGGCCAGCGGCTTGCCCATCTCGCGGGTCATCAGGTTCGCGATCTCCTCTTTCCGCTGTGTCATGAGATCGCCGACCGCCCTCAGGACATCACCGCGGGCTGGCGCCGGTGTGCGCCGCCACGACTCAAAGCCGCGGGCTGCCGACTCAACGGCGCGGTCGACGTCGAGTTTGGTGCTGAGTGGAAATCGACCAATCACATCGGAGGAATCAGCCGGGTTGCGATTCTCAAACGCCCCCCCGTCCGACGCATCGCGCCACTCGCCACAGGTAAAGTTCTGAAATGTTTTCACGGTTCAGTTTCGGGAGTCGGGTTTCCCACTGTAGTTGTTCAGCTCACTTCACTCACTTCGTGCACGACCACGGCAAGTTCTGCTTGGCGTATCCCGTCCTCGGCAATACCTCCGCCGAGGCCAGCACAAGGCCCCAGATGATGAGCATGAGCGACAGTGCGTGTGCGCGACCGGTTCTGTGCTTCCACGTCCAGACTGAACTCCACACGCCACTGGCAACTACAACACTCACGACCGCCAGGTATCCCGACAGGCCAAGTCCGCACCTGTTCTCATAGGGCCAGAACAGCACCCCGATACCCAAGGCGGCCGACAGCACCAGTCGCACGATGGCCGGCCACGTCCTGGTCGTGTCACGCGCCGCCGCGGTCGCGCCCTTCTGCGCCGGCGTCGCCGTCGGCTTGTCGGGAAATATGTGCGCGTCCGACACAGACTCGATCTGCTTGTCCACCTTCGCCATCAACTTGTCCCAGTCTTTGTCGCTCACGTGCTCTCCCGGTTGAGCGCATAGCGCTCGATCTTCTTGTAGAGATTGGATCGCGGCATGTCGAGCGCACGTGCCGTCTCACTCACATTCCAGTCGTGCTGACGCAGTTTGGCCAGCAGGAACGCGCGCTCCGCGGCTTGCTTGAATTCTTCAAACGTCTTGCAGTCGGTGAGCGATCCCAGCCCACTATCGCCTGCCTCGCGCTTCCCCACCAGACGATCCACGTCCTCGGCGCCGATGCGCGGGCCCATCGAGAGGATCAGCAGGCGCTCCACCGTGTTGCGCAACTCGCGCACGTTGCCCGACCACTCGAGGTTCTGGAGCCGCGTCACGGCCTCGTCCGTCATGGTACGTGCGGGCATGCCGCTCCGCGTCAGCTGATCCAGGAAGTGGCCCACCAGGCCCGGCACGTCCTCGCGCCGCTCGCGCAGCGGCGGCACGTGCAGCGGCACGACGTTGAGCCGGTAGAAGAGATCCTCGCGAAACCGGCCGGCGGCGATTTCCGCCTCGATGTCCTTGTTCGTCGCCGCCAGCACACGCACGTCCACCTGAATCGGCTTTCCACCGCCGATGCGGGTGACCACACCGTCCTGCAATACGCGCAGCACCTTGGCCTGCGCCGCCGGCGACATGTCGCCGACTTCGTCCAGGAAGAGCGTGCCTTTGTTGGCCTGTTCGAACTTGCCCGCGCGATCGGCGATGGCGCCCGTGAATGACCCCTTGAGGTGACCGAAAAGTTCGCTCTCGATCAACTCGGACGGGATCGCCGCGCAATTCACTTCCACGAACTGGCCAGAGGCACGTTGCGAGTTCATATGAATCGCTCGCGCCACCAGTTCCTTGCCCGTGCCGTTCTCGCCCGTGATCAGCACCCGCGACGTCGTCTTGGCAACTCTTTCGATCTTGTCGGTGACGCCACGGATCGCGTGCGACTTGCCGACGATCTCGAAGCGCGACGCGATCGCTTCGCGCAGGCGCGCATTCTCCTCGTGGAGATCCAGGTGCGACAGCGCGTTCCGCAGCGTGACCAGGATGCGATCCGTGTCGAGCGGCTTCTCCAGGATGTCGTACGCGCCACGCTGTGTGGCTTCCACGGCGGTTTGGATCGTGGCGTGGCCGCTCACCATCACGACCACGGCGGCAGGATCGATCTCGCGCAGCCGCTTGAGCGCCTCGAGTCCGTCGATGCCCGCCATCTTCACGTCGAGGAACACCAGGTGCGGGCGCCACTTCTGGTACTCGCCAATTCCGTCCGTGGCGTTCTCGGCCGAGCGCACCTCGTAGCCCTCGAACTCGAGCAGCTGGCCGAGCGCCTGGCGAATGCCGGCTTCGTCATCGACGATGAGAACGCGTCGGCTCATGGTGTCTTGTACACGGTGATCCGGCCGTTGGCGATGCGAACGTCCCCAATGTAGTCGGGCGTCTCGACTGGCACGCCGTCCGGCGAGAGTCCGGATGGCCGTTCACCGCCGAACTGCTTGATCACCTTTGGGATCATTGCCTGCGGCAGCCGCAGCGATCCGATGGCCACGTCCTTCACCTGCAACTCGGAGAAGCCCGGCCGAATGACGCGCAGCGTGCCGCCCATTGTCACCCGCTGGCGACCTGTGAGGAACGCGATCGGACTTGGCGTGTCGGTCTCGATCGCGTCGGCGTCCACCAGAAAGCGGACATACAGGCGCTCTCCCACCACCGAGGCTTGGATCGAGTCCACCGCCTTCGGCACCGCCTTGCCGATGGCCTTGGTGACGTAAGCCAACAGATCCCCGGCCGACACGTTGGCGAACGCAGGCCCGCGCGGCGATTCGAGCTGGATGAATGCGTCATCCGCGCGCCGTGCTCCCGCGGCGGTCGGCGTCTCCCACGTCGCGGTCGTCACCGGTCGTGCCGACCGCAGGCCCACCTTGGGCAACCACCAGTCGCGCGAGAACCAGGCCGCTACGCACAGTGCGATGAACACCACGGCCAGGCACCCGATGCGCCGCAGACACCCGATCATCGCTTCAGGTCCACCGATTCCACCGGGGACTCGTCGTCGTCCTCGCGTACATCCGGCGCGAGGTTAATGGCCAGAAAGAGTCGCACCGCCCCCGACCACCTCGAGCGCGTTGAGCGATCCCGAGCGGAAGCCGCGCGGGTCCACCTCCACCTTGGCATAGCCGACGTCCGCCACGGCCCGCACGAGCGACTCCAGGTCCTGGCCGGACGAATACCGCGCTACGAACTCCGCGTCCATTTCCACGCGGGCCAGGTCGCCGTGATGCCGCACCCGTAGGTTGCCGCGCACACCCAGACGGCGCAGAGCCGCTTCCGCCGCCTCTACCTGTCGGAGGCGCTCCGGGGTGACCCCTATACCATATGGTAGTCGGCTTGCCAGGCAGGGCGACGCCGGCCGATCCCACCAAGTCCAGCCCCTGCTTCGGGTTAGCTCACGGATCTCTGCCTTGGTCAGGCCCACCCTGGCCAGTGGCTGGCCGATGCCCTGCTCGACAGCTGCACGCCCACCTGGCCGGTAGTCGCTGAGGTCGTCCGCATTCGTTCCGTCCACCACGGTCTCGAACCCGGCCGCTTGGGCCTCGGGCACCAACGTCCGCCACAGCGTGTTCTTGCAGAAGTAGCAGCGATTGGTGGGATTGGCGGCGTAACGTGGGTCGGCCAGTTCGGCCGTCTCGATCTCGCGGATCGGGATCCCGATTTCGCGCGCCACCGAAACGGCGTGGTCTTCCTCAGATCCCGACAGCGACGCTGAACGTCCGATGAGGGCGAGGCAGTTTTCCGGCCCCAGCGCTTCCACCGCGATGGCCGCCAGGTAGGCCGAGTCCACCCCGCCACTGAACCCGATGGCCACGCGCCCACGTTGCCGGAACCAGTCGGCGAGTGCGCGCTCTTTCACGTGGGCGGTTTCGTCTGCCATGCTTGAAGCTACCCACCTCAGCGGATGCACTGCATACCGCGTAACCTCTGTTGTTGTCTCCCTCTGGAGTAATCCTCCAATGCGTTCCCGCCTGACCCGTACCCCGGCGCTGGTTTTGGCGCTGATCTCGGGAGTCGCGACGGCCGCCGATGCCCAGCTTGGCGTCAGCGACCGACGTTTGAACCTTGGTTTGAGTCCGAACACCAACAGGATCCCGACTTCAATGTCGGAGCAGCGGAGATAGTTCCTGAGCTGGCGCTCCGGACCTCCCCCGAAACCGATGTCCGTCTTCACCTCGACAATCAGCCTTCCCTCGACCAGCAGGTCCGCTCGATATGTGCCGAGCACGATTCCATCGTAGCCAACTTGAATGAGGGCCTCCCGCTGGACGGCGATCTCCACCATCTGTTTCACGCAATTGGGCGCAGAAGTACGCAGGCTTGACATATCAAGTTCCGTTGATATAATATGGACCATGGCAACCGCAGCCGCTGCACCCGACCCGTCCCGCGCCGCGGAACTCTTCCACGCACTCTCGGACGAAACCCGCCTGGGCATCGTGCGCCGGCTCCAGAACGGCGAGCAGTGCGTCTGCAACCTCACCGACCTGCTCGATGCGGCGCAGTCGCGCCTCTCGTTCCATCTGCGCGTCCTCAAGGATGCTGGGCTGGTGCACGATCGCCGTGAAGGCCGCTGGATCCACTACCACCTCAGTCGCAAAGCGTTCTCCGAACTCGAGGCACTCGTCGGCGATCTCACGCCTACGAGCCGCCGCCTCACGGTGCGCGAAGTCTCCTGCTGCTAATCCTCTCTTTTTCTCAAATCCGTCAACGTTTCTTGATTCGCCCACCATGACAACCTCACAGGTCCCCATCACACTCGACGAGATCCGGGCCACCGTCGCAGCCCGCTACGGCGCCACGGCGCACCGCGTGGCCGAAGGCGCGCCCGGCGTTTGCTGCGGCCCCAGCGAAGGATCCAGCGGCTGCTGCGGATCGACGAACGAAACGTGGGACCCGATCACCGCCGACCTCTACGATGCTGGCCAGACGGCGGGCCTTCCCGAACAGGCGCTGCTCGCCTCACTGGGCTGCGGCAACCCCACGGCGCTCGCGGAACTCAAACCCGGCGAGGTCGTGCTCGACCTTGGCTCCGGCGGCGGCATCGACGTGCTCCTCTCCGCCAGGCGCGTGGGACCCACCGGCAAAGCCTACGGCCTCGACATGACCGACGAAATGTTGGCACTGGCACAGGAGAACAAGGCCAAGGCTGGCGCCACAAACGTCGAGTTCCTGCGCGGCCACATCGAGTCCATTCCGCTGCCCTCGAGCTCGGTGGACGTCATCATCTCCAATTGCGTCATCAACCTCTCGGGCGACAAGAAGCGGGTGCTGGCCGAGGCGTTCCGTGTGCTCAAGCCGGGTGGACGGTTCGCGGTGAGCGACGTGGTGACGCACGGCGAGATCCCGGCGACCGTGCGCCAGAGCATGGATCTCTGGACCGGCTGCGTGGCGGGCGCTCTCGACGACCAGGAGTTCGTGGCGCTGCTGAGTGCCGTTGGCTTCGAGAACCCGAGCATCGAGCCGACTCGGGTCTATGACGCCGACGACGCCGCGGCGCTGTTGGAAGGCACCGGCATCGACCCGAAGTCTGTGGACGTCGCCGGCAAGTTCATGAGTGCCTTCGTCCGCGCCACCAAGCCCGGCAAGGCGCCCTTGCCGCTGGCGGCCGCCGTCACGAAAGCCGCCGAGTCACACGCCCAGGCCGGGTCGCGGTCCTGCGGCTGCTCAGACGACTGCTGTTCCTAAGGTTCCTGGATTTCGGAGAGAACAATGATCGCTCCATCAACGGAAACGGCTGCCGCGCGGATCCGCGCGGCTTCGCAGGGGGACCTTCCCGCCGTCGAGCGGTTGCTCACGGCCAGCCAGCTGCCGCTGGACGGTGTGCGCGAGTCGTTCACGGATTTCATCGTCGCCGAGTCGAACGGCGACATCGTTGGCGCGGCCGGCCTGGAGATCTGCCGCGACGACGCGCTGCTCCGCTCAGTGGCGGTGCACACCGACTGGCGCGGCAAGGGCGTGGGGCGTGCGCTGGTCACGCGCGCCATCGCCGACGCCGAGGCGCGCGGCATCAACGCGCTGTACCTCCTGACCACCACCGCCGAGCACTACTTCCCCACCCTCGGCTTTTCGAAAGTCACCCGAGACGACGTGCCGGCCGACGTCCGCGCGACCAAGGAGTTCACGACCGCCTGCCCGGACTCGGCCGTGGCAATGAAGCGCGCGTTGCGAACGCCG
>JBBTFS010000139.1:0-6158 GCA_038060705.1 Gemmatimonadota bacterium
ATTGGCGGCGTGTTGTACGGCTTCGGCTCCTTGGCCGTCGAGTCCTGCGCGAGCAGTGGCACCGCCACGAGGAGCAGCAGCAGATCCGCCGCTCCGCGGCGGCCCAGCACCGTCGTAATCATTTGAACTCCGTGGAAAGGACGTCCGACTTGAGGTTGAGCGCGGTTTCGAGTTCTTCGCTCCGCGCGGTCTTCTTCAGCGTGACAGCGTATTCCATACGATGCGTCCCGCTATCCTCGTGTGACACGCCAACGTAACGCCATTTCTTGAGGAATTCATCGAAAACTGTCTCGATCGTGGCGCGCGCGCTCGCGGGGTCCCGGACCTGGATCAGCAACAGCACATCGCGCCGCTGCATGTCGTCGTCGGTGGGTTCGTTGGGGTCCAGCTGTCGGCGGCGGCGCCAGGCGCGGTCGGCCGCGACCTCCAGCTGCTCCGGCGTCATGTTCTCGAAGATCTCGCTGTCGAGCATCGCCACGAAACTGCCCGTCTGCTGCATGAGCTGGCGCGTCTCCTCCACGCGCTTCTGCGCGCGCACCCCGTCGAACACTGCCGGCTTGCCGAAGTCCGAAAGCCACAGAACGAGAATCAGCAGGTTGAACAAAGCGGAAATGACCGCGGCCACGGGCAGCTGGACCGCCGAGGCCAGTCCGATCGCGGTCGCCAGGAACACGTACACGGCGTCCTTGCTGTCTTCGAGCGTGTTGCGAAACCGCACTGCCGCCACGATGCCGGCAAGGCTGAACGCCAGCGCGACGGAGTATTTGACCAACACCACCACGCCCGCGACGAGCGGCGGCAGGATCATGAGCGTCTGCACCACCGACTGCTGGTAGCCGCGCTTCTCGCGCGTGAGCGTGTAGATCCACGCCACTGGCAAGGCGAGCAGCACTGCGCCGATCATGGCGGCGGCCACCGTAATCGCCAGCGTGGTCGCGGTGATGGGCGCGGATGCGGCCTCCAGCGCAGTGGACTTGCTCATCCCCAGTGAGAATCCGCCGCCGGCGAGAAGGCTCTCCATCGAACCGCGAATCACGTCCTGCGCCGCGGGCAGGCGCGACAACAGGCCCGCGACACCGAACAGCACGATGTAGTAGACCGTTGTCCGCGCGACGATGTTGTCGATCACGTACCCGACGACCCTGAACCGCTTCGAGGCCACGGTACTCCGGATGGGATGAGGGGTAGAATATTGGCGTACCGGCCGCCGTTGGCGAGGGATGGTCACCGCGGTCATTATTCGCTTGCCCGTCGACGCCCAACTGCCCTCAATGATGTCCCTGCCCACCTCTGTTTCCCGAACCGCCATGGTCGCCGCCGCCGCCGCCGCTGGCCTTGGCGTCGCTATGGGATGCATGCGGGCCACCGCCTCCGCGGAGGGCACGGCATTGGGGCAGCTCGCCACTCCGCCGAAACTTCTCGTGTTCATCACGGTCGACCAGCTTCGCGGCGACTATCCCTCGCGCTTCGGGGCTGATCTGAAATCCGGCCTCAAGCGCCTCACGCAGCGCGGCGCGTGGTTCACCTATGCATTCCAGGACCACGCCATCACCGAAACCGCGCCGGGGCACGCCAGCCCGCTGTCCGGCCGCTTTCCGCGCAGTACCGGCATCACATCCAATTCGGTCGGTGTTGTGGACCCGAACTTCCACCTTCTCGTCGGGCTGCCGAACGAAGTGGGGGCGTCGCCGCTTCGTTTCCGGGGCACCACCCTCTACGACTGGCTCGTCGCAAAGGACAAGCGCGCCCGCGCCCTCTCCGTCTCGATGAAGGACCGCGGTGCCATTCTCCCGATTGGCCTCGCCAAGCAGGACGTCTACTGGTATTCTGCCGGCGGATCTTTCACGACCAGCGATTACTATCGCGACTCGCTGCCCACGTGGGTGCAGGAATTCAACGCGCGCCGCGTTCCGCATTCATACGCCGGGCGGGCGTGGACGCTGTCGCGCGACTCGACCGTCTACCGCGAGCCGGACGCGGTAGAGTACGAGAATCGCGGCCGCAGCAACGTGTTTCCGCACTGGTTCGGAGAGGATTCGGCGCAGGCAGCCGGCGCGATCCGCACATCACCGACGATGGACTCGATCACCGCGCTGTTCGCGCTCGAAGGTCTGCGCCGGACGGGCATCGGTCGCGGCCCGCAGACGGACGTGATGGCCGTCTCGTTCTCGGCCAGCGACTACGTGGGTCACTCGTACGGGCCGGATTCGCGCGAAGTGCATGAGAACTTCCTGCGGCTGGACGAGACCATCGGCTGGTTCCTCGATTCGCTCTACCGACAGCGGGACTCGGCATCCATTGTCATTGTCCTCACCGGCGATCACGGCGTTTCCCCGATCCCCGAGCTGGCACGCGAGCGCGGTGAAGCCACCGGCGACCAGGGACTGCGCGTCTCGCTGCGTGAGCAGGTGGCCGCCGTGCGGGCCGCGCTGCAGGCCACGGGCGCCGACCCCGCGGCGTTTCTCTACGACGGCGAGCTGGTCGGCATCAATCGGGCGGCGGTTGCCGCGGCGAAACTCAACGCGGACTCGATTCTCGGCGCGTTTGCCGTCGCGGCCAGGCAGGTGTCCGGCGTCGCGCGCGTGGACCGCATGGCGGCCATCCGACGCGCCGACTTCGCCATGGATCCGGTGGCGCGGCGCTGGTCACACCAGATCCCGGACAACATCGGCGTCGAGCTCGTCATCACACTGACGAAATACAGCGTGTGGAGCGGCACGATCACAGCGACGCACGGCTTGCCGTACGACCTGGACGCGTCGGTGCCGATCATTTTCTACGGCGCGGGTGTGAAGCCGGGACGCTACGCCCTCTTTGCGCGCACCGTGGACATCGCGCCAACGCTGGCCGCGATCCTCCGCGTCAAGCCGCTGGAAAAGCTCGACGGCGTCATGCTGGTCGACGCGATCGTCAGGTAGGCGGCAGCTTCTTGTCGTCCATTCCGGTCACGCCACCGGAAACGACGAACGCCATCAACTGCGCGCTGTCCACCGCCAGGGGACGCACGTTCGCCCGCGGATACACCCGCACCGCACCGGTAAGGGCGTAGGAGAACGGCAGGTACACGGTTACGTAGTCCTCGAGCTCGAAGTGCTCCAGCGCGTCTCCCGTGATGAACCCGAACGCCTTTTCCACCCCGTCCGAGTGCGTGGACACGATGACTGGACGGTCGAAGCGGCGCTTTTCGCCGACGAAGGCATCGATCAGATCGCGCGTCGATGAGTACACCAGGCGCACGAGCGGCAGCCGCTGGAACGTCTGGTCTACAAGCCCGAGCACGTAGCGCGCCAGGACCGTGGACGCCAGGAACCCGAACAGCGTGATCAGCACCACCGTGACGGCGATGCCGAGGCCCGGAATCCCGAAGCCGAGCCACTGGTCCACCTCGCTGATGATCAGCCAGAAGACGTAGACCGTGACGACGGCCGGGGCGAGTACGATCAGCCCCCGGAAGAAGTAGTTGAGCAGGCGCGCCACGAGGGTCAGTCTACCCGGAGCGGCTGGCCGATGGAAGCGTACGTGCCGTACTATTGTCTTGCGCCGTTCCGAGGTCGTCCGTAGGGTTCTTGCACCGGCCCACTTTACCTGGCTCTCATGTTCATTGTTCCCATCATCCTGCTGGCCGCGTTGCTGGTCGTGGTGTTCGCAGGTAATTCGATGAAAAAGAAGGGATCGATGTCCGAGGCCGCGTACCAGAACCTGGTCAGCGCGTCGTCAGTCATCGTCACCCTCGTGGCGCTGGCCGTGATGTACATGCGCATCAGAGGCTGACCGACGGCGCCGATGACGAAGCTTCGCGTGCTGGCGCTGTCCGGGATCTCGCTCGCGGCCCTGTTGCTTGCGGCGCCGTCCCCGCCGCACCAGCCGGCACAGCCCCGGGTCACCGTCTACAAGGACCCGAACTGCGGCTGCTGCAAGCTGTGGGTCGATCACATGCGGAAACACGGCTTTGACGTTGCCGTCCGCGACACGTCCGACATGAGCGGCGCCAAGGCCACGGGCCGCGTTCCCGGACGACTCCAGACGTGCCACACCGCGTTCGTGAACGGCTACGTAGTGGAAGGACACGTTCCGGCCGCGGATGTGAAGCGCATGCTGAATGAGAAACCGAAGATCGCGGGCATCGCTGTGCCAAGCATGCCGGCCGGTTCGCCAGGCATGGAAGTCGGCAGCCGCGTCGACCGGTATGACGTCATCGCTTTCAACCGCGATGGCAGCACCAGCGTCTTCGCGCGGCACTAGCGCCAGGGTGACGCTGCCGTGACGCTGCCGTGACGTCGCCCGACTTCGCGCACGTCGCGCGTCGGGCGCGTTCGCATCTCAAGCGCGTGGACCCTGTGATGGGGCGCGTAATCGCGGAGGTCGGGCCGTACCGGCCGGCCAACCGCACCGGCGGCTCGCATCTCAACGCGCTCCTGCGCGCGATCGTGTTCCAGCAGCTGTCGGGGAAAGCCGCGACCACGATCTTCAATCGCTTTCTCGCCTTGTTTCCCGACGGTGAGCCCACCGCCATGGCCATCATTGCCCGCTCCGACAGCGAACTCCGCGGCGTCGGGCTGTCGCGGCAAAAGATCGGCTACGTGCGCGACCTCTCGGTCAAGGTCGACAGCGGCGCACTGCCGCTGGACCACGTCCACACATTGGGTGACACCGAACTCATTGCGCACCTCATTCAGGTAAAAGGCATCGGACGCTGGACCGCACAGATGTTCCTGATGTTCAAGCTCGGCCGGCCCGACGTCCTGCCCGATCTGGATCTCGGCATCCAGAACGCGATCAAGCGTCACTACAAGAAGCGCAAAGTGCGCCCGAAGGACGTCCTGCGCATCGGCGCCAAATGGACGCCTTACAGCAGCATCGCGTGCTGGTACCTGTGGCGTTCGCTCGACAACGGCGGCGGCCAGCTTGGCGCGGGAAAAAAGAAGGGGAAGAGGTAGTCAGCGCCGCGACACATTCGCTGGCGACTCGATGCGATGCACCACGCCGCCCGCCATGACGAACACCACGTCGCGCAACGCTTCGATCCGTTGTGATGGATCACCCGAAACTGCGATGATGTCTGCGCGGAACCCCTTGGCGATCGACCCGATCTCCTTGCCGAGTCCCAGCGCTTCGGCGCCCCAACTGGTGGCCGACATGATCGCCACCATGGCTGGCAGGTTGCCTTCGCGCACGCGGCAGATCAGGTCATCCACTTCGCGCCCGTGCGCGCCCGCCACGGCGTCCGTGCCCCAGACCATTCTCAGCCCGGAGGTCGCATGCGCCTGCCCGATGATTCGCGCGGCATCCGGGATTGCCCGCTGCATTGAGGCAAATCCCTCTGCATTGAAGTTGCCGCTACCCTCGTACCTGGCGCGATTCTCGAGATAGTTGCGGAAGATGAGTCCGCATTGCGGCGAAAAGTACGTGCCCTTCTCCGCCATCAGCTTCAACACCTCCGGCGTGGCAAAGATGCCGTGCTCGATCTGCGTGCATCCGGCCATCGCGGCGAGTTGCATGCTCTCGGCGCTGTGCGCGTGCACCAGCGTGCGCAGGCCCAGTGCCTTCGCTTCACCGCACATCGCACCCAGCTGGTCGGCGGTCATGGTCGTGGCGCCGCCGTCGCGGATGCTCTTCGACGCGAAGATCTTGATGGCGTCGGCGCCCTCTGCCTTCCGCTGCCGGATCACCCCGCGCATGGAGTCAGGTGACAGTCGCGCGTCCGAGATCGGGCCCAGCGAGGTCAGCAGCCGCGGGCCCGCGATCGAGCCACTCGCGATCGCCGAGCGATACGTCGCGTCCTCGGACGCGCCCATGCTCTGCGCCGTGGTCACGCCACTCAGCAACATCCGGCGCAGGTTGTCGGAAATGCCGAGCGCGGTCATCGCCGGCGTGTCGGCGTCGCCGCGCGAGTGGATGCGGCCGGCCGCGTTGAAGTACGAGTTGGCGTGTACGTGGCCGTCGATGAGTCCCGGCATGATCGTCGCCGCGCCCAGGTCGACGACCAGGGTGCCGGGTTTGGCGGCGGTGCGCGCGGCGTCACCCACCAGCACCTCGGAGATCCGGTCGCCCCGCACGACGATGGCCGCATTGGCGATGCGCACCCCGCGTCCGTCGAGCAGCATCGCGGCCCGGATGACTGTCGTGGCCTGATCCTGCGCCCCGGTTGTCGACGCGCC
>JBBTFS010000139.1:6258-7448 GCA_038060705.1 Gemmatimonadota bacterium
GCGAAGGAGATTCAAGTCGCAAACACCTCGAACAGCCCGGCGGCGCCCATCCCGCCGCCGATGCACATGGTGACGAGGCCCACGCCGCCCCCGCGACGGCCGAGTTCGTGGATCAGTTGCGTGGTGAGCTTGGCCCCCGTGGCGCCCAGCGGGTGACCCAGCGCGATCGCGCCACCGTTCACGTTCACGCGATCGGCCGGCATCCCAAGGTCGCGCACAACCGCCACGACCTGCGCCGCGAACGCTTCATTGAACTCGATGAGCTTCACGTCGTTCATCGAGATTCCCGCGCGCTTGAGCGCCTTGGGAACGGCCTTGAGCGGACCCACCCCCATCACGTCCGGCTCGACGCCAGCGGCCGCGAACGTAATGAAGCGTGCCATGGGCCTGAGGTTCATTTCTCTCGCGCGGTCTGCGCTCATCACGATCAGGGCCGCGGCGCCATCCGAGTACGGGCTCGCGTTCCCCGCCGTCACCGTGCCGTTCGTCTTGAAGGCCGGCTTGAGCTTGGCGAGCCCTTCCTTCGTCGTTTCCGCACGCGGTAGCTCGTCGCGCACGAATGCCAAGGGCGTTTCCTCCTTCCTCGTTCCCTGCCACGACACCTTGAGCGTTGGTATCGGGACGATCTGGCCATCGAAGCGCTTCTCACGCTGCGCATGCACCGCCTTCTGCTGGCTTGCCAGCGCCCATGCGTCCTGGTCATCGCGGCTCACCTTCCACCGCTCCGCCACGCGCTCGGCGGTGAAGCCCATCCCGATGTACGACTCGGTGAGTTCGGGCGAGAGACGCGTGTGATAGCCGGACATCGGCACCTGGCTCATCATCTCGACGCCGCCCGCGAGCACGACATCTGCCATGCCACTCATGATCTCCTGCGCGCCCAGCGCGATCGCCTGCAGGCCGGACGAGCAGAACCGGTTGATGGTGGCGGACGGGACCTCCACCGGAATGCCGGCCTTGAGCGACGACAGCCGCGCGACGTTGAGCCCCTGCGAGGCTTCCGGCATCGCGCAGCCCCAGAAGATGTCGTCCACGATGGCCGCATCGACGCCGGCCTTCTCGATGGCCGCGCGCATCACGCGTGCCGACAACTCGGTGGGATGAACGCCGGCAAGGGCACCGTCCTTCTTTCCGCGCGCCACGGCACTTCGAACCGCTGAGACAATTACGGCTTCACGCATATCGAGTCA
>JBBTFS010000139.1:7548-27432 GCA_038060705.1 Gemmatimonadota bacterium
CGAGTCACGAGTCACGAGTCAGGTTCAGTTACGTAAAGGTTTCCCGGTCTTGAGCATGTGAGCGATACGCTCCTGGGTTTCTTTCGTGCCCAGCAACTTCAGGAACGACTCGCGCTCGAGATCCAGAATGTCCTGCTCGGTCACGCTGCGCGGCGGACCGTCGCCACCGCACAACACATAGGCAACTTCGCGCGCGAGCTTGACTTCGAAGTCCGTGATCTGGCCGGCCTCGCGCATCGCCCACGCCGCGTACTGGAGATTGCCGAAGCCCTCGGCGCCCACAGCCTGAATCGTCCGCGGCGTCGGTGACACGTATCCTGGTGCCAGTGCCAGCACGCGGCGCTTCGCGTCAGCGATGAGCAGGTCGCGGTTCATCGAGATTCCGTCGCGTTCGCGCAGGAATCCGAGTTTCCGGGCCTCCAGCGCGCTACCGCTCATGGTCGCCATCGCAATGAGCTTGAACGCGCGCCGCACCGCGTCGAACGGATCGGCCTCGTCATACGGCGCCAGCTCCTGCGTGAAGCGGAACAGCAGTTCCTTTGTACCGCCGCCGCCCGGAATCAGGCCTACGCCAACCTCCACGAGCCCCATGTACAGCTCGGCGTGCGCTTGCAACGCATCGGCATGCAGCGAGAACTCGCAGCCGCCGCCGAGCGTCAGCCCGAATGGCGCGGCCACTACCGGGAACGGCGCCGCCCGGATCGCCATGGAGCATGACTGAAATTCGACGACCGCTGTGTCGAGGTGCCGCCAGTCGCCCTTGGCCGCCAACGCGGCCACCATCGACAGATCGGCGCCGGCTGTGAACGTGCGCGGATCATCGTTGCCGATCACGAGCCCGGCCACGCCGTCGCGCGCCGCGCGCGCCAGCGATTCGCGCAGCGCCGCAATCACGCCCGCGCCGATCGTGTTCATCTTGCTGCGGAACTCAAGGCACGCCACGCCATCGCCCAGGTCCACGAGGCGAGCATCGTCGTTCGAGAACAACACGCGCGTCTTTCCGGTGATCGCCGAGACGGACAGGGCGCCGTCGATCGGAGGCACCGGCCCGCGCTTCCCACTCAAACGCAGCACGGCGGTACCGTCGTTGGCGTAGTACTTGGGGAATGCCTTCGACAACAGTCGCGGTTCGGAAAGCCCAGCCGCCTTGAACGCCGACCGCAAGTACCGCAGTCCCAGCATGTCCATCTGCTTGAAAGGTCCTGCTTCCCACGCGTAGCCCCATTCCATGGCGCGGTCCACGCTGGGGATGTCGTACGCGATCTGCGGCGTGCGCTCGAGGACGAAGTGCGAGAGCCGTGCGAGGTATGCCCGCGCAAAGTCGCCGTACTTCCCCTTGAGGTCGCGAACGCGCGCAAAGCGTTCCGGCAGAGACAGCTTCGCCATGGCATCGAGGTCCGCCGATGCCACCGGCTTTCGCGGCGCGTAGTCCAGCGACTTCCGGTCCAGCGTCTGGATTTCCTTGCCGATCCTCCTGTAGAAGCCCGCGCCGCTCTTCTCGCCCAGCGATCCGCGCGTGACCAGCTGCTTCACCCAATCCGGCAGTTCGAAATCCTCACCGGTCGCGCGCGTCAGTTCACTCGCGACGTGATTCAGGACATCGAGTCCGGTCAGGTCGGCGGTGCGGAACGTCGCGGACTTGGCACGCGCCAGCACCGGACCGGTGATCGCATCCACTTCGTCGATGGTGAAGTCGAACTCGTCCAGCATGCGCAGCGCCAACACCATGCCGTACACGCCCAGCCGATTCGCGACGAAGCCGGGCACGTCCTTGGCGCGAATCGTTCCCTTGCCGAGCGTGCGCTCGCAGAACGCGCGCGCGGCGTCGATGGCGGCGTCGGACGTGTTGGGCGCCGCGATGATCTCGAGCAGGTGCAGGTAGCGCGGCGGATTGAAAAAATGCAGGCCCAGGAATCGCTCGCGGAACCCCCTGGAGCGTCCCTCGACCAACAACTTCATCGGAATGCCCGACGTGTTCGACGCCACGATCGCGTGTGGCGCCAACACGGCTTCCAGGCGCGAATACAGATCCTTCTTGGGCCCGAGCTGCTCGACGATCGCCTCGATCACGAGGTCGCAATCGCCCAGCAGCTTGAGATCGTCCCGCGTGTTGCCCGTGCGGATGAGCGCCGCGCGCTCCGGGTCCATGAACGCCGGCGGACGCGACTTGAGTTGGCGATCGAGTCCCTTCCTCGCCGTTGAACCCGGATCGCCGTCCGTGGCCGGCACATCGAGCAGCACCACCGGCACGCCCGCGGACGCGGCGAGCGCGCCGATGCCGGCGCCCATGGTCCCCGCGCCGATCACGCCAAGGCGTTGAATGCGCATCAGGGTATACCGAACGGATCGCCCGGCGGCGCCACGAGCGGCGGAGTCGTGGGCGGGACCTCCCCCTTGTCCAGCCAGCGGTCGATGTCGCGCGCCAGCAACGCCCAATGCGCGCGCTCCTCCACGGTGCCGGCCGAACTCCGCGACCGCGCCTGCAATCGCAGCGCATTGAGCCGGAAGTCCGCGATGCCGCGCACTTCGGGCATCGCAAGCGTGTCCGCCGCGAGCCAAATCAGGCGCTCTGCCAGGGCGCGCTGCGTCACGCGTTGAATCGCGCCAAACTTGGGATTCGCGGCCGGAACATCCCAGGTCGCGCCGATCAGCGTGTCGATGACCGCGACCAGGGTCATCTGCGGCCCCGCGCGGGTCGCGAACTGCACCAAGCGCGCCGCGCGCTCGCGCTGCAACGTCATGTCCACGATCATCTGCGCCAAAGTGCGCGCCGCGCCCAGTTCGTCAAACGCAGGACGCGTCCGCGTGCCGAACAACTCCACGCCGGGCGATACCGTGCCGGCACCCGGCACCATGAGCGCGACAACCGTATCGGGGATCGACAGCTCCTGAGGCCTCAGCGCCGCCGCGAGCTGGCGCAGGGCCGCGAGTTGCTGATCGCGACCGATCGGCCGCGTGGCCTGCTGTGCGTCTCCGCTCAGCGGATTGCTGTACTGCATTCCACCAATCGTCTTCGCCAGCGAGTTGAGTGCAAAGCGATGGAAGAAATACACCGTCGCAAGACGCTCCTGGAGCATCGCCACCGGTTCGCCGGGCCGGATGTTCCGCAGCCCGAATCGCCGCATCGCCACGCGCCGCACGTCCATTTGATGTTTGAGGAACTCGCCCGGCGTCGCGGCGTCGTCCCACAGGTTCGTGCGCGGATCACTGGCGAACTCCGGCCGCGCGTCGCCGTCCGACAGGTACAGGTACCCTTTCTTCAGGCCGTCAGCCGCAATCGCGTTCAGTGAATCCTGCTCCGCGCCGCGCGGGAAGATCCCGTAGCCCCAGCGGATGGCCCACGCGTCGTACGAGCCCGGGCCGGGCGTGTACGCCGCGGAGACGTCGATCTCGCCGGCAGCGTTGAGCCGTACGCGCGGCGGCGGATAGTCCATCACGGAGCCGCGCTCGTAGCTGGACGCGATGTAGTTATGGCCCATGCCCAGCGTGTGCCCGATCTCGTGCGCTGTCACCTGGCGCACCCGCGCCAGCACGAACGCCGTGTCCGCGGCCGCCGCTTCGGCGCCCATCAGGGCGGCATAGATGTTGTAGTCCGTGCGCGCGCGATGGGAGTCCATGCGCGCCATGCCTTTGAGGATCTGCCCGGTACGCGGATCCCCCAGCGAGCCGCCCACGGACCAGCCCCGCTCGTTGCGGTTGATCCACTGCACCACGTTGTACCGCGCGTCCAACGGGTCGGCGCCTTCGGGCAGCAACTCCACCCGGAAACCGCCGCGCAGCCCTGCCTGGTCAAAGGCCTGTTCCCAGAACTTCGCACCCTGAACGGAGGCGGTGCGCAGCGGCTCCGGGATGCCGCGATCGATGTAGTACACGATCGGATTCTTGATCGACGACGATGCGTCGGACGGATTCATGCGTTCCAGCTTGTGCCGCCCGATCCAGCGCTGGATCAGCGGGCGCTGCACCGGCTGCGCGAAGTCGTGGAAGGTGATTCCAAAGAACCCGATGCGCGGATCCCACGCGCGCGGCACATACGTCTCATCGGGCAGGCGGTACAGCGTGACGTGCGCACGCAACGTGAACGCGCGTCCGTCCGGTGCCGTTTGTGACACGACATTGCCCGGCGGGCCGTTGGTTGCGAAGGTCAGGTTGACGTCGATTTCCGTGTTGTCCGGGAACGCGCGCGTCAGCGCGCGGTTGATGCCGGACCGGTCGCGCGCCACGGCGTACGTCCCCTGCCGCGCGCGCGCCATCGTGCCGGCCACGTCCGTCCAGTCGCGCACGGCGAAGTCGGTCGCGTCCACCAGCAGGCGGCCCTGCTCCTCGGCCAATAGCGGCAGCGACGCGATCGTGCTGGCGGGAAACCCCTCCGCGATCGTGCGCTGATGGTCCTTGTTCGCGGCCGCGCTGCTGCGATAACGCCAGTTCTCCAGCACGACCATCACGCGTTCGCCCTCGCGGTCGAAGCGGACCACATCGCTGCCCGCACTGGCGCCGCGGTCGATGCCGATGGGATTGGAACCGAAGCCTGTCGCCTGCGATACCATCAACAGCGCGCGGCTGGAATCCCGGGGTAGTTCCAGCAACAGCTTGCCCGACTTGGCGTCGACGTACACCGGAATGAAACCATCACGACGCTCGAAACCTGTAGTTTTCCCAGCGATGGAACCGGGGGTGCCCTGCGCATCCGCCGCGGCGTTCGCCAGCAAAAGGATCGCGGAAAGCAGGGTCAACGCCCGTCCAAGGGTTCTCGTTATTGTCATGGTCTTACGGTAGCACCGAGAGGTTTTGCGTGCGAATTCAACTGCTCCCATCGATCCTGGTCGCGCTGGTAACCGCCTGCGCGACCGCCCCTGTCGGCGGCCCCCTTGGCGAAGGCGCGCCCGACTATCCGAACATCACGGCGGTCGACTCTGCCTATCCGCCGACGAGCGTGTCCGTGCGGCTCGACAAGGACGCCTACGCGGTCCTCGTTCTCGTCGCGCCCGGCCACAGCGCGACGCTGCTCTATCCCACGGACTCGACCACCAACAACCGGCTCTCCGCCGGGCCGCACGACATCGCCTTCCGCGTTCCCGGGCCGCTGGCGCGATCGGACTCACAACTCGTTCGGCGCGCGAATCAGCAGCGGCAGCGGTTCGACAGCGCCGGTCGCGCCCGATCACGCTCGTCCGCGACCACCACGGCGCCCTTGCCGCCGCTGATGCCGAGCGCAACGACGTACCTCCTCGTCGTCACCTCGCCGCAGCCGCTGGTCTACGCGCGGGTCATCGAGAAGACGGCGGGCTGGTCCATTCCGCTCGATGGCATGGAAGCGCTCAATTCGGTCGCCAAGCAGGTGAAGTCCACCATCACGGGTCAGTCGCGCGACTGGTCGGCGGCGTATCATGTGGTCGTGCTCACTCAACCGAAGAAGTAGATGACCTCCGCCAGAATCGCGCTGCTCTGCGCGCTGACACCGCTCGCCGCCGCGGCGCAAACCGCGGCCGCGGACCTGATCGTCACCAATGCGCGCATCTACACGGTGGACAACAACCGTCCAATGGCCGAGGCGCTCGCCGTCCGCGGCGGACGGGTGTTGTTCGTCGGTTCCGCGCGCGGCGCCCTGGCGACCCGCGGCCCGCAGACGCGCGTCGTGGACGCCGCCGGCGCCGCCATCATCCCCGGCATTGCCGACGCGCACGTCCATCTGCTCGGACTCGGCATGGCGCTTCGCACCGTCAACCTCGACGGCACGAAGACCTACGAGGAAGTCATCGCCAGGATCGCCGCCAAGGCGCGTGAACTGCCGGCCGGGGCCTGGATCACCGGTCGCGGATGGGATCAGAATGACTGGCCCGACACGCGGCTCCCCACGCACGACGCCCTGTCGCGCGCGGTGCCAAACCACCCGGTGTTCGTCGGTCGCGTGGACGGTCATGCATCGCTCGTCAACGCCGCCGCCATGCGCATCGCCGGCGTCGTCGCTTCCACGCCAGACCCGACGGGCGGCCGCATCGAGCACGACGCGAACGGCCAGCCCACGGGCGTGCTGGTCGACAACGCCACCGGTCTCGTAGGCTCGAAGATCCCAGCCCCCACGCGCGACGATATCCGCGACGCCATTACCGGCGCGATCAAGGAAGCCAACCGCCACGGCCTCACGAGCGTCCACGATGCAGGCGTCGGCTCGCCCGTGATCGACATCTATGAGGACATCGCGCGCTCCGGCGCATACTCCCTGCGCAACTACGTGATGATCAGCGGTGACGACTCGACGCTGGCGCGGTACTTCCGCCGCGGCGCGCAGTCGTCGCTGTATGACTCACGACTCTGGATCCGCTCCATCAAGCTCGTCGCGGACGGCGCCCTCGGTTCACGCGGCGCGGCGTTGCTCGACCCGTACACGGATTCCCCCGGCAATACGGGTCTCGTCACCACGTCGCAGGCGCGGGTTCAGGACATAGCCGAACGCGCGCTGCGCGCAGGATTCCAGCTGAACGTCCACGCCATCGGCGATCGGGGCAATCGCATCGTGCTCGACGCCTATGAAGCCGCGTTCGCGAGAGTGCCGGCATCGGACCACCGTTTCCGCGTCGAGCACGCGCAGATCCTGCATCACGACGACATCCCGCGGTTCGCCCAGATGGACGTCATTCCCTCCATGCAGGCCACGCACCAGACGAGCGACATGTACTGGGCGCCCAACCGCGTGGGCTACGCGCGCACGCTTGGCGCATACGCATGGCGCGCGCTCCTCAACACCGGCGTTGTGATTCCCAACGGCACAGACTTCCCCGTAGAAGCAGTGAATCCGTTCTTCACGTTCCACTCGTCGGTCACGCGGCAGGATTCCGGTAACTGGCCGGCCGGT
Organism: Gemmatimonadota bacterium; assembly: GCA_038060705.1. GTDB lineage: Bacteria > Gemmatimonadota > Gemmatimonadetes > Gemmatimonadales > Gemmatimonadaceae > DASPMP01. Next base: position 14,402 of record JBBTFS010000139.1, read on the forward strand.
GGCTGGTTCCCCGCGGAACGCATGACCCGTGAGGAGGCACTGAAGTCCATGACGCTGTGGCCGGCCTACGCCGCGTTCCAGGAACGCGACATGGGATCGCTCACGCCTGGCAAGCTGGCGGACTTCGTCATCCTCGATCGCGATATCATGACTGTCGCACCGGAGGCGCTCGCCGGCACACAGGTCGTCGCCACCTACCTCGGCGGACGAGCGGTCTACGAAAGAAAATGACCGCCGCAAAAGCGGCGGTCATTTTGTTGTACGGTGACCGTCTCGACTACTGCTCGATGGCGCAAGCCGTGTCGATGAAACCGGACGACACCGGATAGGCGCCGCGGCACGTCGTGCTATCCGCCGTAGTAGCCGCCGTCGGAGACGCAACGCGCGGCGCCGACTTGGTCGGCTTGGCCTGAACCGCGGCAGACGCGGCGCCGCCTTCCACTTCGGCGACTGGTGAGGTAACGCTGCTGCTGCAGCCGGCGGCGAGCAGGATTGCGCCGCCAAGGATGAACGCCTTCTTGAACGCCATGGGGGTCTCCGACATTCGTCTGCGTCAACCATCAGGTCAACGAATGAAAACTCTGCAGGCGTCGGCGCCAGCAACGAGCACTAATAGGTAACGAGCAATCTACAGATAGTATCGGCCGGCGCCCGTAACGATTGTCACATTTGTCTAAGCTGCTGTCGAGCAATAGGTTATGCGACCGTGATTCCTCCTGAGTCCTTGGCCTTCCTGCACCGCCTGCTCGACGCCCCCGGCCCATCCGGCTTCGAGACTGCCGCAGCGCGCGTCTGGCGCGCCGAAGCCGAGATGTTCGCCAGGAATGTCAGGTCCGATGTCGCCGGCAACTGCATGGCGGAGATCAATCCCGGCGGATCGCCCACGATTCTGCTCGACGGGCACATCGACGAAATCGGCGTCATCGTGCAGTACATCGACGACGACGGCTACGTCTGGATTTCTCCGATCGGCGGTTGGGATCCTCAGGTCCTGGTGGGACAGCGGATCCGGTTGCTCGCCGACGGTGGTCACGTGATTGGCGTGGTGGGCCGCAAGCCGATCCACCTCATCAAGGAATCCGAACGCGACCACGCGGTGAAGTTCCCGGATCTCTGGGTCGACATCGGCGCTGCCAACAGAGTGGAGGCGCAGAAACGCGTCGCGGTGGGAGACCCCGGCGTCATTGACGCGCACGCGCACGACTTCCCCGGCAACCGCCTGGTGTCGCGCTCGATCGACGATCGAATCGGCGCGTTCGCGGTGTTGGAGGCCCTGCGCCGCTACGCTGCACGCCCGGGCGCGGCCCGCGTCGTGGCCGTGACAACCACGCAGGAAGAGATCGGCTACATGGGCGGCGGCGCCATCGTGGCAGCCAACGCGATTCGTCCGGCGATGGCCATCGTCGTCGACGTCATCCACGCCACCGACACGCCGTCCATCGAGAAGAAAGAGGTCGGCGACCAGCGGCTCGGCTCCGGACCGGTTCTGGGACGCGGCGCGCTGCTGTCACCGGTGGTCTTTGACCTGCTGCGCGCAGCCGCGCGCGCCAGGGACATTCCGTTCGTGGTGCATGCGGTCGGGCGCGACACGTCCACCAACGCGGATGCCATTCACATCGCGCGCGACGGCGTGGCGACCGCCCTGGTCTCGATCCCCAACCGCTACATGCATTCGCCGAACGAGATGGTGAGCCTCGACGACGTGGACCGCACGGCCGAGCTTGTGGCGGAAGTGTGCCGCGCCGTTGACGCGAGCACCGACTTCGCTGCCCGGTAGACCCGACTAGCTAGCGGCCCAGACTAGCGGCCCATCTGGGCGAGCGCGCGCGTCGCCGTCTCGCGCACATCACGATCCTTATCCCCGGCCAGCTCCTTGAGCGCATTCAGCGCCGCGGGCGATCTCGCTTCGCCGAGGGCCATCACGGCCGCGACGCGCATGCCGCTGTCCTTCTTCCGGAACAGACGGCCCTCCGCTTCCGCGAGCTTGACCAACTTCTGCACCGCATCCGGCGTGGCCACCTTGCCCAGCGCCGCGATCATCGCCAACTGCACGTCGCCGTCGTTCTCGCCATCGATCGCGCGAATCAACGTCGCCGACGTCCTGGAATCCTTGCGGGTCGCGATCGCCGCCGCCACCTGCATTCGCACCTCCGGCGATTCGTCATTCACCGCCTCGTAGACGCCTTTCACGGCGTCCGGCGTTCCGAGCTTGAGCAGCGCGTTGGTCGCTGACCGGCGGACGCGATCGTCCGCATGTCGCAGCAACCCGACCAGGGCGTCTTCCGCCTTGGTCGCGACCATTTCACCCAACAGGTCAGCCGCGTTGCGAACCACGAACCAGCGTGAATCGCCCAGCATCCGGATAAGTGCTGGCACTGCATCGTGGAGCTCGTCCAGCACCTCCAGCAGCGACTTCCGTTCCTCCACGCTGCGGGCCTGGCCCACCTGCTCGATGAGCGCTTCAGCACCGTCCTCGCCCGTGGCCCGCAATACGTCGTACGCGAGTTGCTTGTTCTCCGGGTGTTTGGCGATCAGCCCGGCCACTGCGCGCAACAGTGCCGGCTTCGAAAGCCGCCTCATGGCGAGGACGTAGGCGCCCTTCACCTCGCCGTCCTTCTGCTCGGCGTGGCCGACCGTGACGCCTTGGAGGATCTCGGCCACCACCTTCGGCTTCCCGATCCGCGCGGAGTGCTCCGCGAGCGTCACGAGATCGTCCAGCAGTTTGGTGGTTGGCTCGACGTCGTTGGCCGCCGTGGTCTTCTCGAGTCCGGCGAGCAGTTCCTCAGGCGCCAGTGTCGTCACTGAACGGCCCGACAGCTGTGCCATCAGCGCCGCCGACGCTTCACTCATCTTCCTGTCGCTATTCGCCGTGGCGACCGCTGTTGCCGACGCAGCTGGCGCGGCGGACGTCGTCGGCTCTGTTGCGGGCGGCGACGCAGGCGGTGCCGCCTCGGCTGCCAGAAGCGCCGGACTTTCCGCCGGTGCCTGAGCCGCAGCCTCCATCGGCGCCGTGACCGCTTCACCGGGCCTGTGCTCCGACGCCGGGATTGCTTCGAACCGGATACCGGTCGCCGCCAGCGCCGCAAGCTTCTGCTTCACGGCGGCGCCGTCGTTGCCCACCGCGCCCGCCGCCATGATGCGCGCCAAACCCAGAAGGTCGGCCGGCCCGGTACCCTCATCGATGTGGAGTGTGCGCACGGAGTGGGCGACCATCTGGCTCACCAGATCGCGGACGCCGGTGAGCACGCCGGGCACGACAGCTTCGCCGGCCCGCAACTCCCGCTCCTCGACCGCCAGGTCAACGAGGCCGACTTTGCTTACCTGCACCAGGGCCCGCAGCGCCATCTTCTGTTCATCGACGCTGCCGCTTTCGTTCATCAGCAGCCACACGAGGCGACTGAAGTGTCGGGCGAAGGTCGAAGATTGATCCATGCGGTGCGGTGGCCCTTGCGTCGAGGCACTCGGGAGAGGCGAGACGACGTCGTGAAGCTAGAATCGCAGCACCCACGCCGCCAGAACTCGCCTTAGAATTCTCCCATGGAAAAAACGAAGATCGCCGCGCTTGTAGCGCTGACCGTTCAATTGACCGCCTGCGCGACTGGCGGAACGACCGCCGGTGACGCGACCATGGCACCGGATTCCTTGCGCGTGCGTCGCGACATCGAGTTCTTCGCCAACGACCGGCTCGAAGGCCGCGGCACCGGAACGGCGGGCCAGGACAGTGCCGCCGCCTATGCGGCGCGACGATACGCCGCGCTCGGCCTGCGGCCGTTTGCCGCCGGCTATCTCCAGCGCTACACCGCTCGCTCGGCCATGCTCGCCCACAACGGCGGACCGGCCGAGCTGCCGTCCCAAAACGTGATCGCATACCTGCCGGGCACCGATGCGTCGCTCCGGAACCAGGTTGTGGTCATCGGCGCGCACCTCGACCACCTCGGCCGCTCCACCGCGGGGGCGCTCGACCCGGAGGCCAATGACGCGATCCGCAACGGCGCCGACGACAACGCGTCCGGATCGGCCGCGGTGCTGGAACTGGCGCGCCTGCTCAGCGCGCGGCCGATGAGGCGATCAGTGCTGTTCGTGAATTTCAGCGGCGAGGAACTTGGCTTGCTTGGTTCGCAGTATTTCGTGGACCATTCGCCGGTGCCCGTCGACAGCATCGTCGCCATGCTCAACTTCGACATGGTGGGACGCATGCGCGGCGACAGCCTCATCGTGTACGGCGTCGCCACTGCGAAGGAGATGCGCGCGGTACTGGACAGCGCCAACGCGCACGTCGGGCTTTCGATTCGCGGCCTGGGCGACGGGTTCGGGCCGTCGGATCACAGCTCCTTCTTCGCCCGCAACATCCCGGTGCTGCATTTCTTCAGCAACCTGCACGAGGACTATCACCGCGCCAGCGACGACGCGAACAAGATCAACGCCGCTGGTGAGGCAAAAATCATCGCGCTGGCCGAAAGTGTCGCGCGCGAAATCGACCGACACGACACGCGCCTGACGTTCGTGCGAGGGGCACCGCCCGCACCCGTGGCGGCCGGGGCCGGCTCCAACGTGTACCTCGGGTCCATTCCGGACATGGCGTCGCCCGAGATCAAGGGGCTCAAGCTCACCGGTGTGCGCGCCGGCAGTCCGGCGGATTCCGGCGGGCTCAAGGCCGGTGACGTCATCGTCGAGTTCGCGGGCAAGCCGGTCGTGGACCTGCAGACGTACTCTGACGCGTTGTACGCGCGGAAGCCCGGCGACGTGGTGGAGATCGTGGTCGTGCGGGGAAGTGAGCGTTTGACGCTTAAGGTCCGGTTGGGAAGACGCGGCTCCTAGCTTCGTGGCCCACTGAGAATCCGCGCGCAACGCGCGCGGCCGAGAGCGCTTCAACCGGCACGCTTCGCGTGGCGGCCGAGTACAGTTACTCCATGCCCCCGATTCCCGCGCCGCGCGAGTTTGGCACCACGACGACCACCGATGTGCCTCTGTACTGGGTGCGCTACGGTGTCGCCGGCGCCGCTCCCCTGCTGGTGCTCCATGGCGGGCCCGGAGCGCATCACGACTACCTGTTGCCGCAGATGCTCGCGTTGGGCGGCGCCGACGGCGGCCGCGACTTGCTGTTCTACGACCAACGCGGCGGCGGACGGTCGAAGACGGACGCCCTGGAAGTCATCACCTGGAAGACCCAAGTGCATGATCTCGCCAAGGTCATCGCGGAATTCGGGCTCGGCTCACCCACCATCGTCGGATATTCGTGGGGCGCACTGCTCGCCCTGCTGTATGCGGCCGAGGCCGCGCGCGACAAGTCCCTGCCGGCGCCGCGCGCGTTGGTGCTCATTGATCCGGCGCCCATCTCACGGAGACACCGGGATGTCTTCGAGCGCGAGTTCGCGCGCCGTCAGAACGGACCAGCCATCGCGCGCCAGCGCGAGGAGCTCAACTCGTCCGGGCTGCGCGCCAAGGACCCCGACGCGCATCGGCAGCGCATCTTCGAACTCAGCGTCTCCGCGTACTTCGCGGACCCCGCATCGGCGCATGACCTGACGCCGTTCCGCGTGTCAGCCCGGGTACAACAGTCCATATGGGAAAGCCTTGGCGAGTTTGACCTTGCGGCCGATGGCCGTCTGGCTTCGATTCGTGCCCCAACGTTGATTACGCACGGTCGCCAAGATCCGATTCCGCTCGCGTCGTCCGAGGAATGCGCGCGCGTGATGAAGGCCAGGCTCGTCGTGATCGAGCAGAGCGGCCACGTTCCGTACGTGGAACAACCGGCGGCACTTTTCGGGGCGGTCGACGCGTTTCTCCGGGAGCAACGCGCGGCTGGCAGCTAAGAAGACCGGAGTCTCGCATGGCGCTTCACGACATCGTTCAGACACACACCGCGGATCTGGAGCACGACGGCAAGCAACTGTCCGTGTCGTGCCGAATCGCGTTCGACGGCATCGAGTACGTCGGGCGGCTCTGGTTTGCCGACAAGCGCGACCCGGAGGTTGCCATCCCGGATCGCGGCGCGCTGCCCGGCCGCAGTCGCGACGAGGTGCTGGTGCTGGCCCAGCGCCTCACGCCCCCCGAACTGGCGCTGCGCTATCGCCGCGCATTGTCCGAGAAGCGGCGCTATTTCGAGCTGCGCAAGGTCACCGAGGAAATCCTCTCGAAGATCCGGTACATCAACCAGGTCTCGATCTCGATTCGCGCCGGCCTGCTCGACAAGGAAGGGGCCGCGCAGGAACTGGACGTCACCGAGAAGCAGTTGCACGATCTCGTCGACCGGTTGCATGTCGCCGCCGGAGTGGACGCGGTGCGGTAGCGATCCGGGCCTGATGATCAAGCGTCGTGCCGCGCCCAAGAAACGCGCGGCGAAGAAGCGTCCCGCGAAGCAGCGCGCCGCCCCCCGCCGCGGTCGGCAGCTCGCGCCGGCCTCGACCCGCGCGCCCGAGATATTCGGCCGCCTTGCCGCGGAGTATCCGGACGCGCATTGCGCGCTCGATCATCGCAGTCCATTCGAACTGCTCGCCGCCACCATTCTCAGTGCGCAGTGCACCGACAAGCGCGTCAACCTGGTGACTCCGGCGCTGTTCGCGAAGTATCCCAACGCCCGCGCTTTGGCCGTTGCCAACCCGGCGGAACTCCAGGCCATGATTCGGAGCACCGGGTTTTTCAACAACAAGACAAGGAGCCTGCTGGGCATGGCCGCGGCGGTCGTCGAGCAGCACGCCGGCGAGGTGCCAGCCACCATGGAAGACCTCCACGCACTGCCCGGCGTCGGCCGCAAGACCGCCAACGTCGTCCTCGGCAATGCGTTTGGGCGCGACGAAGGAGTGGTGGTCGACACGCACGTCACGCGCTTGAGTCAGCGGCTGGGTCTCACGAAAGAAAAGGACGCAGTGAAGATCGAGCAGGATCTCATGACTATGTTTCCGCGCCGGCAGTGGACGCTGCTGGCGCACCTGCTCATCTCACACGGTCGATCCGTCTGCGACGCTCGACGGCCGCAGTGCGACCGGTGCGTTGTTCAGGCCATGTGCCCTTCCTCCACCCTCAAGTCGTGAAGCTCATGTTGATCGTCGGGGCCGCGGCCGGCGCACTGGGGGCCGCGTGCGCCAGGCCAGTGGCCCAGTCCGAGGAAGTCGTGAACGTGCGTCCGATGACCGTCTCTCCGATCCCACCCGGTGATTGTGTCGAGGCGCGCCGTCGTGCCACCGCCCAGCCGGACCTCGAGGTAGATCGGTTGCCCAAGCTGGTGAGCGGGCCGCGCCTGTTCGTGCCGACGCCTGCGTCCGTGAAAGCGGATATCGACAAGAAGGGGATGTCATTCAAAGCGGACGTATTGGTTGACACGCTTGGAAAGGCCATCGTAAGCACCCTCAACGTGAACGAGACGACAAACGAGTGGTTCCCCCGCAACCTCAGGACCCTGTTGCCGCGGATGACGTTTTCACCGGCGATGCTCGCCGGCTGCAAGGTCGAGCGCGTCTACAAGTTCTCCGCATCGGCGAAGCCGAGGACGTAGCGAGAAGAAGGCAGGAGGCTGTCTCCTTCCTCCCTCCTCCTTCCTAGATTAGTCCCATGCCAAAAACCGCCACTTTCGAGACCAATCACGGCACGATCGTCGCCGATCTCTACGACAAGGACGCCCCGAACACGGTCGCGAACTTCGAGAAGCTTGCCAACGCCGGCTACTACGATGGCATCAAGTTCCACCGTGTCCTCCCGGATTTCGTCGTCCAGGGTGGCGACCCGTTCTCGCGCGATTTGCCGGACGGCGATCGCCGGATCGGCACCGGCGGACCGGGCTACAAGATCAAATGCGAGACAGCCGGCAACAAGAAAACACACGAGGTGGGCGCGCTCTCGATGGCCCACGCCGGCAAGGACACGGGCGGCAGCCAGTTCTTCATGGTATTGAGCGAATCGAACACCCGGCACCTCAACGGCGTGCACACGGTCTTCGGGAAGATCACCAAAGGTCTCGACGCCATGAAGCAGATCAAACCGAATGACGTGATGACCAAAGTCCGCGTCGAAGGATAAAAGATTCCTCCGACCCCTTTCCCTCTTCCCGTTTCCCATTTCCCTATGAGTTCACACGACCACAAAGCAGATGCGCGCGCGGCGTTCATGGGCTTGATCCTCGGCGCCATCGTGCTCTTCGGGATCATCCGAACAATCGTCTACCTGACGAACCAGAAATACGCCTCGCACGCTGAGGCCACGGCCACTCCGTAAGTCGTACCTGGTACCTGGGCCCTTCCAGGCACCAGGCACCATTCGGCCGTATTCTATGGTATGACCGACGGCCTGCCCTCACGCGACGACGCGCTCGCGCTGCTGCACGAGTACACGCAGAGCGATTCGCTCCGGAAGCACATGTTGGCGGTTGAGTGCGCCATGCGCGCCTACGCCACGAAGTTTGGCGAAGACCCCGAGCGCTGGGGTCTCGCCGGCCTGATTCACGACTTCGATTACGAGAAGTTCCCCAACGCGGAACACTCGGCCACGGAGGGACATCCGGCCCACGGTGTTCGCGTCCTGCGCGATAAGGGTTGGCCCGAAGACATCCTCCAGGCCATCCTGGGCCACGCCACCTACAGCGGCGTCGCGCGTGAAACACGGATGGCCAAGGCGCTCTTCGCTGTTGACGAACTCACCGGCCTCATTACGGCAACGGCGCTCGTGCGACCATCGCGCAGTGTCAACGAAGTGGAGGCGAGATCTGTCAGAAAGAAGATGAAAGACAAGGCCTTCGCTCGCGGCGTGAATCGTGACGACGTCATTAACGGCGCGCAGGACCTGGGCGTCGAACTCGACGAACACATCCAGTTCGTCGTGGACGCGATGCGTGCGTCCGCCGAGTCGTTGGGCCTCGCTGGCTCGCCGTCCACGACGAATCCCTGAGGTCGGCGGCGTCTCTCCACGCGCCGATTTTCACCTCCCAACGAACCAGAGGACCGGTGCGTAAGTCTTGCAGGACAACTGTTTTCGGAGAGAATGGCTACCGCGATTCCGTATCAGTCGCAGTGGACGCTGCCGATGCGTTCTGAGGCAGCGATTGGTGTGACGGAGCGTGATCACGTCATCGCGGCCCAAAAGGGCAGCGAGACCGCGTTCGCCGAGTTGGTTCGCCTGCATCATCGGCGGGCGTATGCGGTGGCGCGGGCAATCGTTCTCTCGCACGAGGATGCCGAGGATGCGGTTCAAGACGGATTCCTCCACGCGTTTCGCGCGTTGGATCGATTCCGTTCCGATCAGCCCTTCGGCGCCTGGCTCAACCGTATCGTGGCCAACGCGGCACTGGACCTGGTCCGGCGGCGCAAGGTGCGCGATGCGGATGAGCTGCCGGAAACAGTGGCCATGCCCTTTCGCGATCCGGGCGAAGCGGACGAGCTGCGGAATCGGTTGACCGAGGCTCTGACGCATCTCACGGGTCGGCAGCGATCGGTGATTGTGTTGCACGATGTGGAAGGGTTCACGCACGGCGAGATCGGCTCGATGCTCGGGATTCCCGAGGGGACAGCTCGATCAGACCTGCACCATGCGCGCGCCGCGCTGCGGCGCTTGCTGAAGGACGTACGGAGCAATTCATGAGCGACCTGACACTGCACGGCGAAGGCGACGAGCAGATCACCCGCGGCTTGCGGCAGGTGTACGCCGCGCCCACCGGTGACGACTACTGGCGCGGTCTCCAGGCGCGCATCCTCTCCCGGCTCACTGAGCCGAAGACGATCGCCTGGTGGGACGAACTCGATCGCTGGGTGCGGCCGGCGCTCGTGGCCGCCGCCATCCTGTTGCTCGCCACCAGCGTCGCGATAATCCGTTCGTACCAGGCGGAGCGCGAGTTCGCGTATGAAGCGATGCTCACGCCCACGAACCTGCCAGTCGAGACCGCAGTGCGGCCGATGCGCACGGGTCCCGAGGCCGCGTTTCGCTACCTGATGACCAAACCCCGTTAAACAGAGATCGAGCAATGCAGCGTTCCAAGCAGCAGGCGATGATGTTCCTCCTCGGCGCCGTCCTCGTGGGCGGGGTGCTGGGCTTTACCGCCGACCAGATGTGGAACCAGAAGTCGCGCAGGAGCTGGGCACCGCGGCAGCGCATGTACGACGATCTCGAGCTGACGGGCGCGCAGCGTATCACCATGGACTCGCTCCTCGACGACCAGAATTGCCAGATGGGCGCGGTCATGAAGCCCGTGCGGCCGGTGCTCGATTCCATTCGCGGCACCGCGCGCCAGCAGATGTCGTCCATCCTCACGCCGGAACAGGTGCTCAAGCTCGAAACGCGCCGTGCGGAGATGGCGCGGCGTGACAGTCTGGAAAAGGTCCGGCGTGATTCCATCGCGGCCACCAGAAAGAACACCATCGCCTGCAGGAACTAACAATGTTCGGAAGGGTCTTCGCTCTCGCAGCGTTTCCGGCGACCGTGGCCGGCGCGCAATTGCCGCAGGTGGACTCGCTGCGCCCGATTTCGCTCCAGGAGGCGGTGACCCTTGCGCAGCGCAACGCCCCCGCGGCGGTTCAGGCGCGCGGGACCTTGCGCACGACGTCGTCGTCGGTCCGTTCGCTGTACGGCTCCTTCGTTCCCAGCCTCAACGCCAGCGCCAGCTCGAACAAACAGGCCTCACAGCGCTTCGACGCGCTCCGAAACCAGGTCATCAACTCCAACTCCCCCTGGAACTACAGCGCGGGGTTGAGCGCCAACGTCGAGCTCTTCGACGGCGGGCGGCGCTTCGCGGATTTGCGCGCGCGCAATGCGGACGTTGACGCAGCCGAGGCCAACGAGACGGCGGTGAAATACAGCGTCGCGCTTCAGGTGAAGACGCAGTACGCCAACGTGCTGGCCGCGCGCGAGTCCGAGGCATCAGCCCGGGCACAGCTGGAACAGGCCCAAGCCTCGATGCGCGCGTCGGTCGCGCGCGTGACGGCCGGCGCCGCGACGGTGTCCGACTCACTGCGCTCGGCCATCGCGGTCGGCAACGCGCGCCTGGCGATCCTCACGGCACAAAACGGCATTCGCGTCGCCAGTGCGACGCTCACGCGGCTGGTGGGCACGCCGTTCATGGTCACCGCCAATCCGTCGGATACCGCCAACTTCGCCATCGCACCCATCGACTCTGTGGGCGTGTTCCTGATGGCGCTGCAGGGTCCGGCCGTCCAGCAAGCCGAGATGAGCTTGGCAGCCGCGAGAGCGTCCGAGCGGTCCTCCAAGTCGACGTACATGCCGCGCATCACCATGTCGTACGGCTACAGCGGCAGTGGCACGGACCCCTACGGCTTTGGTAGCGACACCACCAAGCGCTTCCTGTACGGTTCAAGCCTCGGGTTCAGCGCCAGCTTCCCGCTCTTCAACAACTTCACGCGCGAGGACAACGTCCTCCGCGCCAGGGTGTCGCACGACAACGCCGCCGCGCAGTTGCGGGAATCACGACTCCTCGCGCAGCAGAACATCGTGCAACAGCTGGGCGCCCTTCGCACCGCGGAAGAGCGCATCCAGATCCAGCAGGCGTCCCTGCTGGCCGCGCAGGAAGACCTTCGCGTCCAGAACCAGCGCTACACGCTGGGCGCTTCCACCCTGCTCGATCTACTCACGTCACAATCCACGCTCAACCAGGCCCGCGCCGCGCTGATTCAGGCACGCCAGGACTACCGCATCGCGCGCGCCCAGATCGAAGCCGTCATCGGCCGGGACTTGCAATGACCCTCAAGCGTTCAGCCCTTGTTGTCGCGCTTGGCGCGACCGTATTCGCTCCGGCCTGCAACCGCACGGCGGCGCGCCCCGGTACCATTCCGACGGCCCCGGTCACGCGCCGCGATATCGTCGTCGACGCGCAAGCCAACGGCGTCGTGGAACCGATCAACGTCGTCGAGGTGAAGTCCAAGGCCGGCGGCCTGATCACGCGCATGCCGGTCGAGACGGGAACGTCCGTGCGAGTCGGGGACCTCATCGTCCAGATCGACGCCCGCGACGTGCAGAACCAGTTCAACCAGGCGCAGGCGGACCTGGACGCGGCCGAGGCAAAGCTCAGCGTGTCCAAGGCGCAGAAGCAGCGTTCGGACGACATGTTCGCGCAGAAGGTCATCACCGCTCAGGAACATGAAACGGCGGCACTGGACCTCGCCAACGCCAATGCAGCGGTAATCCGTCAGCGCGCCAACCTCGACCTCGCCAAGCAGCGTCTCGAAGACGCCACCGTCACCGCCCCCGTCGTCGGCACCGTTATTGAAAAACCGGTGTCGCTGGGCATGGTGATCGCGTCCGCGACCGGCTCCGTCAGCGGCGGGACCACCATCATCAAGATGGCCGACCTCACAAAGGTCCGGATGCGCGCCCAGTTCAACGAAACCGATATCGGCCAGATCAAGTCGGGCCAGCCTGCGGTTGTCGTCGTGGATGCGTACCCCGATCGCCGTTTCACAGGCACCGTCGAGAAGATCGAGCCGCAGGCCGTGGTGCAGCAGGGCGTCACGCTGTTCCCGGTACTCGTTTCGCTCACCAACCTCGACGGCGCGCTCCGCCCGGGCATGAACGGCGAAGTGCAGGTGCAGATCGAAATGCGAGCCAACGTGCTGGCGGTGCCCAACGACGCCATCAAGAACACGCGCGACGCCGTGGCCACCGCGCCGTTGCTCGGTCTCGACCCCGACAGTGTCCAGGCGCAGATTCGCGCCCAGTTTGGCCGCGCCGGAATGAGCGGAGGGATGGGCGGCCGCACCGGCGGCAACGGTGGCGCCAATGGCGGAAACGCCCAACGCGGCGGCGCCAATCGCACGTCATCGCCGGGCGAAGTGGACCTCGCACCTGCTCAGGGACGCCAAGGCGGACAGGGTGGTCAGGGTGGCGGCTTCCAGATGCCGGAGGTGTCCGACAAGGAGTGCGCAGACATCAAGGCCGCGATGGACAAGAAGCCCAGCGACGTCAAGAAACTCGACGCCGTTCGTGAGCAGATGCGTTCGCCTGACGCCGACAGAAACGCGCTCCGTGAGGAGCAGAACAAGATCTACGCAGCCATCGGCGTGGATGCCCGCAACGCAGGAGCGTGCCGCATGAAGGAG
>JBBTFS010000139.1:27532-29229 GCA_038060705.1 Gemmatimonadota bacterium
GCGCGCAGGCGCCGCAGCTCCAGATGGGGAACACGGAGCGTGGTGATGCCGGTCCGCGTGTGCGCCAAGGACTCGTCTTCGTGGCCAAAGGCAAGACGTTCGAGCCGCGCTTGGTGATGCTCGGCTCCGGCAACTTCGACTACACCGAAGTCGTGAGCGGGCTGGAGGAGGGCGAGCAGGTTGCGCTGCTGAGCGCCATCGCGCTCCAGGCCCAGCGCCAGGCGCAGACCGACCGCATGCGGGCGGGCATGGGCGGCGTACCGGGCATGAGTTCAAACCAGAATGCCGGCGGCGCCCGACCGCCGGGTGGTGGTGGCGGCCCTGGCGGCGGACGCCCGTAACACGGATCGCGAACCATGCTCTTCGGTGAAGTTCTCGCGGTAGCGCTCGGCGCGTTGCGCGCCAACAAGCTGCGCTCGATGCTCACGATGCTCGGCATCGTGATCGGCGTGGCCGCTGTCATCGCGATGGTGGCCCTGGGCACCGGCGCGCAGTCAGCGGTGAAGGCCCGCATCTCGTCACTCGGGACTACCCTGCTGACCATCAATCCCGGGCAGCAGCGCGGCATGGGCGTCGTGATTCAGGACCAGCAGGTGAAGCTGACAATGAAGGATGCGGACGCGCTCATCGAGCGCGGCGAGCACTTCACGTCGGTGCAACCCGAGATGGGGCGCAACCAGCAGGTCATCTACATGAACAAGAACACCAACGTCTCCATCGTTGGTACAACGCCCAACTACCTCGAGGTCCGTAAGTACAAGCTCGCCGGCGGCCGCATGTTCACCACGGCGGAGACGCAGGCGATGTCACGCGTGGCGGTAGTCGGGCCCGCGGTCGCCATCAACATGGGGCTCGATACCATGAGCCTCCTGGACGAGAACATCCGCATCAAGGGCATCCAGTTCCAGGTCGTCGGCGTGCTCCAGTCCAAGGGACAGTCAGGCATGGGCGGCAATCCGGACGAGCAGATTCTCATCCCGATCACGACGGCACGGTTCCGCGTGCAGGGCACCGATCGCTTGCGGTCGATCAGCATTCTGGCCAACAGCGAGGATGAGATTCCGGATGCCATGGCGTCCGTCCAGAAGATCCTGCGCCGAGAGCATCGCCTGCGCACGAATCAGCCCAATGACTTTCAGATGCGCAGCCAGGCCGACTTCCTGAACACACTCGGCGAGACGACGCAGGTCTTCACCTACTTGCTCTCGGGGATTGCCGCGGTGAGTCTCCTCGTCGGCGGCATCGGCATCATGAACATCATGCTGGTATCCGTCACCGAGCGCACGCGCGAAATCGGAATCCGGAAGGCACTCGGCGCCACACGGTCCAACATCCTGCTCCAGTTCCTGATTGAGGCCGTGGTACTGTGTTGCCTGGGCGGCATCATCGGCATCGTCATCGGCAGCGGCGGCGCCATGGGGATGAGCAAAGCGTTCGCGTGGAACGTGCAAGTGTCACCGTCGGCCATCATGTTGGCCTTCGCGTTTTCAGCCGCGGTCGGCGTGTTGTTTGGCGTTTGGCCGGCCCGTAGGGCGGCCACTTTGGACCCAATTACCGCGCTGCGGTACGAATAGGACGCGCGCCTTGCGCGTTCCGCCGCCGCTACGGCGAACATGGAGGCTTTGCATCCAAAGGGTCGTTAGGCGGCGAGATTAGAGGCAGCCGCCGGACTTTGTGGGCAGATGATGCCGCCGTTG
>JBBTFS010000139.1:29239-39782 GCA_038060705.1 Gemmatimonadota bacterium
GCGGTACGAATAGGCGCGCGCCTTGCGACCCCCCCCCCCGCTACGAGAACATGGAGTTGACTCCGACATAACTTAGATATATCGTATCGCCAACATATCTTCGTTATATCGGAGGTTACTGCAATGTTCAGAGCCTTTTCGTTTGGCATTCCGCTGGGCGACCGCGGCTGCTGGGACGCCCGTAGTCGTTGGGGCTGGGGCGGGTTCGACGGGTCCGAGTTCTGGGGCGCGCGAGGCAAGCATCACCGCGGTCGCATGGGGCGCGTCTTCGAGCAGGGCGACCTCAAGTACGTCATTCTCCGCCTGCTCGAGGAAAAGCCGCGCCACGGCTACGAGATCATCAAGGACCTGGAAGACCGCTTTGGTGGCGCCTACTCGCCCAGCCCGGGCACGGTCTACCCAACGCTGACCATGCTCGAGGATATCGGATACGCCAAGGCCAATGCCGATGAGGGCGGCCGCAAGGTCTACTCGATCACTCCGGAGGGCATTGCGTACCTCAAGGAGCACAGCACCACCGTCGATTCGATCTTCGAGCGCATCGCCAAGTTCATGGAGGGCTTTCTCGACACGCCCATGATGGAAGTGAACAGCGCCTTCAGGCGTGTGGCGAAGAGCGCCTACTCGACCGCTTCGCGCAACGTCAACGACAAGGCCAAGTTGGAGAAGATCCGCGATGCCTTGGCCAGGGCGGCCGCCGAGCTCGAGCAGTTGGAGAAGAACGGCGACGGCTAGAACTCCCGGGCCGGGTCAGTAGATTCTCCGTCCGGGTCGTGGCTCTTCTGCCGCGACCCGTTTTTTCGTTTCCGAGGCCGTTTGGTCGACCAGGCGCCGCCGTCAAATCTGGAGTCTTCAGGGTCGCGGGAGCCGCGTCCCAGTGTGGTCATGCCGCAGCTGCCCCCGCAGCGTGGCCACGCCGAGGAGCGGCCCACGGGCCGCCGCCTCGCCATCCTGTCGCTCACGGCGCTCGGCATCGTGTACGGCGACATCGGAACGAGCCCGTTGTACGCGTTCCGCGAGGGATTCGTCGGCCACCATCCGTACGCCGTGAACGAGGCCAACATTTACGGCCTGCTGTCGCTGATCACGTGGGCGCTGATCGGCATCGTGAGCGTCAAATACCTGATGCTCGTCGTCCGTGCCGACAACCGGGGCGAGGGTGGCATGATGTCGCTGCTGGCCCTGGTGCTGCAAAACGAGCGGGAAGGCACCGACCATCGCCGGCGCCGGCTCTACGTGCTGCTGGCCCTGTTCGGTACAGCGCTCCTGCTCGGTGACGGAATGATCACTCCGGCCATCTCGATGCTCGGTGCCGTGGAGGGTTTGAAGGTGGTGACGCCGGATCTCGGGCCTTGGGTCGTGTTCATCACCTTGGCGCTGTTGTTCGGGCTGTTTTCCGTCCAGAAATTCGGCACCGCGCGTGTGGGTGTCCTGTTCGGACCGGTGACGCTGGTGTGGTTCGTGACGATCGCGGTGCTGGGGGCAATGGAAATCGCCCGGGAGCCGCAGATTCTCTCGGCTCTGAGTCCGCATCACGCCGTGTTCTTTTTCCGGCACAACGGATGGATGGGCTTCTTCGTCTTTGGCGCCGTGGTGCTTGCGGTGACGGGTGCCGAGGCGCTGTACGCCGACATGGGTCACTTCGGCAAACGCCCAATCCGCGCTGCCTGGTTCGCGGTGGCGCTTCCCTGCCTGCTGCTCAACTACTACGGCCAGGGCGCGCTGGTCTTACGAGACCCGGCCACTGCGGTGAACCCGTTCTATCTCCTGGCGCCGCGCGAGTTCCTGATCCCGCTGGTGCTCATTGCCACGGCGGCGACGATCGTCGCGTCGCAGGCCATGATCTCCGGCGCGTTCTCGCTGGCGCAGCAGTGCATGCAGCTCGGCTACTCACCGCGACTCAGCATCATCCACACGTCGTACAAGCAGGCGGGGCAGATCTACGTGCCCGAGATCAACTACGTGATCATGATCGGCTGCGTCCTGCTGGTGGTCGCATTCGAGACCGCCGACAACCTGACGGCCGCCTACGGGATCGCGGTCACGGGCGCGTTCTCCATCACAACGATCCTCTATGCCGTGCTCGCCAAGCGGCGGTGGAAGTGGCCGGTGCTCGCGTTGGTCGCGTTCATGCTCGTGTTTCTGGTTGCCGACCTGACGCTTTTCGCGGCCAACGCCATCAAGATTGCCAGCGGCGGCTGGGTCACGCTGCTGATCGCGCTGCTCATCTTCGTCATCCTCACGACGTGGAAGACCGGCCGCAACATGCTGACGCAAATCCTGAACGCCGGGGCCTTGCCGATCGACCTGTTCCTCGGCGACATCGCACGCAAGAAGCCGCACCGCGTTCCCGGCACCGCCGTGTTCATGACGTCGTCGCCAGACGGAGTACCCGTCGTCCTGCTGCACCACCTGAAGCACAACAAAGTGCTGCACGAACAAGTCATTCTGATGTCCATCCAGACGCAGGATGTTCCGGAAGTGGGTTCCGAGGAACGCCTCACGCACGAGCGCCTCGAGCACGGATTCCACCGCGTCACAGCGCGCTACGGATTCATGGAGACCCCGGACATCCCCGAAATCCTGTACCGCCTGCGCCAGCTGGGGCTACGCGCCAAGCAGAACGAAACCACGTTCTATCTGGGCCATGAGCGCATCCTCGTGCTGGATCATGCCCGTGGCGGACCCAAGCCGGACACGCGCCGAATGCCGGAAGACGCTGAGTTCAATGACATGTCGCGCTGGCGCAAGAAGCTGTTCGTCTTCCTGCAGCGGAACGCCAGGCCGGCCACGGAGGCCTTCGGCATTCCGCCCAACCGCGTCGTCGAAATGGGCGGTCAGGTCGAGTTCTGAAGCAGCGCCTGTAGAGTCGCGAGCAATTGGTCGTACGTGAACGGCTTGTTCAGGAAGCGTGTCGTCGTTTCGTCAATCTCCGACAGGTCCAGCGCTCCCTGCGTGTAGCCTGACATGAAGACGACGCGCACGTTTGCCTGACGTTGGCGCAAGGCGCGCACGAGATCGGCACCGCCCATGGATGGCATCACAACGTCAGTCAGCACGATGTCGATCGCCTGCGACTGACGCTCCCAGATTTCCATGGCGTCCACGCCATTCGCCGCTTCGATCACGGTGAGTCCGTGGCGGCCCAACATACGCCGAGTCGCATCGCGCACCGCCGCCTCGTCCTCGACCAGCAGGATAGTGCCGCGCATCGGCGACAGCTCCTTCACGGCGACCGGTGGCGGCAACGCCGACACCGGCTCAGCGGCCTGCGGCAGCAACACGGTGAATGTCGTGCCGGCGGACGGCGCGCTTTCGACGTCGATGTAGCCTCCGGACTGCTTCACGATGCCGTACGCCGTCGAGAGGCCAAGCCCGGTGCCCTGGTCCGGCGGTTTGGTGGTGAAGAACGGCTCGAAGACGCGCGAGCGTACGTCTTCGGTCATGCCCATCCCCGTATCGCGCACGATGAGCGCCGCGTAGCTCCCCTCCTTGAGGCCGGGCTTGGACGCGTCGCGACTGCTGATATCGACGTTGGCCGAGGTAATGGTCAGGCGGCCGCCCTGTGGCATCGCGTCGCGCGCGTTGACCGCGAGATTGATGAGCACCTGCGACAGCTGTCCCGGGTCGGCACGCACGTGGCCCAGGTCCGGGTTCAGTTTCACATCCATGGCGATCGTGGCGCCCATGAGCCGTCGGATCATGAGCTGTGACTCGGTCACCACGGAGTTGAGGTCGAGCACGACGGGCTGCAGCATCTGCCGTCGGCTGAACGCCAGCAACTGCTGCGTCAGCGAACGTGCGCGACGCGATGCGTTCTTGATCTCGTCCACGTACCCGGCGACGCTGGATGACTCGCTCACGTCTCCGGCGGCCAGCTCCGCGTTGCTCATGATGGCCATGAGCAGGTTGTTGAAGTCGTGGGCGATGCCCCCGGCCAGTTGACCCACCGCTTCCATCTTCTGCGCCTGGCGGAGCTGCTCTTCGCTTTCGCGGAGCGCCTGTTCGGTGCGCCGGCGCGCGGTGGCATCCCGCGTGATCCACACGACGCGATCGCCGGCCTGGGGCAGGAACGTCGAATCGAACCAGCACCGATCGCCGCGCACCTCCAGGTCGTACGCCATCTCGACCGGCGCGCGCGTCATCAGGGCCTGCTCCACCCCCGCCAGAAACGCGTCGGCCTGCGCGGTCGGGAAGACGTCGTGCAGGCGGCGGCCCAACAGGTCGGCCGGTGCTTTGTGGAGCACATCGGTCGCGCTCGGCGCCACGTCCACATACCGGCCGGACCGGTCCAGCACGACAATCGCGTCCCGCATCGCGCCGATGAGTGCGCGCAGGCGGTTCTCGGCGGCCCGCACCGCGTCCTCGGCCATCCGTCGGTCGCTGATGTCGATGACTTGTGAGATGAAGTAGGCCGGATCGCCATCCGGGTCACGCACGAGCGTGGTATTCACCAGCGCCCAAAACGTCAGTCCCGATTTGTGGATGAAACGCCGCTCCCAGCTCGCCTGACTGATCTCACCGCGTACCAGGCGGTCCCGCCCAGCGCTGGCACGCGGACGGTCGTCCGGGTGCGTGAGGTCCAGCATCCTGCGGGTGCGGAGCTCCTCGATGGAGTAGCCGACGAAATCGCAGAACGCTTTGTTGGCATGGAGGTGCTCGCCCGAAGGCATCGTGATCGCGATGCCTTCGGCCGACTGCTCGAAAGCGATCCGGAAGACATCGTCGAACACTGAAGCCTTCGACGGGGTGGCCGGCATCTCTGGCCAGGTGGTTGCCAGCGGGTTCATGACCCCTCAGTATCGGCGGGCGCGCCGCCCGCGTTAAGAAGCACCAAGCGCCAACCCAAGCCATTCCCGCCACATGCGACGTATCGCTTCACTTTGCCTCGTGGTCCTGTTCGCTTCCTCGACGCACGCCCAAGTGGCCGCGTCACGCGACTCCATTCGCGACGATCAGGGCTTCTCATTCTACGCGCGTGGCCCGTTCCGGCCCAACGTGCCACGGCCGGACACGCTGCTGGGTTACCGCGTGGGTGGACTGCAAACACAATTCGGCTGGCAGGAGAAGGTACTGCTTGCCATCGCGGCCGCTGCGCCCGACCGGATCCGGGTCGAAGAGATCGGTCGCACCACCGAACACCGCGTGCAGCGGCTGTACATCGTGTCGGCGCCGGAGAACATCCAGCGGCTGGACGCGATCCGCGCCGACTTGGACCGGCTGGCGGACCCCCGCACCCTGAGCGCGGCGGACGCAGACGCGCTGGCGTCGCGCCTGCCAGCGGTGGTGTGGATCAACGAGAGCGTGCATGGGAACGAATCGCCGGGCTTCGAAGCCGCCATGCAGACGCTCTACCAGCTTGCCGCCAGTAACGAGCCAGCAACTGTGAATGCGCTGCGCAACGTCATTGTCGTGCTGAATCCGAGTACGAACCCGGATGGCCACGAGCGCTTTGCGACTTGGTACAACTCGATCATGGTACGCAGTCCCGAGCCTGAAGCGCTCGAATACCGCGAACCGTGGAGCGTCCAGGGCCGCTACAACCACTACCGGTTCGACATGAACCGCGACGTGATGACCACCACACAGCGTGAGGCACAGGCGCTGCTGGCCGGCGCGATGAAGTGGCACCCGATGGTCGCCGTGGACCAGCACGGCTACACCTACAGCTTCTTCTTCCCCCCCACAGCGCGGCCGATGAACGCCAACCTGGGAGGCGATTTCCAGAAGTGGATGGAGATCTATGGAAAGGCGAACGCCACGGCGTTCGACCAGTTCGGCTGGATGTACTACTCGCGCGACGTCTTCGACTTCTATGGCCCGTTCTACTGGGACAGTTGGCCATCGCTCACCGGCGCCATCGGCATGACGTACGAGACCGACTGCGGCTGGGGCGTGCAGACGCGCCGGCAGGATGGTTCTCTGTGCACGTTCCGCGGGGCCATCGCCAAGCACTTCGTGGCCGCGCTCGCGTCGATTGAAGTCACGGCAGCGCGAAAGACGGAGCGGGTCAAGGACTGGGCCAAGTTCCGCCGCGAAGCGGTGGACGAAGGCCGCACCATGACGATGAAGCGGGTGGTGCTCGTGCCCGGCAAGGACCCCGCGCGCACCGCCGCCCTGGTGGCCACGCTCCTGCGGAACGGACTTGAGATCAAGCGCGCCACGGAGGCCTTCACGGCGCCGAAGGCACACGCCTACGCCGACGACGCAGTGTCGTCGAAGCGTTTCGACGCGGGCAGCTACGTCATCGACCTGGCGCAACCTCACGGACGCGTTGCGCGCTCCGTCCTCGAACCGGCGCCGACCATCGACACCACCTTCGCGCGGCTTCAGGTGGAGCGGTTCCAGCGCAACTACCGTCGCGGCGCCAACGTGCCGCGCGAGGGCTACGAGTTCTACGACGTGACAGCTTGGTCCCTGCCGGTCACGTTCGGCGTCGAGGCGTACTGGGCGGAAGACCTTGGCCCGGTGGCGGGCGCACTCGTCACGCGCGCCGACGATCCCGGCGCCTCCGGTGGAATCTCGGGCGCGCGACCCGCGAAATCCGCGTACCTGTTCTCGTCGGAACGCAATGGCGCGCCGAAGTTGGCGTATCGCCTGCTTACTGCCGGCTACCGCCTGGCGCTATCCGAGCGCGCGCTGGAAACCGGAGGACGGAAATTTCCACGCGGCACGTACGTCGTGCGCGTGACACGCAACGACTCCACGATCCACGCGCGCCTGGAGCAGTTCGCGCGCGAAACAGGCGTGGACGTGGTCGGCGTCAACACGGCTTTCGCCGAGTCGCAACAGTTTGGCATCGGATCCGAGTCCATGTGGGACCTCAAGGTGCCGACTATCGCCTTGGTGGGCGACGAAGGCGTGAGCCAGACCGCGTACGGCGCGGCGTGGTTCGTGCTGGAACAGCGCTACGGCCTGACCATCACGCCGGTGGCGTCACGCTGGCTGGGTTTCGGCGACCTCGCGAAGTACAACGTCATCATCATCCCCGACGCGTCGGCCGGCACCCTCAACCGCCTGTTGGGCAAGGAGGGCGCTGACCGCGTAAAGGCGTGGGTCAATGCCGGTGGCACCCTGATCACGATGGGCGGAGCCTCGGCTTGGGCAGCCCGGGAGAACGTCGGCCTCACCAGCGCCAAGATCGTCGGCGCGGACGCCAAACCGGACAGCGCCACGAAAGCCGACACCGCCGCGGCGAAGAAGCTCGTGGCAGACGACCTGCTGGCGGTGACGAGTCCGTCGGCGACCAGCGCCCAGCCCGCGCCGCTACCGGGTTCGCACTTCGACGTCGTGCTGGACCGCACGCACTGGCTCACGAGTGGATTCGAGGAACCGCGGACGACGGTGATGCTGGACGGGTCCACATTCCTGACCCTGTCCAAAGACGGCGCCAATGTCGCGGTGTTTCCCAAGACGGGCACAGTCCAGCGCGCAGGCTGGGTGTGGCCGGAGAACACGGAACGCCTGCTCCGGAACTCGGCGCTCCTGATCGAGGAGCCCACCGGCAGTGGTCACGTCGTTCTGTTTGCCAACGAGCCGTTCTTCCGGGCTTGGTGGCATGCACTGGACCGCTTGGTGCTCAACGCAATCGTGATGGGGCCGGCATTCTAGAGAGGAGAGAGGAGAGAGGAGAGAGGAGAGAGGAGAGAGGAGGGCGCCGAGAATCGTTCCTCTCTCCTCTCTCCTCTCTCCTCTCTAGATGATTATCCGATTCGAAATCACCCGCTGCATCGCGGGCACGACCCGCTCGAGCGAGCGCGACCGCACGGCGTCTTCCAGGTTCTGCCGGAGGTTGAACTCGAAGGGCGGCATCGGGGGCACGGGCGCCGCCATCGGCATGGTTCCGAAGTAGGAGAAGCCGCGGTTCGGCAGGTCGGACAGCGGCACCGTCTTCAGCTTTACGTCGCGGGTGCGGCCGCCGCCCTGGTACACCTTGAGCGTCACTTCGTCGCCCGCCTTCACCTTCTCCAGCTCGCGCTGCAAGCGCCGCGCCTTGGAGCTTCCCATGTAGGCGTCACCGGCATCCTCGCGAGCGACGCGAAGGTCGACGCTGTTGATGGATTGAATGCGATTGCCTTCCTCCAGACCCGCCTTGGCTGCCGGTCCCGCATCGTCCAGTCCCATGATCAACACACCCAGTGTGTCGCGCTTGCTGCCGGAGTTGCCCAGCGACACGCCCAATGCGGCGCGATCGTCGTCGCGGGTGCGTGAGGCAACGCGAGTGACCCTGTACAAGTCGTCCGCGGCAACTGTCTTCACTTTGACGGTCCTGACCTGACCGCCGCTGTAGACCCGCAACTCCACTTCGTCGCCAGCCTTGAGCTTTGCCATTTCACGCGTGAAGCGACGGGCCAAGGCGTTGGACATGTCCCAATCGCCCACGTCGGCCGAGGCGAGTTTAAGGCTGACGCCGTTGATGGATGCCACCCGGCTGCCTTCCTCGATTCCCGCCTTGTCCGCTGGGCTGCCCAGAGCCACCGTGCTGAGGAGAACGCCAAGCGTATCGCGGGCGCTTCCAGTGGATGTCGTGACGCCGATGACCGCGCGATCGCCGTCTTCCGCCCTGGCGGAAAGCGTGAAGGCGCGCCCGCCTGGCTCAAGGCGATAGGTGCGGGCCTCCGCTTGCGCGCCGGCGTCGCCGGCGAGCGCCAACACGAGCGGGACGAGAATCATGCATTTGGTGAACATGTGGACCTGTGCCTGCGGTTGGGGTTCTGGCTGTGGGACACACCCTGCCCTGGGAAGGTTTCCAGATTTCGTCCGGGTCACGGGTCACGGGTCACGGGTCACGGTTGTTAGCTTTACCGCGTGTCCGCGACGCTGACCCCAGCACCTGACCTGCACGCCTTCGAACATCACTGGCAGGACGAGGCGGACGCCGCATTTCTCTACCGCGTGTTGGCGGAGTCGGAGCCGGACGAGGGCAAGCGGACGATCTACATGAAGCTGGCCCAGG
This sequence comes from Gemmatimonadota bacterium, assembly GCA_038060705.1. Lineage (GTDB taxonomy): Bacteria > Gemmatimonadota > Gemmatimonadetes > Gemmatimonadales > Gemmatimonadaceae > DASPMP01. Next base: position 38,196 of record JBBTFS010000139.1, read on the forward strand.
TGGAGGATCGCCACGTCCAGGTCTGGGCCGGGCTCCTCACCTCGCATGGCCAGGCCGTCAGTCGCCACCGCCCCACCGCTCGGACCAGGATGCTGGCGTTCCTCGGCCGCCGCTTCGGGCCTGGCTTCCTGCTCCCGATGCTGCTGGCCGAAGAAGGCCGCGAGGTGAAGGCCTACCTCTCGATGCACCGCAACACGGCGTCGGGCGTCGACGGAAAGGGCGAGGCGTTGACGCTGGCCAAGGAGTCGGCACAGCACGCCGAGGCGCTCAACAAGATCGCGGGCCGAACCGGCGAGCCCTGGCACCAGGCGGAGTCCGGCGGATACCTGCGGAACGTTGTGTACGGCTTCAACGACGGGCTGACCGCGAACTTCGGGCTCGTGGCGGGCGTCATCGGCGCTTCCGTCGCCGCACAACACAGCACGGTGATCGTTGCCGGAGTCGCGGGCCTCATCGCCGACGCGCTGTCCATGAGCAGCAGCGGGTACCTGGCTGCCAAGAGTCAGCAAGAGGTCTATGCGCACGAGATCGCGATGGAGAAGGATGAGATCGCACTCATGCCCGAGATCGAACGCGACGAGCTCGCGCTGATCTACCAGGCGAAAGGAATGGACCAGGAGTCCGCGCATCGGCTGGCCACGCAGGTCATGGCCGACCCGCAGCGGATGCTCGAGGAAAAAGTGCAGGAGGAACTCGGCATCGGCGCGCCCGGGATGTCGCCGATGCGCGAGGCTTGGGTCACCGGCACCGCCACCGCCGTTGGCGCGTTCATTCCCGTGTTTCCCTTCCTGGCGTGGGAGGGACAGACAGCGATCGTCGTTTCCTTCGCGATTTCGATGCTATCGCACTGGCTCGTGGGCGCCGCACGCTCCGTGTTCACGGGTCGCAGCGTCTTCCGCTCCGGCCTCGACATGTTCGTCGTCGGGCTCGGCGTGGCGATTGTGGGGTACTTCGTGGGTGAGTGGATCAGCGGGTTTGTCACCTAACCTCGACCGGAAACACATGCGACGTCTTGCTTCGATCGCGGTGATCGCCGCTCTCTGTTGCGTGGGCACGGCCACGGCACAGCAAACCATGGTGCCTCCGGCATCGCCAACCATCGGCGCCTCCGGCGGATTCGGCGGCGGCATCGCGTTGCCGGTCGGCCAAATGTCCAAGACGAACGCCGCCGGGTATTCGCTCGAAGGCCTCGTGGACTTCTCGGCGGCCGATCAGCCGTTCTCGTTCCGCCTGGAGCTCATCTACCAGCGCTTCGACAAGAAGGCGACGGCGGTGGGCGCGAACAACATGAACATGACGTCCATCGGCGGCTCGATCCTGGCGCGCAGACCCAAGGGTGCGTCCAGTGCCTTCATGCTCGGCGGAATCGCTGTCTACCGCAGCAGCGGCCAGGGCACCAAACCAGGCGTGAGCCTCGGCGGCGGTCTCGAGGTGCCCCTCACGTTCTTCGTGGGAATCGCCGACGTCCGCGTGCACTATGTGCTGGCGGACAAGCCGATGGTGACGATCCCGATCACGCTGGGAGCGCGGTTCTAGCAGTGGCCGGAAACTGGTGATTGGTGACTGGTGACCGGACCAGTCACTGGT